>SMDP01000547.1 GCA_012911965.1 Geitlerinema sp. P-1104
GATCGCACAGCCAACGCAGAATCTCACGATGGGCAATACTGGGAGGATCGGCACTGGTTCCGAAGAGGGCGATGTGGTTCATTTTTAAGGCAGTAGGCAGTAGGCAAGAGGGAACTCCTACACCGATGACTGGGTTAGGGTTTGGGAGACGCGATCGCGCAGTTGGGTTAAGGCTGGGGAAATTTGCACCTCGGGAATTTGGGGTTGATGGATGTCGCGCACGTCTGCGGGGAGTTGCATGACGTTGTCTCGGGTGCGTTTGCTGAGGGTTTCTAGGGAGTCTAGGGGCTGTTGGCGATCGCCGTTGAGGATCATCGGTTGTAATAGGGGTTCTTCGACGGGTTCAGGGGATTCGTCGGCTAATCCCAGGCGATCGCCCTTCCATTGTCCTCCCTCGATGCGCCGGAAAATCTGTTTTCGTCCTGGATAGGTGGCTTTGCCACTGGATTTCTTCATGACGGGAATCCCATCGACTTCCACGAGTTTATAGACGCCGTTGAAGGGTTCCCCGGATACCAATTTTGTGCCAATTCCATAGCCATCTAGGGTTGCACCTTCCCCTAAGAGTCGGGCGATTTCCCATTCATCCATGTCACCACTGGCAAAAATGGGGACATCTGGGAGATGCGATCGCACCTCTTGGGAGAGGGTGACGATATCCCCGGAATCAATGCGAACGCCATGGAGTTCAATCTCGTCTCCTTCGAGGCGATTGGCCAGGTAGCGGGCGGCGGCTACTGTATCAAAGGTATCAATCAAGAGAGGCGCACCGGGAAAGTGATGATGGAAGGCGGTAAAGGCGTTGGCTTCGCTTCCCTCCATGGCCACTAAGGCCTGGATAAAAGAATGGGCCATGGTTCCCGTGGGTTTTCGCCCCAGTTTGAACGCCGCCAAGACGTTAGAGGTGGAATCAAAGCCAGCGGCTAAGGCGGCCCGGGCCGCGTAGAGTGAGGCTTGGGGGCTAAAGGCCCGTCGGGTTCCAAATTCTAAGAGGAGGGCGCGATCGCCCGCCACATCGCGGATACGGGCCGCCCGAGTGCCGATCAGAGTTTGATAGTTAACGACATTGAGGAGATAGCTTTCGAGGAGTTGGGCTTGCCAGAGGGGGGCCTCAATTCGCAAAATGGGTTCATGGGGAAACACCACCGTTCCCTCCGCTAGCGCCCAGAGATCTCCCTCAAAGCGGAAGTTGGCCAGAAATTCCCAGAAGCGATCGCCCGTCTGGGAAAAAATTCCGGTTTCCCGTAACTCCTGTAACTGGCTGCGGGTGAAGTGCAGGTTTTCTAGATAATCAATGGCCGTTTCCAAGCCGAAGGCGATCGCATAGCCGAACCCTGGGGGAAACTTGCGGGCGAACAGTTCAAAACTTCCCCGTTCCGTTTCCAACCCCTCCCCCAGGTAACAGGCGCTCAT
>SMDP01000548.1 GCA_012911965.1 Geitlerinema sp. P-1104
GACGTGGTTAACCGCGCCAACATTGGGATTGAGGTGATTCACGAGCGTAATGCTCACAACTTCCCCTTAGATTTGGCCGCTACTGAGGCTCCGACCCTTGCACTGTCGGCTCCTGAGATTCACGGTTAAGTGCCATTTGAGTCTGATTAGCTCAAAACGTTGCCACAGATAACAGCATCAAGTTGCTGTAAGGTCTAACGGTCAATATCATCATCCTACTGGTTCTGTTAAATCGCCATTCCTGAGTCTCAGGAATGGCGATTTTTGTATTGGCATGATGACTGTTGAGAGTGCTGTTAGAGTAAAGACTTGCCAAGTTGGTTAACTGAAAATGGTTGACTAAAAGACTTAGATTTTGTTCTAATTGGGGTTCAGATTAGGTCATGATGTCAAGATAGTATTAATTTGGGATTTTAGGATGGGAATTTGGTGTTCTACAATCGCCCACACAATTTGTAAATCAATCCGAAAATATTCATGTACTAGCAGATTTCGGAAGTCAATAATATCACGCCATTGAATGGCTGAATAATTCTGGCGAGTTGCTTCATCCATCGCTCTAGCCGCCTCACCGATGGTTTGGAGTTGTAGGAGCATCCAGCCTTGAATGAGTTCGTTGTCAAAAAATTCTTCTTTACCCCGTTGGGCGTATTTTTCGATTTTAGCAATGGCAGTTTGGATATCTTTGAGCCGTTCAATATCGTTTCTCATAGGGGGCGGGCTTCTTGTAGGACTTGTTGGCGGATACGGTCTTTTAAGCCTGCGGGGGTGACGATATCGACTTTGATTTGGAGTAAATTCTCTAGGTCACGGATGAGGCGTACGGGAAACCATGGACTAATTTTATTGAGATCGTAGTCTACTAAAAGATCGAGGTCACTATTTTGATCGCTTTCTCCTCTCGCCACGGAACCAAAGACCCGCACGTTATAGGCTCCATGGTTAGCGGCTATGTCTTTGATTTGCTCTTTAATAGCTGGGCTTAAATCGTTAAAGGTCATGGGTCTTTTGTGTCTTAATTTTTTAGTGAACATTGGTTGAAATAAGGCCGCTAGTAGCTGAGGCTAATTTCGACCTGTTGCAGCAAGACGACCAGCATCTACAAATCTGTCATCAGATGATTTTGAGGGGTTTAGGGTCCTGATCGACCTCTCAGCTAGGAATTGCTATACTATCGAACAAGCACCATGAAGCGATGCAGCTCAACTGAAAATTCTCGTTACACCTGTGTTCTTATCGCTTCTAGGATGCTGAGCGTTGATGACTTAAACGTAATTGAGCAACTATGACTGTAACACAACGTCCAAGCCAATCCATCCCGCCGGGCTTTGTCAATATTATGGGCTATGTGGATGAATCTGAAGTCAATGGCCCCGGTAAACGGGCCGTCATTTGGGTTCAGGGCTGTTTACG
>SMDP01000549.1 GCA_012911965.1 Geitlerinema sp. P-1104
GGGAAATCAGCAGCCAATAGCAATATTTCTTAACATCTTGAGCCAAACCAAATTGCTGAAACACCCCATGCACCTCTTCAGAATCATTATCTCAATCATAAAAGATTAGAGGTGGCAAGAGCTCTAGGAGACCCGGTTGACCGCTGAAATTGTTACAAGACTTTAGAAAAACTGTTGTCAATCCCATGAAATTGATAAAAGTTGTGCCTGATTTTATGAGTGGCTGGATTTCCCTGAAGCCGTATCCCTATCTTATGGGTCAGCTCACCCTTGTCCTTCTCATCTTTTTGATAGGAGCCAATCGCTTAGACTCACGACATCGAGTGACCTATGACCTCAAACTGCTACCCTTAGAAGTCGCCCCCGTTGAACAAACCGTCAGCCAACATACCGCCATCTCCCTAGCCCGCTTAGAACGACTGCAAGACAATACCAAACAGCAAATCGAACGCGATCGCATTCCCCCCGATATTGAGCATCACGTTCCCGCCGCCTATCAGGGTGAGATTGTGCGATCGCTGCCCCTGGCCCCCGGCGATCGCGCCATTGCCCTAACCTTCGACGATGGTCCCTCCCCCTACACCGCCCAAATTCTCGACATCTTGCGCGACCATGACATCCTCGCCAGCTTCTTCGTCCTCGGGCGCATTATCTCAACCTATCCCGAACTCTTACAACGCATCGTCGCCGAGGGGCATATCTTGGGGAATCACACCTGGTCCCATCCCTACAACATCAAAAGTCACGGTCTAGCCTCCCAAGAAATTGAGCAAACAGCCGAGTTAATTTATCAATACACCCGAGTCCGCACGCAACTGTTTCGTCCCCCCGGCGGCTATCTAACCAATGCCCTAACCCCCTACGCCGCCGCCCAAAACTACGCCATTACCATGTGGTCCGTGGACAGTTCCGACTATTTCCTCACCCGTGAAGGGATTATTGAGCGAGTTCTCCGGGGGGTTCATCCGGGGGCGATCGTTCTCCTCCATGACGGCGGAGGGCCCCGTCATCACACCGTAGCCGCCCTACCCGTGATTATTGAAGAATTGCGAGAACGAGGGTATGAATTTGTCACCGTTCCCGAGTTGATGGAACGCGCCCAGGCCGCCGCCAGCCAGGCCACAGACTAACCTGGCTTAACCTCCTAGACAATTGTGAGAACTTCCAGATATCCATCATGCAAGAACGGGTTTAAGGTTTAAGATAGATACTCGGGCCTCATGTCAGCACCTGCGCTCCCGACCTTACCCAGACTGCACATCATGCCGCATACCATGCCGCACACCATGCCGGAACAACTCTTCAATACTCATATTGCCAACGCTCAGGTTCTTCAACCGCCCGTTGAGATGAAGGCTCAAGTGCCTCTGAGCGATCGCGCCCAACAGACCATCGGACAATCCCGTCGCGA
>SMDP01000055.1 GCA_012911965.1 Geitlerinema sp. P-1104
GCTGTTTTGCGAGAGGTGGTGAAACGTCCGGCGGATTTGTTGGCTCGCTATGGGGGAGAGGAGTTTGTCATTGTCTTGCCGGTGACGGATGCTTGTGGGGCCGAGGCGATCGCGGTCCAGATTCAGAAGGCGTTAGCACGACGGAATATCCATCATGGGGAATCGCCTCTGGGTGAGCGGGTTACCCTCAGTTTGGGGGTGGCGACGGTGATTCCCACTTTGGGGCGATCGCCCCAGTTTCTCATCGATCGCGCCGATGCGGCACTCTATGCGGCTAAACATCACGGCCGCAATCAGTATCAGATATTTCTCGATGAGTGAAACCCGAACCCAGCAGCATGACCTGGCCGTTTCCTCTGGCTGAACCCATCCCCTCGCTCAATATCCCTCGATATTGGCGTTTCAATCCCGTTGCCAGGATTTAGAGGTTTGAAAGCCTACGAGTTTCGAGTCCTGGAGGAAAACCCGATCGTTTCAATCCCGTTGCCAGGATTTAGAGGTTTGAAAGGAGCTTGTGCAACAAACAGAAGCATCTACCCTCCCAGAGTTTCAATCCCGTTGCCAGGATTTAGAGGTTTGAAAGAAGCGGTGAGAACAAGGGTTTGAAGTAGACATTAGTGTTTCAATCCCGTTGCCAGGATTTAGAGGTTTGAAAGTCGCAATCACGACGTGTCTAAAAACTCGGGCAGCCGGTTTCAATCCCGTTGCCAGGATTTAGAGGTTTGAAAGAGTAAAGTCCGGATAACATGTCAAAAACGTTGGGATGTTTCAATCCCGTTGCCAGGATTTAGAGGTTTGAAAGCTTAGAATGCTTGTGCCAATGGGCCATTTCCAAGGGAGTTTCAATCCCGTTGCCAGGATTTAGAGGTTTGAAAGCGATTTCCTGGGCTTGGCTGATGATGCGATCGCGAGTTTCAATCCCGTTGCCAGGATTTAGAGGTTTGAAAGTAGGGGAGCAGGGTTGGTTGCCGCTCCAGTCAGGGGTTTCAATCCCGTTGCTAGGATTTAGAGGTTTGAAAGTCGCAGGCTTTTGGATGGCAGACCGACCAGTTATCGTTTCAATCCCGTTGCCAGGATTTAGAGGTTTGAAAGCAAAAACAAGGGCTACTCCACGGACGCATCTTGGACGTTTCAATCCCGTTGCCAGGATTTAGAGGTTTGAAAGCGGGTCGGGGTAGAAGAAGCCTACGCTCCAAATATGGTTTCAATCCCGTTGCCAGGATTTAGAGGTTTGAAAGAGAACTGTATCAACTCATGTCTAAATCTCGCTCTCTGTTTCAATCCCGTTGCCAGGATTTAGAGGTTTGAAAGGTGTCCCCCGGCTAGGGCAGTGGTGGCCGTGTTATGTTTCAATCCCGTTGCCAGGATTTAGAGGTTTGAAAGGGGTCAGAAGTTCGCTTCCGCAAAGACTCTAACCTCAAGTTTCAATCCCGTTGCCAGGATTTAGAGGTTTGAAAGATGGAGGGGAACACCCCAAGCATTATGGGCTGGTGTTTCAATCCCGTTGCCAGGATTTAGAGGTTTGAAAGTAGTCCGGTGACTTGCATCCCTAGCGACAGTAGCGTTTCAATCCCGTTGCCAGGATTTAGAGGTTTGAAAGTCAACAATGGTGATGATGTAGTAGTGAATCTGCACGTTTCAATCCCGTTGCCAGGATTTAGAGGTTTGAAAGCATCATGACGAGAATGCTAAATCTATCTGGATTGTTTCAATCCCGTTGCCAGGATTTAGAGGTTTGAAAGTGACAATCTCTTTGGATGAAACGCTAATCGATACAAAGTTTCAATCCCGTTGCCAGGATTTAGAGGTTTGAAAGCTCCAGGCAATTGATAGCCAGGGGAAAAATCTGGAGCGTTTCAATCCCGTTGCCAGGATTTAGAGGTTTGAAAGTTAGGATTGGCGATCGCCCAATTAGAGCAGGCTCGAACCGAAGTTTCAATCCCGTTGCCAGGATTTAGAGGTTTGAAAGATCAACCAATTCCCTGGGACTAAAGGGAAGAACTTGTTTCAATCCCGTTGCCAGGATTTAGAGGTTTGAAAGCCGATTGAGGTTAGCCTGGCTTCTGCCCGTGCGATGTTTCAATCCCGTTGCCAGGATTTAGAGGTTTGAAAGAGTCAGTAGGGAATCAGACTGTTCCCAGTATTCCCTGTTTCAATCCCGTTGCCAGGATTTAGAGGTTTGAAAGCACAGCCACCAAAGCCGAGGAGTTGATCCGGGAAAGTTTCAATCCCGTTGCCAGGATTTAGAGGTTTGAAAGGCGATCGCAGCCTTATCGCTCTCGCCAGTAGTATCCTCGTTTCAATCCCGTTGCCAGGATTTAGAGGTTTGAAAGTGGGTTCACAGGGGGTGAACTGATGCCCTTTAAAGGTTTCAATCCCGTTGCCAGGATTTAGAGGTTTGAAAGCACCAAAGATAGCCCGGCTCCTAGTGTTTGAATGAAGTGTTTCAATCCCGTTGCCAGGATTTAGAGGTTTGAAAGTGAAGATGTTGATATTGAGGTAGAAACTGAAGAAGAGTTTCAATCCCGTTGCCAGGATTTAGAGGTTTGAAAGCCACACTACACGGCGCTAGTTGCTTCGCCAGTTTTTATGTTTCAATCCCGTTGCCAGGATTTAGAGGTTTGAAAGTCTGGAGAATCCCAAACCCGTCTGCGGCCGAAAAGTTTCAATCCCGTTGCCAGGATTTAGAGGTTTGAAAGTGTCTCCACACGCAGCGAAGCGATCGCTTCGCTATCCTGTTTCAATCCCGTTGCCAGGATTTAGAGGTTTGAAAGAAGTGGTAGAGTCGGACAACAGCACCGACGAGGCGGCCGGACGTTTCAATCCCGTTGCCAGGATTTAGAGGTTTGAAAGACCTCCTCCCTGGATGCCGTGCTAGCAAATAATTGTTTCAATCCCGTTGCCAGGATTTAGAGGTTTGAAAGCGACGGATTGATTAGCCAGTTCTATGCCGCCAATAATGTTTCAATCCCGTTGCCAGGATTTAGAGGTTTGAAAGCAAGACGATATCACCAGGAATGGTATGGTTTTTGAGTTTCAATCCCGTTGCCAGGATTTAGAGGTTTGAAAGCAGCGATCGCCGAATAGTTCCTACCTAGACCTAATCCAATGTTTCAATCCCGTTGCCAGGATTTAGAGGTTTGAAAGCGCGTACCCCTAGGAGAAACTATGTCTAACCGTTCTGTTTCAATCCCGTTGCCAGGATTTAGAGGTTTGAAAGTTCCTGCCCGACATACCAAGTATATTCAACCTGAATGTTTCAATCCCGTTGCCAGGATTTAGAGGTTTGAAAGACAACATGTTTTCTGTCAACGTTCAAGAACAATTGTTTCAATCCCGTTGCCAGGATTTAGAGGTTTGAAAGGGAACACCGGCGATCGCTATCGGATAGCCAGCGTGGATGTTTCAATCCCGTTGCCAGGATTTAGAGGTTTGAAAGCAAACCTCTCATTGAAGTGTCTTCCTTTTTGGAGCAGGTTTCAATCCCGTTGCCAGGATTTAGAGGTTTGAAAGCGAAGTTGGGATTTCCTTCCTAGGGACATTTGCTCGTTTCAATCCCGTTGCCAGGATTTAGAGGTTTGAAAGAGCCTATCGTTTCCGCGAAGACGACATTCTTTCTGAGTTTCAATCCCGTTGCCAGGATTTAGAGGTTTGAAAGTGTCTGCCCCGAAAGAGCGCAAGGGAAGCTGCTCAGTTTCAATCCCGTTGCCAGGATTTAGAGGTTTGAAAGTTGAGGTGGACGGACACCGCAGCGCCATTGTCGTGGTTTCAATCCCGTTGCCAGGATTTAGAGGTTTGAAAGTTGCATCCCGAAGTGTCCGACTTACTGCTTTTTCAGGTTTCAATCCCGTTGCCAGGATTTAGAGGTTTGAAAGCTAAAAAGGAGGGGCGTGAGGGTTGGCTGAGTCAGCGTTTCAATCCCGTTGCCAGGATTTAGAGGTTTGAAAGCCCGTGCCAAGCTAAACCCCGAGCAGGTACGCAAAGTGTTTCAATCCCGTTGCCAGGATTTAGAGGTTTGAAAGACGCAATGAGTTTGCGGAATATGGGAATATGTCTCATGTTTCAATCCCGTTGCCAGGATTTAGAGGTTTGAAAGAGTATGTTCTTCCGGCACACCCTAACGATAGGTGTGTTTCAATCCCGTTGCCAGGATTTAGAGGTTTGAAAGATGAACTTCAGATGTTTCCCAAGGGCGCTCACGATGAGTTTCAATCCCGTTGCCAGGATTTAGAGGTTTGAAAGTTGAAAGCCGACCTCGGGTCTTGCTCATCGCGGCGAGAAGGGGAGTTTCAATCCCGTTGCCAGGATTTAGAGGTTTGAAAGTCTTAATCAGTGACCCGGAAGAAACGGGGCTTATTGTTTCAATCCCGTTGCCAGGATTTAGAGGTTTGAAAGCGGTCGCCTGGAGCGGTGAGCGAGACGTTACGAGCGGTGTTTCAATCCCGTTGCCAGGATTTAGAGGTTTGAAAGCCCACTTCCTTTAGCCAGATTGGCGATTGGTTCTTCAACAGTTTCAATCCCGTTGCCAGGATTTAGAGGTTTGAAAGAAATTCCGCAGGAGCGACCCTAGCTGGTTCGCTAGTTTCAATCCCGTTGCCAGGATTTAGAGGTTTGAAAGATTGGGGAGACGGCGCGGTTAGGGGCGCGAATTCTGTTTCAATCCCGTTGCCAGGATTTAGAGGTTTGAAAGAGCTAATCGAATAATTCAATCCTTGCCTCGGTCTGTTTCAATCCCGTTGCCAGGATTTAGAGGTTTGAAAGCGGGAGAATCTTAGACGCGATCGCCCACGGCACATCGTGTTTCAATCCCGTTGCCAGGATTTAGAGGTTTGAAAGCGTGGACTTGTCGGTTCCTGCCCTCGGTTGCGTAGATGTTTCAATCCCGTTGCCAGGATTTAGAGGTTTGAAAGTTAACTCAGGCTTATGCCCGAAATTTTGCTTGTATTGTTTCAATCCCGTTGCCAGGATTTAGAGGTTTGAAAGGCCACCGCCGTCACCACAACTCTGTTGGCAGTAGCCCAAGTTTCAATCCCGTTGCCAGGATTTAGAGGTTTGAAAGCAAGCCACCGGCGAACTTCCCTTCCTTGCAGGCATCGTTTCAATCCCGTTGCCAGGATTTAGAGGTTTGAAAGGTGCGGGGTTCGCTGACATTGATAATTCCTACTCCGGGGTTTCAATCCCGTTGCCAGGATTTAGAGGTTTGAAAGTTCTTCTCCCCAGGTGCGATCGCGCCCATTCTCCCACGTTTCAATCCCGTTGCCAGGATTTAGAGGTTTGAAAGCCCCCCCCTACCACTATTGCTGGCTGCCGTGAGGAGTTTCAATCCCGTTGCCAGGATTTAGAGGTTTGAAAGTTGATATGGTGAATATCCGTCGTCCCGATTTGGAGATTGTTTCAATCCCGTTGCCAGGATTTAGAGGTTTGAAAGACGTAGTTTCCTTGGCTGTCGTAGAGTGAGCAACAGTTTCAATCCCGTTGCCAGGATTTAGAGGTTTGAAAGGATCACATCTCCAGAGGAGGAGTTACCCGAGGGGTTGTTTCAATCCCGTTGCCAGGATTTAGAGGTTTGAAAGGGGAGAGTGTTTTCAACGATCGCCGCCATCTTCTCGAGTTTCAATCCCGTTGCCAGGATTTAGAGGTTTGAAAGTTTATCTGTCCTCTTAACTGTCTTTATTGTAGCGGTTTCAATCCCGTTGCCAGGATTTAGAGGTTTGAAAGTAAATCCCGAGGCTTCACCGCCTACGTCGAAGATCCCGGGTTTCAATCCCGTTGCCAGGATTTAGAGGTTTGAAAGGGGAGTCCGATCGCGCGGGCCTGTATGGATGCAGGCGTTTCAATCCCGTTGCCAGGATTTAGAGGTTTGAAAGCACTCCTTCGAGTGGGTCAACTTCCGGGATTCCTACCTGTTTCAATCCCGTTGCCAGGATTTAGAGGTTTGAAAGCAGAAATGTGAATCTCGCCAGTATTATTTGAGAAATGTTTCAATCCCGTTGCCAGGATTTAGAGGTTTGAAAGTAGCTAGGGTCTTCAAAGCATTCTTGGGTCACTCGGGTTTCAATCCCGTTGCCAGGATTTAGAGGTTTGAAAGAGTCGATCCGATCCATGTTGATCGTGATTAGCCCATGTTTCAATCCCGTTGCCAGGATTTAGAGGTTTGAAAGTTTATTTTTGTCAATTTCCAATCAAGGGAGACGCCCTCGATATGTTTCAATCCCGTTGCCAGGATTTAGAGGTTTGAAAGCGATCTTGCCTCCAATTTGTACCAAGATTACCGAGAAGTTTCAATCCCGTTGCCAGGATTTAGAGGTTTGAAAGAATCTCCCAAAAGCCCTACTGGCGCGATTTGCGGCTTTGTTTCAATCCCGTTGCCAGGATTTAGAGGTTTGAAAGACGACTCCTGCTGGGTCTTGGAATTCCGTGATTAGTTTCAATCCCGTTGCCAGGATTTAGAGGTTTGAAAGATCGTAGAGTTCGCCTGCACCACCACCACCTGAGCGTTTCAATCCCGTTGCCAGGATTTAGAGGTTTGAAAGTCGCCAGTACTTTATCCACAGAAACAATGAAAATTGTTTCAATCCCGTTGCCAGGATTTAGAGGTTTGAAAGTACGAGCGATCGCAGCATCAGTCAAGATTTCTAAGGTTTCAATCCCGTTGCCAGGATTTAGAGGTTTGAAAGTGTTTAATAAATCCCTCAATGTATCGCGATACTTAAGTTTCAATCCCGTTGCCAGGATTTAGAGGTTTGAAAGCTGGCCACCGCAGGCAGCGACTCTTTATTATTTCCGTTTCAATCCCGTTGCCAGGATTTAGAGGTTTGAAAGGTGGAACCATTGCCGTGGCGATACCCAATCAAAAAGTTTCAATCCCGTTGCCAGGATTTAGAGGTTTGAAAGCCAGTTCCCGTGGGGGTGGGAGTGATGCAGCCAGATGTTTCAATCCCGTTGCCAGGATTTAGAGGTTTGAAAGCCGGCTCGCCATCATTTCCCCACTTATTGGCGAGAGTTTCAATCCCGTTGCCAGGATTTAGAGGTTTGAAAGAACAAATGGATTTGCCAGAGAGGAGTGGTTTTAGTTTCAATCCCGTTGCCAGGATTTAGAGGTTTGAAAGAACGAAGCTAGGGTGGCCTCGCGCATTTCCTGGGTTTCAATCCCGTTGCCAGGATTTAGAGGTTTGAAAGAGGGCGAATCGTCCCCGTTGCTGTAATTGCGACCCGCACAAAAGTTTCAATCCCGTTGCCAGGATTTAGAGGTTTGAAAGATAGAGACGCCGGACCGCAACGGGTTCGTTTGAAATGTTTCAATCCCGTTGCCAGGATTTAGAGGTTTGAAAGTCGCGGAGATAGCAGGGGAGTTCCCCTTCAAGGTGAAGGTGTTTCAATCCCGTTGCCAGGATTTAGAGGTTTGAAAGGTGGGATAGCCTCCGCGACGGGGTTGTTATCATGTTTCAATCCCGTTGCCAGGATTTAGAGGTTTGAAAGGCTGTGGCTCACAACACCCGCCCTGCCCCTATTCTGCCATAGACTATGACGAACCCACACCATAACCCAGAATTTGACCAAACGTACTACAAGATACTACAAAACGTAAAAGCCGAAACTATTGAATTGCCGAGGTTCTGAAGATTTGACGAACCCCCCAGGGATTACAACCCCGCTCCGGTTCGCCAAAATCCTCCCCCCATTATAGAACGATCGCCGACACTTGACGAGGACGGTCAGACCCATAGACGATCGTTCGCTTCACCGAACCCCGATCCAACACATAAATCCTCAAACAATCCTCCTCCGGCTGAATCAACTCATCGAGCCTCACTCGCAAACGCGCAAACTGGACAGCCGTCAGAAAACACTCAAACACACTATACTGCACCCGAGTCCCATACCCCGACAGCAAATCATGAAGTCGCTTGCGTCGCTTATTCGCCGCGCGATTGTCCGGTAAATCGTAAACCATCAAATAGAACAGCGTATCTCGTTGCATCACAGACTCACTCATCGGCGCACCAACGGTCGATACGACACGCCCTCCTGCAAATGACGCGCAAACAACCGCGCCTGTAACTCGATCGCCCGCCGATAGGTACAGCGATAGCCAAACAGCGGATGCTTAAACTCATCCGTCATTTTACGCTCAAACGCCTCCAAAAAACACCGCCGCGCCCCATCCGACAAACGATAGGTTCCCAAACTTTCCTCAAAATCTGATAGTTGCAACTCTCCCAAATTCACTACCGACAACACCAAACTATCCGCCACCAACGGTCGAAACTCCTCCATCAAATCCAACACCATCGCCGGCTGTCCCCGAATCGTTTCATGTAAATAGCCCACATAGGGATCTAACCCCGCCAGATGTACCGCCGCCGTTACCTGTACCCGTAACAACCCATAGGCAAAATTCAATAACGCATTCACCGGATCAGTGGCTGGACGATGGCGACCGGTAAATGTCCAAGGAGACTTCAACATATCCGGCCAACAGCCAAAATACTCTCGCGCTGCCAATCCCTCAATCCCTCGGGTTGCATTGATATCAGCCTGTTTTGCCACCGCCGCTTTACGAAGTTTAAGAGGATTTTCCTTCACCCCCCGACGATACAACAATCCGTATTGATTGTGAATTTTTCCCGTGACAATCTCCTGGACAATCGCCAAACGTTGCGTCTCATCACAATAAGCCCGATACTGAGCCAAGCGTAACTGACCATTGCGAGAGTGTCCCGGTAATGCTGACCCTAAATACTTGCCAAACCGGGTTAAATAATGAACCGACAAGCCTAGCTCTAAAGCATAGGTAAGAGCATCTCCTGTAATGCCTGGATTGCCCATTAACACCACCTGCTCGACGGTTTGTGCGGGAATACTTTGATAGACCCAACTCTGATCATCTTGCTTCAACCCCACCCGAAATGCCTCATACTTTTTACTCAAAATGGCATCAGGCTGAGTTATATATAAAACACTCATTGTCTTCGCTCCAAAACAAACAAAATCTCAAAAAATAAACTCACAAACTGCGTAAATACCGTAATTCCCTCGGTAAACAAATCTTCTCCAAACTGCAATCGCGGCATTTTTGCCGTCGGCTCAAAGGCTCTGGCATTGGCTCATACACCGCTGCTCGTGCCGCTGCGATCGCCTCCTCCGTCGCCTTTCTCAACTCCGGGGTAAACGCCACCCGTTGACGGCGACGATTACCGTGGTAGAAAATTTCCCCAAAGGCGATCGCCTCTCCAGTTCGTTCCTCCAAACACAAGGCCGCCGCACAAAGCTGAAAAAAATCGTTCAAATGCTTCGCCATACGACCCTTCTTGTATTCCAAAGGAACCTGGCCCTCAGGCCGTTCCTCCATCGCATCAATAATGCCCTTAACCCTCAGGCGATCGCTCCAAACCCATTGCTGCTGGTGAATCGTGATATCCCCCTCCTGCCGTATCTTCGCTTCATCAATATGGCGGTGTAAATGGCGACCGAGAATGATATGTTCGTTGTCCCGCAACTCCCCCAACACATATTCCAGATAAAAGCGTCGAGGACAATACTCCCAGGCGTTCAAAAATGCCAACGGTAAATAGTCATCCATCCGTCTTTCTCCTAACATTAAACTCATCTAACTTGGATCACTTTGGCTGCAATTTAGGCCGAGGTTTTTGTCCCGCAGACCCCCGACCCCGTTTCAACACCAGTTCCGTATAGCCAAATCCCTGAGCCGTCTTACGTCCAACCCCAGCAAACTCAGCAAATCGCGCCAACATACTGGCATAGTCTTGAATATAGGGATCTCCAAAGCGGTAACGCACCCAACCGATCGCCCCAATTTCCACTCCACCTTGTCCTTTCCAAGCTTGGCTTTTGAGGTCATAGGCAGCCACCCAGCCCCCCCAGTCCAACTCAGGAATTTGCACCGCGTCTGGGGCAAAGTGGTTCCAACGTCGCCGCAAGCCGTCAAAGACTAACTCCGGTAACGGGAACATCTGAATCCCCTGCTTTTGCTTAAAACTCATGGGAGAGTGAAACCGTAGTTCCACATCCGTTCCTAACGTATCTTGAGCGGCGATCGCTTCATAACTGCTGGCCTGAACCCGAGGATCGCTCCCCGGAATCGCATTCACCCGCTCAAGTTTGAAGGTCAAATTGGCCCAAGAACAGACCTGTTGTTCCCAAGCACAGAGTCCTGCAAATAGAGGTTGTAATAAGTCGCCCTGTAAGATGCCGATGGTGAGATGAACCCGATCGCCCGATCGCAGCCGAGGCGATCGCGTCCGTAACGGTGACAGACTAAAAGGGGTCAAATTCGCATCATGGACTTGACGGGCCAACTCTGGATTCCCCGCCTGCAACCATTGCATCACCTGAGCGTGTAATGCCCGCCCCAACAGGTCTGGAAGCGTTTGGCGATCGCAGGATACAAAATCAACCGTAATTCGATGTAACGCCGTATTCGTCATCTTGAACCTCAGTAAACGATAAATCCCAACCATAAATCTCTAGGGAGTTGGGGCATGGTAGTTGGCCCCATAGCGAGAACCATAGGGGAGATTGAGTTTTTGGGGGAGTTCCCGTTCCTGTCGCCAGAAGTCCCAGGCGTCCCCCCGCAGTGCCAGATACTCCCCCGATAGCTGCGATCGCCGCAACAGACTCGCCGGAGGCATCACCACCCGGTCATAAAGACGCACCCTTGTTTCCGGGGGCAAATCCAACGGGTTCAGGGGGTGATCACAACAATAATCCCCACGATCAATCGTTTGGCATTCGGACGGAATTGCCTCCACCTCAACCTGCACTTTGCCGGCCCATTTTCCCAAACGAATCCAACGGGGAATCACCACCGTTTCCGGGGCCAGAATATAGGTCCGAAAGCGACTTCCCACCGCTAACTCTTTGGCCCGACCGTAGTTAATGGGATAATTGCGATCGGCCCCCTTATCTCCAAATTGTTTAGATTTTCCGTAATAGGTCGTCTGGGCCGCCTTAAAGGTATTGATTTGATAAGACCATTGCAACGGTTGAGCCGGAAACACATAAATGTCCAGGTCGCTTAAGACTTCTAGGCGGTTTTCTGCTGTTGGATGAAAGTAACTGGGTCGCTGAGCCGCCTCTCCGGTCAGTCGATACATTTGTGGCAGTTCTCTCCCGGAAAACAGCGCATAACTCAGCCCCCAATTGTGAAAAAATTTCTCCGTTTCAAACAGTAACCCCATCTCCCGTGAGGCAAAAAATACATTGTCATGGAGGGTTAGAACGCAAGAATATAGCATCATCATTGAAACCGTAAGCGAGAATCAGAAATCGGTTGTGGGAGTTCCCGTTTGGTCTGCCCACAACCCAGCCTCAGCCCCCAAAAAGGGGCGGAGGTAAAGTTAGAACATCAGCCGTTATTTCTTGCTGTTTTTCTTGGTGTTTTTCTGGGTGGGTTTGGCTTTGGCTCCATGAGTTTGTGCATAGTGATGAGTCTGCTGATTGAGGGTTGTTAGAATCGCGGCGATCGCCTCATTATCTTGATATAAACTCTTGACATCTTTCATGATTTCTGCTAATTCATCTCCAAACAAAACGCGAGTTTGACGCACCGGTTCCTCAGCCAACAACTCCCGGACTGTCGTCTCGGCTAATAATTTCAACCCATCAATTCCCAGAATCTGCTCTGGATTCTCCAACCGGTCATAAAGAGCTTGAGTTAACCGTAAATTACTGAAGACTTCCCCATCACAAAAAGCAATTCCCACCAGGTGATTGGTCATTGTTCCCGTGCGAGACTCCTGAGCGCCATAACGTCGAGTCCGCAAGAGATTTCCTACCAAATAGATAAACCCTTCATAGGTCACATCCCGCAACGTTTCAACCACCGGAAAGGTGATTTCAGGAATCACATGATCTTGTTCATTGATGGAGTGACGCATCACACCCCCCTCGCTCATGGCCCCCGCTTCCGAGGGAGCGTTGAACGTCATACTTTGGTGAGAGGTTTCATAGGGAGTCAGAGAAAAGGCTGAATCAGAATAGACTTTTGACCGTTCCGCACCACTATCTCCGATCGCAAATCCGTAAAGAATACAATCAGGACATTGTTTACAAGAATCTTCACCATTGTAGGCACAGTAATTCTCAGCATCTTTGGCTTGGCTGGTAATGTCAAGAGCGCGTAACAGTTCTCGACCGGTGAGTCGTTCAGGGGTCGTCTGTTTCCGTTTAAACATCACCAAACGATTAAACAGGTCACGATGTTTCGTGAGTCCGGCTTGGGTGCGGGCAGTATTGAGAACACCGTCGGTTTGAAACACCGGAAAGGACTGGCTATGACGGAGAACAAAGAGGTGGATATAGTGACCCGATGCAATGCGAGGAAATTCTTTGACAAAGTGTTCTTTGAGATGGTCTAACATGGTTATTTTTGGTAATCAGTAATGTGCAATGTAGGGGCAATCCCTTGTGGTTGCCCAGGAACGATGTAGGAGCAATCCCTTGTGGTTGCCCGAAGAGTGGGTTTAGGAAGTTTCCTTATCCATATCTTGTTCCTCTTCCTGTTCCTCCAGGGTCAAAATTCGGTAGGCAAATTCAGCCCCAGATTTAATGCGGTTGCGGTTTTCTTGTAAAAGAGCGCGATCGCCTTTATATTGGCGTTCAAAGAGTTCTTCAACGCAAAAGGTGGTAAACTCCAAAACCGCTTCCAACTCCTGCTGAAATCGAATCTGATAATCCAGAGACTTGTCCAACAAAAGAGGGCGAGTATAAGCCGGTTGACGGTCGATGGCATCTTTCAGTTGTCCCGCCGCTTGCTGAATGATATCATCACGTTCTAGGTGAGGAGGGATGGCTAAAATTGCCCCTAGCACCTTCGTTAACGGTAAAAGAATCGCATGACTCGAATCCGTCAGTCGTACCCGATAAAAGCGGCGATATCGGGTCACCAACTCTTTTGTTACTGAGAGTTTTTCAGTCATGAGTACATTGTCCTGAGCAAGTTGTTGAGCAAAAAACCAATATCGGCGTGCTTCTGCGGGGTTGGCATCTCGGCCTTTTGCCCGCAAGCCTGAATCCGCTAAAACAAACACATTTAAAACATCACTAATCACCTCCCGAACGGTATTTTTCAAGTCTTGCCAACGAGGATCTGGGGGACTACTGCGACTATCTAAATGCAAGCTATAGACAATCAAGAGCCGCGTTAGCAAGGGGTCAATCTCTTGGATACGAATGCAACCATGAGACTCAGTAACTGAGGCAGATAACAAGTCCCAAAATCCCCCAGCCCCGTCAATTTGCGCAGCCCCCAGAAAATCGCGATCGCTCCCATAGAGTGGCACATGACTACTACTCGCACTGACCCGAATTCCCAACAATCGTGGTAAGGCTAAGGAAAGAAATAAAGGAACCACCCAAGCTTCTGTCAAGGTTTTCTTCTTGCCAACTTTTGTGATCAAGGTGGCAACAAAGGGTAAATCGCCGCTATCATAACGACGGCATTCAGGAGATCGGGCAAAACGTCCCGCTTCAGACGCCTCAGGAAGCCAATTTAAGCCATAAAGAACCCTTAAAAGCCCCGATTCTCCCCCCGATTTTTCCGGAGAACAATTCTTAATCCAAGCGTCATTAACCTTCCAAAGATTAAGAGTTTGCACAACATCTTGACAAAACACACGAAGTGCCTTAATGGTTTGTGGGGCATAGACATAGGCGGGAAACAGATAGAGAAAAACCGGCTTTTCATCCTCAAAACTTCCTGCACTGGCTGACCAACGGGACTGCCGGATCAACATTTCTAATGCCCAAATTTTGGAAATTCCCCGTTTAATTTGTCGCCCTCCTAAAGCATTCTTATTACTGTATTGTTGAGGTTTAAAAAGCACCACCGAATCCAACTGATCCTCCGAGGGGAACTCCCCGGAACTTAAGGTACAAATGGGCTGTTTGCCTTGGCGAGTTTTAGCCTGACTGTAGCGGTCTAATTCCTGGGCAAAGTTACCCAAATAACTGTCCCAGCCAGAGAGATCCAAATAGCTGTCCAAATAACTGTCAAACACCTGCTGCGTGGGACTTTCATAAGGAGGGAGGCGATCGCCCCGTTGTCCCCAGTCCACAATCGCCTCAGCCAAGTCCTGCAACTGTGCCTTGAGGTCCTCATCATCCCAACCGGAATGACAGGCCAGAACATGGGCTGCTAGGCGATACCAGCCATAATTGACTCCCCCCAGCACAATCTCAACCTGATCCGGCGTTAACACCCCAGCCAGTCCCCAATAGTCAATCACCCAAGGCACAAACTCGGGAATCGCCGCAAAAAACTGCCGCTGTACGAACAAGAGAAACTCAGCCAAACGGTCTGCCCGTAAATCACTGTAGGCCTTAATCTCTGACCACTCCGCCTCACTGAGATCGCCCCGCTGTTGCAGTTTCGTTAACCGCTTGGGCGTTGCCGGAACCTTGGCATTTTGCACCTTCACGAACATCACCTGAGGTAGCCCCCGGATTAAATCCGCCGGTGGAATCAATTCTAGGGCTTGGGGCGCCACTTTAACCCCCTTGCCGTCCCGTTTAAAACCAATATCTCCTTGAAACATATTGTCTGCGAGAAGTTCCCGAATCCTATCCCAGAGATAGGTTTTCAGGGAGTCTCGATCCGGAACCTCAGCCTGTTTGGGGCAGAGATAGATCACCCCCTGGGCGAAAAATGCCACCGGTTGCCAATCTTGCTCACGGGCAAAGGTCATCACCGTATTATGGATGGCGTTGGTTAGGATGCCGATGGTATCCCGTAGGCGGTGATAGCGAAATCTTAGGGGACTCCCTAAACCCCTTAAATGGTCTTGCAACCGTTTTCCTGAAGATTCCGTTTCCACATCGGCGGGATCCTTCATGTGAACGGTAATATCGCCAATGGCTGACAGATCTCGCAGTTGCGATAACCGTCGTGAATCGAGGTAGAAGTCTCCATAGTCTTGCCACTCCTGCAGATAAGGATTAGTTGCACATTTGAACTGAGTATTTTGGGCAAGAAAGGCCACATCCACCAGAGCAGATTGCCAATCGGGCCAGAACTCCTGGAACTGGAGTTTTGCCCCCAAATCACTACAGAGATTGAGAATATCGGCAATTTCATGAGCTTTGGGCGCACCTTCTCCATTGGCATGACAGTATTTGTTGTAGTCATGGAGGGTCTGACCGAGACAAAGAACCCGTTTTTCCGACTCGTTGAGCGGGAAGAGGGTTTCAGCGAGGTTCCAGGCGATGAGTAAGCCGTTGAGACAATGGACGCAGAGGTTTTGGTCGGGGCGGCGACTATAGCGTTGGGCCTGTTCTTGAATGCGGGCGATCGCCTCGGAGTTCCCGGCCTCGGAGGCATTGAGTTGTTGCCGCAGTTGGTGTTCATGGAGCCGTCTTGACCCTCCCTGGGCGGAAATGCCGCCAAATTCCCGTTCCATCGCAGGAACAAGCTGGGCAATGTAGGCTTGCAAAATTGAGTCAGTCTCGGCCGGCAAGGTGGCGGTCAGGAGGGTTTGTAATAGTGTTGTCATAGCATTGATGGAGAGAGAATCGGGGATTGAACGGTGAATCAGAAAATTAAAGACGTGGGACGACGGCGACATAAATCCGCTAGTCTGGGTTTTAAGGCCTCTAGGAGAAGGGCATCGCGGTCAAAGGCACAGGCGTAACTGTTGCCATCGGCATCGTTGAGGCGATAGAGGCCAAAAGTGGGCGGGAGTTTGAGACGGAGAAACACGGTCCAATGGCTGCGGCGATTGTGTTTGTTCACGGGAATGAGAAAACAGAGAACGGCCTGTCCGCTGAGTTGGCGGGAGAGGTCCAAATGCTGGGAAATACGCAAGTGCCGCAGTTGGCTGAGTTGGCAACAGTCCAGTTCCCCGGCGGTGGACCCGGTACTGAGGTCTAGGGGCGCTCTCTCCTGCCGCCATTCTCGCAGCCGTACATAGCCCCGTAAGAATCGCTCGGGAAAGCTGCTGGTGCTAAATCCCTGGGGACGGGCCTGGTTGAAAAAGGCCTCGCGATCAATGAGTTCAATGTCCGCCACGGGCAGTAATCGCAGCAGATCATAGGTATAAAACCGTTTCTGAGGACTGCTGTCATCCCAGACGGCAATTTGTAGGGCCGAGCCACCCCGAAAGCGCAAGAGTTCTTCTTGGATGGCCGGTCCGACGGGGCTATGTTCCAAGCTGTACCACTGACCTCGGCTAGAGGGGAAGCGATCGCCCCAGAGAGTGTGAAAACTCTCGCTCATCCGTTGCCGCAGGGGTTCGCTGACCTTGCGAGTAAACTTGTCCTCAGCGATTTGGGCTAAGAGTCCCTGGGCTTGTAGAGGTCCCCAACGCCGTCGATAGTCGTCAAAGGCTTGGGGGAGTTCCAAGCTGTGTTCTAGGGCTTGGTTGAAGCGATCGCGGGAGATGGGGGTTGCGGTGGTCAATTCTGGGGCTAAATCCTCTTGCAATCGTTCCAACTGCCAGGGGGTTTGAGTTGAGGTCAACAGATAGGCGTGATACTGGTCAAAGCCGGGATGTCGGCCTAAGCGTCCCAGCCGCTGAATGGTGGTAGCGGCATTGCTGCTTTCAAAGACTAAGAGATGGATCTGAAAGTCCACCCCCACATCCACCGCTGACGTGGCGATGACGAGAACCGGTCGGGTTGCGGTCTCATCCGCCAGTCGAGCGCGTATGGTCTCCCGTTCCTGGCGGTCAATCCGACCACTGATTTCTACGATGTCAATATCCGGTAGGCGATCGCACAGGCTAGAGACAGCCTGATGGACCTTGGCGATCGCATTCAACACCACTAATCCCCGTCCTGGGCGTTCGCCCCCATCCTCACGCAAATGCTGGCGTAGTTGTGCGGCGTTCGCGTCCAACCATTGCACCACATCCTCGGTCTGGACGACCTCCAAGTCCACCCCTTGTAGAATCGGGCGATAGCCAACTGTGGGTTGATGACAATAGGTTCCCTGAATCTGCCTAAACTGCAATTGGGCCTGTTGCAATTGTTTTAAGAAGCTGTCTCGTGGCGTGGCGGAGGTGAAGAGAAAGCGTTTGCGGCGTGTTTGCATCTGACGAATGAGCATCATGATATTGAGGGCAGCTGTCTCCTCATGGGGGCCAAAGATATGAAATTCATCGAAGACCCAGACATCAGGAAACTCCGCCAGAAGACAAATCAACTCCGCCGTACCATAGGCCGGGTCGCGGTAGCGGTAATGGGCGATGAGATGGAAAATATCGGGATTCGTCAGCAGAATTGGTTTAGTTTTGATAGCCACCATGAGTTCCACCATGCGGCTAGACTCCTCTTCACTGACGCGGCGACTGAGTTCTTCTCCGTAGAGGCGATCGATCCGTTCACTGGCATCCAGCTGGAAGTCTTGGTGATATTGCCGTTGTTGGCGAGTTTGGTCTTCGACGAGTTCGATGGTGGGATAAAGTCCCATGAAGCGAAATTGGCGATCGAGGAGACTGGGTAAACTCGCCCCTAGGGTTTTCCCATCTCCTGTGGCTGAACAGTTGAAGATCACATCCGCCTCCCCAAACAAAAGCTCGGCAGCGGTTTCGACTTGATGGGTTGATAGGGGACAGTCAGCCCCAGCGGGTGGGGTTAAGTAGGTGCTAACTTTGCATTGTCCGGCACAGCCGAGGGGACAGTGTTGGGCGTTGGGGTTGAGTTGGGAGAAAAGGGGATATAGAGCGAGTTTCATGAGACTGGATAGTGGCTTAGTGTTCAGCCTATACCCAGTTTCAGGAATGTTGTTATCATTTTTTGATAACGAGTCAGAATTATTGAGTGTTGGACAAAATTCCCAGCAACGTCCCGCTGTGACTCGGCTGAGTCACGGCGAGACGAGTTTACACAGGGAGATGTCTAGGAAGGATTAAAAATCTGATTTCCGGTAGACGGCCCAGCGATCGCGTCCGACATGATAAAGCAGCAATCCATCGTTGCGAAGATTCATCCAGCCCATAGGACAGTCGGCCGCTTTCTTACCGAACTTCTCCTTGATTTCTTTTGTTTTGAGATCGTGGCTTTGTGACCTCGATGAGACTTGTAGATTGGGGACAGGCGAGTTCCATCCTTGTGTTCCAGGCTTCAACAGGGATAACTGCTGAAACCCGAATTGACGAGGCTTAGGACTTTGTGGCATAATGATTCCGACTGCTTGCAAAGAGCAGCTCGAAAATTAACAATTCTTCAGAAGCCGGGGAGACTAGGTAGCCGCCTAGTCACCATACCCCTGGCTTTTTCCATTATAACTGTTTTGGGGATTTATGACAACTCCCCTACCACCCAATATGGAACTGTATTCTTCTTTCAATGCTAGTACTCTAAAATCAGGGTTGCGCCGGGTCAAACGTTACGCGTACTCTTCTTTCAAGGCTAGATTTCAATCCCGCTAGCAGGATTTGTACAGCATTTGCCCGACGCAAGTCCCAGCATAGCACGCTGTAGACCATGACTCCAGATTCCCAACTCAGCTTTATCCTGCAACTCCTCAAGCATCTGTGTCACGGTCCCATCAGTCGTGAGGAGTTAATCACAAAACTCAGCCTTGACCTTGATGAAATGGGTCACGCCGGGGGAGATGTGACACAGAAACTCGATCGCGGCCTGAAGAAACTTAGGTCTTGTGGGTTCGAGATTGAGAGTGCGCCACACCACCCTTACCTGCTTAAACAGAGTAACTTTCCCCTCTTGCTGACCTCCACGCAACGGGGGGCGATCGCCACCGCCAGACATCTACTCGAACAACTCGGATTCGCCCAGGAAGCCGCCGAACTGCAACTTTTACTCAAATCTAACGATGACCAGGATATTGCCAGCTTAGAAGCCGATTTCAGCCCTCCTGTGGACTATAGCCAGCCTCAGTTCGCCATCATCCTAGACCAGTTGCGCGATCGCATTACCCAACAACAGCGATTTATCATCGATTATCAGGGAAGTGGCGGCGATCGACGACACTACGATCTCGATCACTGCGAACTACGACTCCATCAGGGCGCATTATATCTGTTTGCGATCGTACCCACTCCCCCCCCATGGACACTCCCCAAACATCGTCCAACCCAATTTTTTGATCGCAATCAACCCTTCCGAGTCGATCGCATCCTCCAGGTGTTCCCCTCAAGCAGAGACTCCTGGACGTACTCAAGCTTCGGAACCTTGACAATTCGCTACCAACTGCAAGGCCCTCTGGGAACCTATCAACCCCGTCGTCCCCAAGAAACCGTCATTGAACGCCACCCAGACCGCAAAATCGTGATCATTGAAGCAGAAGAAGACTATGTTTTTTGGTTCATACAACGAATTATGCGCTACCGCGAACATTGCCAAATTCTTGACCCAGACTGGCTTCGCAACCAACATCAGCAAACCATCCAAAAAATGCTAGACAACTACAAGACCTCATCGGTGACAATGTAACCCGATACCCCCATTGGTCATTGACGCTCACTACGGTTGACTCTCGCGAGATAGATGGGATACTAGATATTATCAAAACAATTGACCCCCCATGTCTTTGGCCAAATTCACCTTTATTGATTTGTTTGCGGGAATTGGCGGCTTTAGAATTGCCTTAGAACGGTTGGGAGGTCAATGTTTGGGTTATTCAGAAATTGATGCCGAGGCGATCGCCGTTTACCAGAAAAACTTTATCGCGCCTGTTTCCGGTTCTGAACGCAATTTAGGGGATGTTCAAACCATTGGGAAATTACCCAAGTCTGTTGATGTGATTGTGGGTGGAGTTCCCTGTCAACCCTGGTCAATTGCTGGCAAAATTAAGGGATTTGAAGACGATCGCGGAAAACTTTGGTTTGACGTGATTCGTGTTATTGAACTCAATCAACCCAAAGCTTTCATCTTTGAAAACGTTAAAGGTCTCATGGAACCGCGCCACCGGCAGAGTTTAGAGTCGATTGTCAGCGAACTGAGTCAATTGGGCTATTACGTTACCTTTCAGGTCTTAAATTCCTATGATTTTGGTTTACCTCAAGACCGCGATCGCATTTTTATTGTCGGGATTCAGAACAGGATTCAGACCTATTCTGAGTTTAGATTTCCTGAACCCTTAGCTGAGAAACCACGACTCTATGACTGTATTGAAGGCGTCGAACGTCGTGTTATCAAAAAACAGAAGTTTCCGCCAGAGCAGTTATTTGGCGATCGCATTCCCGCCTCCCGAGGACGGTTTCAAAAAATTTATGAACTGAATGACTTTTTCCTGTTTTCCGATGTCCGAGATGGTCATACGACCATTCACTCTTGGGATTTAGTTGAAACCAGTGAGCGAGAAAAAGAGATTTGTGTGACACTGCTACGCAATCGACGGAAAAAGAAATATGGACCCAAAGATGGAAATCCGTTAAGTTTTGAACATCTACAACAGTTAATTCCTGGCTTGGAACTTGAGGAATTAGAAAAGCTGGTAGATAAAAAGATATTACGTCAGGTTCAACCTAATAAATATGAGTTTGTCAACTCAAAAATTTCCGCAGGAATCAATGGGATTGCTAAAATTATTCTACCTCATGCTGATGCAATTGGCACGTTGACAGCTACCGGAATGAGAGACTATATTGCCACTTGCTCGCTAGAATGTCAAAATCCCAAGGCGTATAAACAGGAGTTTATTGAGACAATTTATAAGCCAGGAAAGTTTAAACCCATTTCCGCTCGTGATTATGCACGGTTACAGGGGTTTCCTGATGACTTCCAGATGGCGAGACGAGAGGCGATCGCACGGAAACAGTTTGGGAATGCGGTATCGGTTCCGGTTGTCTATCATTTAGGGCGATCGCTCCTAGCAGTGCTGTTAACGTTCGGGATGATCTCCCCCGTCCTCTCGCGCGATACGGCTCAAATCTAGGCTGGCATAAATATCCGCCAGGGGTGCATCGAGATTGAGGCTTTCAATCCTGGCGATCGCATCGATCCCTTGATAGGTATCCAACAGCCAGCGATCGCCCTGAGTTCGGTGGAACACTTCCACCAGGTACGTTTGAGAACTCACCAGAATATAATCTTGTAAACTGGGAATCGTCCGATAGCATTGAAACTTTCTACCCCGGTCAAACGATTCAGTCGACGCTGATAACACTTCGATGATGACCTTAGGGTACGCGATCGCATCAGCATTCATCTCGTCATCATCATCGCAAGTGACCACCAAATCTGGATAAAAATAGTATTTTTGATGATCAATCTCAACCTTAACATCCGCCATAAACGTCTGACAGCGTGAATGGCTTAAGCCTGATCGTAAGAGAATGGCTAAGTTCAAGCTAATCAGATTGTGAGCTTTCGTTGTTCCCGCCATTGCATAAACTTCCCCATCGAGATATTCATGCTTGATGGGACGATGACGTTCTTGTTCTAAGTAGTCTTGCGGACTGATCGAATCGTCAAACTTAATCGCAATCATGGGTGTTTGAGGAATCAGGCTAGTTCCAGTTTGACATCCTCTCCCAGCAACCCTAACGGGTATGCGTGGAGATTCCCTGGGTCGCCCCAAAGATTTCCTGCTTCAACGGGTGCCAGCTAGACTGGGTGACCCCAGCC
>SMDP01000550.1 GCA_012911965.1 Geitlerinema sp. P-1104
GGTCTGGGCCGCCAGTTTCGTCCTCATGTCTCCACCTCGTCAATGAGCTTCCGCACCGCAGCTTCCAACCCCGGCAGATAATTTTCAATAATGTTCCAGACAATATCGAGGTCAACGTCTAGATAGTCATGGGCCAGCACATTGCGAAAGTCCCCTACTTTCACCCATTCCACCTGTGGTTGGCTCTGCTTCCAGGCCTCCGGCAGCTTCTTCACTGATTCGCCCATAATTTCGAGATTACGCAACACGGCATCCTGCACCATGCCATTTTGCATAAACTCAGCCTTTCCCCCTTGGGTATAGTCTCGAATCCGAGTCAGGCAGTCCCGAACGTGAACGAGGTACAAACGACGATCTTTCATAGGGGCTTGGCCTCCGACAATACCCGCTCTTTAATATAATGGTGCAACGACTTAGCGGCCACCACATCGACATCTCGCCCTAAAAAGTCCTGTAAATCGTGAATCAACCCCACCGGAAACCACGGCGTGATTTTTTCTAAGTCGTAGTCAATCAAAAAATCGATGTCGCTGTCTGGGGTATCTTCGCCGCGCACCACCGAGCCAAACACCCGGACGTTGTAGGCTCCATGCTTGGCGGCAATGTCCAAAATTTGCTCTCGTTTGTTTTGCAAGGTTGCTAACAGCGTCATCAGGTTCCCCCCTCCAAATCAAGACCCACCTTGGCTAATTGGTGTTTAATTTCGGGATCTAGTTCTGTGGACTCTTCCATTGTAATACTCTTGAACGCTCTAAATAGAGCCAGATTATCAAGCCGGTGCGTTGCGGCAGCTTGTAGATTGTCGTCTTGATTCTACATGGGTTTGAGCCGCAACACACCCTACCGTGACTTATTAATAATGGACTTTGGCGGACTGAATTTGAGGTGGGATCATAACAACAAATAGGCAGCGGTAGGGTGCGTCCCGGCTTCGTTCAATTCTTGGATTTTATAATTTACCAAATTACGTCTAGGTAGGGCCAGATTCTGATTTTTTCATCTTTAGAAATTAGTGATGCGTCGTACACTAAACTGGTTGCTACAATCAAGCGATCGGCTGGATCACCGTGAAAATTGCCAGGTAAACGTGTGGACAGAACCGCGATTTCAGGTGTTAGCGGGAGTAACTTTAGTCTTGGCCGCTGGAGTGCTAAATTTATCCAAGCTTGAACGTCCATCGATAACTCAAGTCTTTGCTTGGAAACCAGCATAGCGATTTCCCAACAACTGATCGCAGGAATCCCAATGAAATTGGACGTTTGAATCGAATCTTGTGCTTTTTGTGAAAGCTTTTCAGACTCACTGATCCACCAAATCCAAGCATGGGTGTCTAAAATCATCATTGTTCAGCATCCCATGAGGTTTCGATAGGCGAAATTAGGTCATCTTCAAACAAGATACTA
>SMDP01000551.1 GCA_012911965.1 Geitlerinema sp. P-1104
GTATCATCCCCCTGACCGCCATAGAGACTGTTACTTCCCCCGCCAGCCATGAGATAGTCATTCCCGGAATGGCCGGCGAGGATATCATTACCATCGCCACCCACAAGGGTATTATTACCCTCACCACCGAGGAGCATATTATTCCCACCGCTTCCGAAGAGATAGTCATCGCCAATATCTCCAGACAGGATATCGTCCCCATCACCACCAATGAGGGTGTCATCACCTCGTCCACCGTAGAGGCTATTACTCCCTCCACCAGCCATGAGATAGTCATTACCCTGATTACCAAACAGCCAATCATCGCCTTCTGCGCCAATGATTGTGTTATTGCCATCCCCACCGACTAAGGTGTTATTTCCGCCTTCAGTAAAGAGGTAATCATCGCCGAGATCTCCCGATAATAAATCATCCCCTTCACCGCTAATAATAGTGTCATCACCTTGCCCGCCATAAATCGTATTATTACCACCGCTACTGATGAGATAATCATTACCTTTACCACCAAAGATTAGGTCATCTCCTTCACCTCCAACAACGGTATCATTTCCATCATTACCCAAGAGGACATTATTACCGTCCCCACCCATGACATAGTCATCACCCACTACCATTGAGGCGGTTACTTTCATCAGCTTCACCGATGATGTTAAGCCCTCCCGCTGCATTCGGCTCAGAACTCATCGGAGTTGTGGGATTTTCAATACAGGACATACTAGATTATTACTCCAATCATCACACCAAAAGGTTGAGCTTTGCTTAGGATAAGTTTGACCGGGTTTTAAATCTCAGGTAAACTTAAGTTTAGCAACAAAACAAGACTTGAAGTATTCACAACAATAAATAAACAGTCTTGTAGTCCATAAGATTATATTTTTTAGATAAAAGTTTCCGAGTTTGAGCATGAGTATCGATAAAACATAGGATAAAGTTTGGAGAATTGGTCGAAAGGTGAGAAAAGAGGTGGTGTTATGACCCCCATCAAGCCCTTTTGGGGCCTACCCCTGCTTGGCCCACTAATCAATTCAGACCGTTCGTCCCACTATCCGGATCCTGTCTTCTCTCTTTCAGGGCCATTGGGGAAAATCCGGATTGGGTTAGCTGCATCCGTAATATGCAACTAGCACTTCTGTAGACGACGGATTACGGTTTATGAGCACTTCTCCCGCCCTGTTAGCCCTGACGGCCCTATTAGTTCCCGAAGCTGATGCGGCTGAGTTAGCGTTAATGCCCCCTGATACCATCCCCCCACCCGCTAGTGATGCTCAACCCGAATTTGATACCGAGGTTCACGCCGATCTCGATATCGCCTCCTCAGGGGCGATCGCCCAACCGGAACAGCAAATCAGTCTCGCCCTCGTGTCCGAGACGGGATCCCTATTTACACAATATGTTC
>SMDP01000552.1 GCA_012911965.1 Geitlerinema sp. P-1104
CCGTTTGGTGAGGATGAGGATACGTCGTTACATTTTGAGTTATTTTATCGGTTACGGGTGAGCGATCGCATTTCCATTACCCCAGGGGTGTTTGTGGTGACCAATCCTGAACATAATGCCGATAACCCGGCCTTAGTGGTGGGTACGATTCGTACAACCTTCCGCTTCTAGAGGTTTATTGTTTTGCGAGATGAACTATGAAAACAGGTGTATTGGGAGTGATCCTACTGCTGACAGCATCGGTAACCGGGGGATGTCATCTGATGGACAGATCCATTGGTGAAGTCTATAGGGAGGAGCAGGTACTGACGGCGACCTCTCAAGAGGATCTCAGGGCCCTAGAAGTGGCGGCCCACGAGCAAGTCAACGCCTATCGCCAGCGTCAAGGATTATCCCCCCTCGAACTCGACGAACGCATCAGTGCGATCGCCCGCCATCACTCCCAGGCCATGGCCTCAGGAGAGGTTCCCTTCAGCCATGACGGAGTCGAAGGCCGCTATGAAGCCATTGGAGACGTGATTCCCTATCGCCAAGTCGCCGAAAATGTCGCCTATAACTTCGGCTATTCTGACCCCGTTGAGCAAGCCGTCCAAGGTTGGATTGACAGTCCTGGCCATGAACAAAACATGAGCGGAGACTATGACATCAGCGGCATGGGAATTGCCGTCAACTCTGAGGGGGAATACTACTTCACTCAACTCTTTGTCCGTCCTCGTTAGGTCTAACTCCCCTCACCTTAATCTAACAAAAAACGTCCCAGACTCACCCCAGTGAAGCGTAACCCATGAGGCTTAATTGATATCCTAGCCCCTAGACAATTCCTCCCAGTTCTATGACTTTTGTCTCAATTCTCTATGGCTTATTTCTCCTCAGTATTATTATCCTGTACTGGGGAATCCCCAATCGTCGCTTTCGTCTAGGACTCATCCTCACCGCAAGCGTCATTTTTTATGGTTCCATTCAACTGCAATCCCTACCTTTTCTCCTCCTCATGGCTTGGGGAACCTTTGCTCTAGGGAAACCCCTCTCAGAAACCACCCCCACTCAGCCCACAGACCAAACAAAAACCCTCAGCAACGAAGCCTGGACAGAACTCGAACGCCGCTGGCAACAGCAGCGACGGGCCTACTTAATCGCAGGCATTGTCCTAAACGTTTTAATTTTAGTGGGGTTTAAATATGCCCCCTTTTTATTCCCAGAACTGGGACGAGATGCCCCCGTCTTAGCTCCCTGGCTAGACCCATATTTCGTTATGCCCCTGGGAATTAGCTTTTTTAGCTTTGAATGTATTGCTTATCTTATTGATGTCTTCCGAGGTGCGCCCCCAAGTCAAAACTTCTTTGAGTTTTCCGCCTATAAATTCTATTTCCCAAAGCTCATCTCCGGGCCAATTAC
>SMDP01000553.1 GCA_012911965.1 Geitlerinema sp. P-1104
CCGTTTGGTGAGGATGAGGATACGTCGTTACATTTTGAGTTATTTTATCGGTTACGGGTGAGCGATCGCATTTCCATCACCCCAGGGGTGTTTGTGGTCACCAATCCTGAACATAATGCCGATAACCCGGCCTTAGTGGTGGGTACGATTCGTACAACCTTCCGCTTCTAGGGGTTTATTTTTTTGCGAGGTGGACATGAAAACAGGTGTATGGGGATTGATCCTACTGCTGACAGCATCAGTAACCGGGGGATGTCATCTGATGGACAACTCCATTGGTGAACTCTACAGCGAGAGTCAGGTGCTCAGCGCAACCTCTCAAGAGGATATCAGGGCCCTAGAAGTGGCGGCCCACGAGCAAGTCAACGCCTATCGCCAGCGTCAAGGATTATCCCCCCTCGAACTCGATGAACGCATCAGTGCGATCGCCCGCCATCACTCCCAGGCGATGGCCTCAGGAGAGGTTCCCTTCAGCCATGACAGAGTCGAAGACCGCTATGAAGCCATTGGAGACGTGACTCCCTATCGCCAAGTCGCCGAAAATGTCGCCTATAATTTTGGCTATTCCGACCCCGTTGAGAAAGCCGTCCAAGGCTGGATTGACAGTCCTGGCCATGAACGAAATATGAGCGGAGACTATGACATAAGTGGCATGGGAATTGCCGTCAATTCTGAGGGGGAATACTACTTCACTCAACTCTTTGTCCGTCCTCGTTAGGTCTAAATCCTCTCACCTTAATCTAACGAAAAACGTCCCAGACTCCCCCAGTGAAGCGTAACTCATGAGGCTTAATTGATATCCTAGCCCCTAGACAATCCCTCCCAGTTCTATGACTTTTGTCTCAATTCTCTATGGCTTATTTCTCCTCAGTATTATCATCCTATACTGGGGCATCCCCAATCGTCGCTTTCGTCTAGGACTCATCCTCACCGCAAGCGTCATTTTTTATGGTTCCATTCAACTGCAATCCCTGCCCTTTCTCCTCCTCATGGCTTGGGGAACCTTTGCCCTAGGGAAACCTCTCTCAGAAACCACCCCCACTCAGCCCACAGACCAAACTAAAACCCTCAGCAACGAAGCCTGGACAGAACTCGAACGCCGTTGGCAACAGCAGCGACGTTGGCTCTTAACCGCAGGCATTGTCCTAAACGTTTTAATTTTAGTGGGGTTTAAATATGCCCCCTTTTTATTCCCCGAACTGGGACAAGATGCCCCCGTCCTAGCCCCCTGGCTAGACCCATATTTCGTCATGCCCCTGGGAATTAGCTTTTTTAGCTTTGAATGTATTGCTTATCTTATTGATGTCTTCCGAGGCGCGCCCCCAAGTCAAAACTTCTTTGAGTTTTCCGCCTATAAATTCTATTTCCCAAAGCTCATCTCCGGGCCAATTAC
>SMDP01000554.1 GCA_012911965.1 Geitlerinema sp. P-1104
AGTAAGGGCGATCGCCCTGAAATTACCCCAATCATGAGACACCGAGGAGGGCGACCACAAGGGTTCGCCCCTACAGCCATCTAGGGCACGACTTCTGAGAAATGGTATCATATCTTTGCTGCTGGTATTAGGTTTTCTAATAACTCTTGGGCGATCGCCTTAACCACCGGAATCGTCACCGAATTTCCCAACTGACGATAGGCCTTCGTCTCATTGGGATGAAGTTGAAACGAATCGGGGAACCCCTGTAAACGGGCCGCCTCACGGGGTGTAATTCGACGCACTCGTCCCCGATGATAAACTCCCAATCGATTCGCATCACTCGCCACCAACGTCACCGATATTTTATCGGGGTCAAGAAACTTATAGACTTCAAAAGAAAAATTACCCGCGACTGGCTTATATTTATCCTCAATCACTTGCAGATAGTTTTTATCCACCAAAGATGCCAACAATTTCCCTAAATTGGGGTTTTTATAAAAACTCGCAATTTGAGCCTGGGTGAGTAACTTTCCATCTTGATGCTGACCAAACACCTTATTACGGCGCTTCGTAATAAAGCGATTCATCAGGTCAATTTCCTCACTTGTGCAATCTCCCCGTAACCCCAACTCCCAAGAGTGAATCGAGTTCCCACCACGATAATCAATCAGTCGCACACCATGCAATTTTTCTAAATCTCCCTCAAGAAACCTTTGTAACGCCGTGGTAAATTCTGCCGAACAATCATAATGCTGGTGGGGATTATCCTCTAAAATATCTCTCACCTTGCAAGGAGGTTTAGATACAGAAAAGAGAGATAGTTGGCCCGAGTCATAGGAATGAGAATCCTTAGCCCCCAAATCGGAGACTAACTTAAAGTGGGGAGTTTGATTGAAAACACCCATCATATAGGCGCGAACACGATTTTGAGGGACACCGTAGTTAGAACTATTGAGTAAAAATAGGTCAAAACTATAGCCTCTCTCTTGCATTTTTTTGCGAATTGTGTTAAGAGTTTTTCCTTGGTCGTGGCTAACCAAACCCCGAACATTCTCAAAAATAAACGCCTTGGGTTTCTGGCTATCGATGAGACGTAAAATCTCAAAAAATAAGGTTCCTCGCGTATCACCAAATCCCGCTTTTTTCCCGGCGTAGGAGAAGCTTTGACAGGGAAATCCTGCCAGCAAGATATCGTGAGCGGGAAGGGAGGTAATGGTCTGAATATCGCCTTTGGGGGTTTCGGAAAAGTTGGCTTCATACACCTGTCTCGCCTCCTTATCAATCTCACTGCTGAGGAGACAATCGGGGGTAAATCCCAAAGACTGAAGCGCCTGTTCAAAACCGAGGCGTAATCCTCCAATTCCTGCAAATAAGTCTATAAACTTAACTGTTTTCATCTTCTATAAAAT
>SMDP01000555.1 GCA_012911965.1 Geitlerinema sp. P-1104
ATTGATGAAATTGACAAGGCAGATATTGACTTTCCCAATGACTTGCTCTCAGTTCTCGAAGAAAGCTATTTTACTGTTGATGAAACTCAGAAGCGGGTTCCGGCTGAGGAAGATGGAGCTAAGAAACCTATTGTGATTATTACCAGTAACCAAGAGCAAGACCTGCCGGAAGCTTTTTTACGACGTTGTTTGTTCTTTTATTTGCCTTTCCCAGATAACGATCATCTTAAGGATATCATTAAATGTCATTTCCCAGCGTCGGAACAGGAGGAGATTATCGAGAAAGCAATTGCTAAGTTTTTAGACATTCGCAACCAGGTTCCTCCCTATGGAAAGAAGCCCAGCACCAGCGAACTTCTCGACTGGCTTACTGTTTTAATTGGCCAGACAGATGCGTTGGAGAAAATTGATACAATCGCCCAAAACCCAGCCTATGCAGGAATTTTATTAAAATCTAAAGGAGAGCGCGATCGCCTGTCTTGACCTAGCCAAAATAATAGAAAAAACCTAGAACGTTTACCGATAACCATGAATCACGTCAGAATGCACCTGACCCAAAAATCAAAACCCCCATGTCTTTTCCCCTATTTGAATTATTCTTAGAACTCCGTGACCCCCTGCGATTATCTCCCGAAGATTATCACCTCCTACTCACTGCCCTAGAGTTGGGATTCGGGCAACCTCAAGCTGTCAACAGTCAGGATTCCTTAAAACAGCTTTGTCGTCTCCTCTGGCTCAAAACTCAGGATGAGGCAACGGTTCGTTATTTTGAACGTGTCTTTCAACAACACTGCGCAGCCACTGCAACCGCCGCCCCAACGACAACAGATTCCACCACTCTAACCGAGCCAACCGCCGCCCCAACCGTCGCAGATTCCACCACTCCCAACGACCTAACCACTACCGAAACAGCCACAGATTCCACCACTCCCAACGACTCAACCTCAGCAGCAACCCCCCCCACCGTTCCTCGGCCGCCGCAACCCCCCGCACCCCGTCGGGGTCCCAGAACTCTCAGTGCCTTTCAGGGAGGGGATTTGCCGCCCCCGGAGACCTCCGACGAAGGCTATCGCTTACAACCAAGAGACAGTCCCGTTCACCCCCGCCTAACTCGCCGAAGCTGGCGGAAAGTGCGGCGACTGCTGCGACGAGGCACCACAGGTCAGGTGGATATTGCCGCCACCCTCACCCAACTGGCAACCCAGGGACGCTGTTTAAGCCCTCCCCTAGAAGCCAAACGAGTCAATGTCTTGGAACTACTCCTTCTCATCGATGTGGATGGGTCGATGGTTCCCTTTCGCTTTCCCCGCGATTGTCTTTTAGCCACCGTTGAACCGAAACACTTTGAGCGCGTCGAGCAGTATTATTTTCGTAATGTCCCCGAGAGATTT
>SMDP01000556.1 GCA_012911965.1 Geitlerinema sp. P-1104
ATGGAGATGTTGGCGGTTTTGGGGTCTCGCTGCTGTTGGAACAGGGGGAGTTCTGCGGCGAAGCCAACTCGTTCAGCAACCCAGGCGAGGCTGACTGACCCGAGATAGGCTTCGGTGTTCCCCATCTGGGTTTTCTGCACAAGTAGCGTATCTGGGTTATTCTGGTTGGGGGATGGAGTGTCAGGAGAACTTGTTGTTGTTGGCACTATGGATCTCATGTCTATTTTTAGAACTATACTAAATTAACTTTTTAGTCTACCCTAGTTGCAGCCCAAGCTGCGATAAATTCTACTTTTATACAAAACGAACATGAGCGAACTAAAACTAGAAATATCAAGCCTCAAAAATCGAACTACAGAAGAGTTTTTCGAGAATTTAAAGAACATCAAGTCTGAAATACAGGAATTGTACAGAGCAAACACAGTTCCTTGGGTTTTGGGGTACTCCGGTGGAAAGGATAGTACGGCCACAGTTCAGTTAGTGTGGTCGGCGATTGCTGAGCTGCCTCAGCATCAAAGGCACAAGGCAGTACATATCATCACAACGGATACCTTAGTTGAGAACCCGATAGTGTCAGCTTGGGTAACGCGCTCCTTAGAGTTTATGCAAGAGGCAGCCGATGAACAAAGATTACCATTTTGTCCTCATTTGCTAAAGCCATCAGTCAAAAATACGTTTTGGGTATGTTTGATGGGTAAGGGCTATCCGGCACCTAGAAATAAATTCAGATGGTGCACTAGCCGGCTTAAGGTAGACCCGTCAAATCGCTTTATTCGGGATGTTGTTAGAGAAAATGGAGAGGCGATTGTTGTCCTAGGAACCCGAAAAACGGAAAGTATTAGTCGTGCCATTATCATGGAAAAGCGTGACAAAAAACGGGTTCAAGAGAGACTTTGCCCTCATCCAAATCTTCCAAACTCACTATTGTACACTCCCATTGAAGAATGGAGGACTGATGAAGTTTGGACTTATTTAATGCAAGGTAAAAATCCTTGGGGCTATAGTAACAAACAGCTTTACAAAATGTACCGGGGAGCAACAGCAGATACAGAATGCCCTCTTGTGATTGATTCTAGCACGCCAAGTTGTGGTAGTTCTCGTTTCGGCTGTTGGGTTTGTACGTTGGTTAATCAAGACAAATCCATGGAGGCAATGATCCAAAACGATGAAGAAAAAGAGTGGATGAAACCACTCCTAGATATCCGCAATGAACTAGACCTTAAGAACGATCGCGATCGCCGTGATTTTAGACGTATCCATGGAAATGTGCAACTCTTCGAGCGCAACAAAAACGGGGAAATGTCTGTCGAACCCATCCCCGGCCCTTACACCAAAAAGTGGCGGGAACATTGGTTAAGACGAGTTCTCGAAGCACAGGAAACCGTCCGTCG
>SMDP01000557.1 GCA_012911965.1 Geitlerinema sp. P-1104
GGGGAAGAGTGAGGGCAATTGCCTCATGTTAAAAAAGCAGAGCGAGTTGAAGGAATTGTTGACGTGACATCTCCATTTCCATTAAGGTATCGCCAGCACGGTCAACCCCACAGCGATGTTATGACTAGGTTGGGACTGTACCGGGCAGCCACGCCTGGAGTCTATGGCGCTCTCCTACCGTTGGTGTTTCTGGAGGCGCAGATGCAAGGTGACCCTGGGTTTTACCGCCGTTTTTTTGCCCAGGTGTTTCTCTATCTAGAACAGTATGAGGTGACACGACCTTGGCGGGGTCTGTTGTTGTTCCCTCGCCGCAGCTTGAATTTTGGGGAGGAGGACCCTTATCAGGGGGTGTTAGCGACTCAGGTGGAACGGTTTTATCTGGAGGATTTGATTCCCTTGCAGGAGTTGACGCCGAATTTAGCCCTGTTGCGATTGTTGGTGCTGTCGGAGGAGGAGGCCCCGGAGAAGGCTCGTCGCCTGTTGGCGCAAGAGGCGACGGAGCAAGAGTTTCGGCGGCGGTTGGATTTGGTATGTAGGGGCGAACCCTTGTGGTCGCCCTCCCTAATTTGAGTTTGGAGGCGATACGGGAGATGCTAGATATTACTCAGGTGCGTGTTCAGGATACGCAGTTTTATAAGGATGTGTTCGAGAAGGGACAGGGACAGGGAGAGTCTGAACTGCTGCTGCGTCTGTTGACTCGGCGCTGTGGGGAGCTGTCTGAGGAGCAGCGGCAACGGGTTAAGGACTTGTCGGCCCCTCAGCGGGAGGCACTGGCGGAGGCATTGTTGGAGTTTAAGGGGATGGAGGATTTTCAGGCTTGGTTGCAGCAGTCGTCTGTCTAAAATCGTTCGAGAATGCCGGGAGGTTCAGTTGTGAGTCGAGAAACATCAATGACGTTGAAACTCATGCCAATTTTGGAAAACGGCGATCGCCTCACTCGGACGGAGTTCGAGCGACGCTATCAGTTGTTGCCAGAGGTGAAGAAGGCGGAATTAGTCGAAGGAGTGGTTTATATGGCATCGCCAGTCAGAGCGAGACAACATGGCCGACCTCACGGCTTCATTATGGGCTGGTTAATGGTGTATGCAGCGGCTACCCCGAATAGTATGGTGTTAGATAACACAACAGTTCGTCTGGATTTGGACAATGAACCTCAACCCGATGCGCTCTTGCGCCTTGATGAGGGGGTGGGGGGACGCTCTCGGATTAGCGAGGACGACTATCTTGAGGGTGCGCCGGAGTTGATTGTCGAGATTGCGGCGAGTACGGCATCCTACGACCTCCACGACAAGTTCCGAGCCTATCGTCGCAACGGAGTTCGGGAGTATCTGGTCTGGGTGGTTCTGGAGGAGGAGTTTCGCTGGTATGTGCTGGAGGAGGGGGACTATCG
>SMDP01000558.1 GCA_012911965.1 Geitlerinema sp. P-1104
TGGGTGAGATGGGTCAGATAGCAGAATTCTGCATAGTTATTATCATCCCGTTCTCGTCGATCATAGGCGAATCCGGTAACCAAGAGGCTGCGATCGAGGGTTTTCGTCTCCGAGACGCGCATCGGTTGGCGGTTATAGGTAGCCCCGACTCCTGTAGCGGCTTGGAAGAGGTCTTCTCGGATGGGGTTATAGACCACGCCCACTTCGGGAACTCCATTGATGAGGAGGCCAATGGAGACGGAACAGACGGGATATTGGTGAGCGTAGTTGGTGGTTCCGTCGAGAGGGTCAATAGCCCAACGGAAGGGACTCTCAGCATTGCCCAATACGCCGGACTCTTCGGCGAGGATACCACAATCGGGGCTATGACGTTGCAAGACCTCTAGGACTTTGGCTTCGGATTCTTTATCGGCGACGGTTACTAAATCCCCAGAACGTCCTTTTTCTTCGACGCCTTCGAGTTTTCCCCAATAGGCTTGTAGAACCGCCCCACCTTGGAGGGCGGCTTCGGTAGCGATGTCGAGAAAGAATTTTAGTTTGTCTGGTGTGACGGAGTTCATAAAAAGGTTGAGTTTGAGGAGTGCGATCTCGACGAGACGAGCCGGCGATCGGTTTTCTGAAGTTTAACAGATGAATGCCCCGGGGTTCATCTGTGAACGCCTTGGCGAATCCCTTGATAGGTTTGACCAAAAATAATGGGTTTCAAGCCCCGCCCTTCCAGGGCGGCATTAGATGTGCTATGATTGATACCAATCGTGCAAGTGTCAAACGATATTTGTTCTCGAATACAAGGTCAAACCCAAACCTGATCAAGTCTTAGCCATCGACGAAGCCATTCGGACGACTCAGTTCGTCCGCAATAAAGTCTTGCGTTACTGGATGGACAATCGGGGTGTGGGTAAGGCTGAGTTATTTCGGTACAACACACGACTGAGAAAAGAGTTTAAGTTTGTCGAAGAACTCAACTCTCATGCTTGCCAAACGGCGGTCGAGCGAACCTTGAGAGCCATTACTCGTTTTTACGAAAGCTGTAAAAACCAAGTCAAGGGGAAGAAGCGGTGCGACCCCGCGCCGTCGCACGGCGCTAGGGAACGCGCACCAAGAGAAGGTTATCCTCAATTCCAAAGGAATACCCGTTCAGTCGAGTATAAAGTTTCGGGTTGGAAACTTTCAGAAGACAGAAAACACTCTGTTCAATGGGGAAGCAGTCCGATTCAGGAAATGGACCAAACCTCATAGGGTCTTCTGGGTTCAAGGTGATACGTAAAATTTATGGCAGATGATACCCGTTGCGGTAGGGGCGAAAAATTTTTCGCCCCTACAATTTTGTGTACCATGCAACAAATCTAACCCTAGATTCTGAAACCCCTTTTTTTACCTCTAC
>SMDP01000559.1 GCA_012911965.1 Geitlerinema sp. P-1104
CAAGGATAAAAACGTCCATAAAAAAATCCATGGTTGCCCACGGATTTCCTAACAAGTTGCAGATAAAGCCATCAATCAATCGAGGCCCGCCGCAAGCGATAATGAACCTTTAAGCCCAAAATCGTCGAAGAGAGAATTAAGGTCAGAATATTGGCACAAATGACCGGCAAATCATGAACCGATGTCCCATACACCAGCCACAAGAGAATCCCTAAGCAGAGGATAATTAACATACTCCAAGAGATATCATCCGCCGACTTAGACTGCCAGGTCTTAATTAATTGGGGGAGATAGGCGATCGTGGTCATGGTTCCCGCCAACAGTCCCAGAATCGTTGCATCTTGCATAGCTGGCTCCTGTGGTTAAGCGTAGGTTAGCCTGAGTACCTGTCTCAGACGACAAATCCCTGAGAACGCGAAGTTCAGAGAATTTGAGGACAAAATTAACGCCTGTTGAGCGCATCAACCGGCAATTGTAAGACATCCCCCGAGCTTCTGACCATAACTCCTGTGACAATAAGCAATTGTCATTAAACCAGTCGTTGTCTATCCTCTGAGGTTATCAAAAATCATCTTGCCATCTCCCATTGAGGGGCCAGGTTGGCCCCACTCCCGAACCCAGGTTCCCCCCTTTATCCCTGAGGACGTAGGGGCAGAACCCCGATTCAGCAGGACTTAGCCGCGCAATTTCTGAGACCAAACCCGGTTGGGAAGTCCCCAAACATAGATAAACCCTTCAGCGGCTTTATGATCGAACTTATCGTCAGAGCCGTAGGTGGAGAGTTCGTCAGTGTAGAGCGTGTTGGTCGATTTACGACCGACAATGTGAGCGTTGCCCTTAAATAGCTTCAGCCGCACCGTTCCCGTCACTCGTTTCTGGGTTTCGGCAATAAAGGCATCTAAGGCACCTTTAAGGGGGCTAAACCATAACCCGTTATACACCAGTTGGCTGTAGGTCTCTTCGATGCCCCGTTTGTAATGGGTAACATCTTTGGTCAAGGTCAGGCTTTCCAAGTCCCGGTGTGCCATAATCAGGGCCAAAAGCGCGGGAGCTTCGTAGATTTCCCGAGATTTAATCCCCACCAGGCGGTTTTCGATCATATCGATGCGGCCAAAGCCATGTCGTCCGGTGATGGCGTTGAGGGTTTCGACGAGTTTCACCGGGGCCAGGGCCTCACCGTTGATGCTGACAGGGTAGCCTTCCTCGAAGCCGATTTCCACATATTCAGCTTCATCGGGGGTTTTAGCGATCGCCTCCGTCATTAAGAACACATCCTCTTCGATGGGTTCATTCCAGGGATCTTCGAGGGGGCCCGCTTCGATGCTACGACCGAGGAGGTTGCGATCGATACTGTAGGGGGAGGATTTCTTCAC
>SMDP01000056.1:0-15442 GCA_012911965.1 Geitlerinema sp. P-1104
TCTCCTTGACCGAAGAGTTGCTGCCAAAGAGTCTCGGGAATGAGTTCGCCAAGGGGATAGAGTTGCGGCTCAAGCTCAAAGGTCTCCGTAAAGGCCGCAATCACCGCTGGGACGACCTGTGACACGGTGATTTGGGGCAACCACTGCTGTAAACTCCCCACGGGGCGATCGCCAATCCCACAGGGGACAATCTCACGAAATCCTTGTAAATCCGGGCAAACATTGAGAGCAAAGCCATGACGAGTAATCCAGCGGCTAACTTGAATGCCAATCGCTGCCACCTTCGCACCCTCGAGCCAAACCCCCGTCAAACCCGGCAGACGCTGCGCCGATAAGCCAAAATCAGCCAAAGCGGCGATCAAACTCCCTTCGAGCCGTCGTAGATAGTCATGTAAATCCGGCTGATGTCGCTTCAGGTTGAGAATCGGATATCCCACCAGTTGCCCCGGACAATGATAGGTCACCTCTCCCCCCCGTTCAATACGATGGACTTCCCGCCCAGAGCATTCAGGGTTAAACTGTAGGAACTTAGCATCAGCTCCTCGTCCTAGCGTGTAGACCGGAGGATGCTCCAGCAACAATAAAACATCCTCCAATTGAGGATCAGCCCGGCGAGCCTCAAATAGGGATCGCTGGATTTCCCATGCTCTGCGATAGGGAATTAGAGTTTGAAACCAGAGAATATGAAGTCGTCGAGGCGAAGTGGTACTAAACATCATCAAAAAAAGCAAGAGGGTTTGAGTAAGAATCGTGGCTGAAATCCCCAAATCTAATCACAAATTGTCAAGGATTGCAAAGGATTTTAAAGTCAGGTTCAGCTAATCGACGATTCACAATACAATAAGGGTAAGGAACGTAACGGGATAGACCTATCCCCCCAAGATAGCCATCTGAGCCGAGTGCTGACTCATGAAAGCGGCAATCCCCGCCCCGCTGGAATTTCAGCAATCACTCGGAGCTAGGGGCTTGGAGGAATCTTATTCCGTACTGTTGCTGAAAATCGGTTATCGAGCGGGAACTTTACGACATGAAATTAGTTATCCAAGGCAAGAATTTTGAGATCACCGACGCCATTCGTGACTATGTTGAGGAAAAAATCGAGAAGGCGGTGAGTCATTTTGAAACATTAACGACCGAAGTTGATGTTCATCTGTCTGTCGCCCGCAATCCTCGTATTTCCGCCAATCAGTCCGCTGAGGTGACGATTTACGCCAATGGAACCGTCATCCGCGCTCAGGAAGGAAGCGAATCCATGTATGCCAGCATTGACTTGGTGGCAGACAAAATTGCTCGTCAACTGCGCAAGTATAAAGAGAAACGCAATCGTAAGCTGCACACCCAAGGCAAAACCACCGAAGTGTTGGCTGAAGTGGTATCTAACTCCGATGGTGTGACCGAAGACTTGATTGGCGATCGCGCTGTTGAACTTCCCCCTGAAGTGGTGCGGATGAAATACTTTGCGATGCCGCCGATGACCGCCGAGGAAGCCTTGGAGCAGTTACAACTGGTGGATCACGACTTTTACGTCTTCCGCAATGTACAAACCGGCGAGATCAATGTGATCTATGAACGCAATCACGGAGGGTATGGTGTGATCCAACCCCGTAAAGCCTCAGAGAATGGAGCCGTAAACGCCCAGGAGCTGTCTAAAGCCTCCTAACGCCAAGACTCCTAGAGGGGGACTCATCATCTAGGAGTGATATTCCTCCCCTACTCCCGTAGTCCCCGTTACCCTTCCTCTCCATTCAGTCTGAGGGGAAGGGGTTAGTTTTTGGAAGGGAACAGAAAAGACGTAGGGGCGAACCCTTGTGGTCGCCCAGAAAAGAGGTAGGGGCGAACCCTTGTGGTCGCCCAGAAACAACGTAGGGGCGAACCCTTGTGGTCGCCCGGGCAGTGGGCTTAAAGTTGATAGGGACTGGTTTGGGTGACGTCGCGGCTGGTGCGTTTGGCTTTCGATTGAGACTTAGCCTTGGAGGCACTGCGGCGGAGGGCTTCGAGGCGGGTTTCGTATTGTTTGCGAAGCCGTTTTTTGGGCGTTTGTTCAATTAAGGTTTTGAGGGCACTTCCCAAACTCTTGTAGGCATTGGGTAACGTGTAGCCGAAGCGGGTGGCTAGGGCGATCGCCTTCTCGTCGGCCTCCAATAACTCTTGCAGGGCCTTGTCGCTGTTGTTCTTCTGATACAGACGATAGCCGGACACCCCACACAGGCCTAACGCCAACAGGAGTAACACCCCATCTTGAACCCAGAGTTCTCCAACAGCCCCACCGAGACCGATTGCCAAGGCTGCCATTTCCCACCCTTCCCGAGGAATCGTGTCATTCTGAATCCGGGCAACCTCATGCCAAAATAGCAAATTGCGCTGGTCTAGGGCTAAATTTTCCCACTTGACCAAATCAATCGCAATTTCGACCTCATCCCGGCTCAACTCCTCACAACGAACCAAGGGGGGGTCAATTTCTGTCGTTTTCTCGACCGTTACCCAACTTTGCAGTTCAGGAGGTAACAGTCCCCGGAGACGGCGCAATTCATTGATTTCAGCCTTTGCAGCTGAGGTGACATAGGAGGTCATAGGACAAAAATTATGGCAGTAGTCGGCAGAGCGATGGGATTACATTCGGAGCCTGTTAGGTCAATCCTAGCAAATTACCAGCGTTTTGAGCTTTGCCAAGCCGAGAGCAGGCCCAGGGCGATCGACAGCAGCAATCCTAACCAGAGAACCAAACCCGGCAGGAAACTTAACACCGTCAAGCCCCGCAACACCCAGATGATGAGAGTCAACACCACCATGGCCACAAAGCTGCGGAACACGAACGAGTCAGGGAGGATACGCATAGGGAGCGACTAAAGCGGCGTTTGAGGACAATTATATCGCAACGGACAATTGATACTGGACAACACATTCTGGAACTCTCCCAATCAGACTTGTATTTTTAGGTTGATTTCGTCTTATTTCCTTTGGCGACTGCGCCAGATCTAAGACCCGTCGCATTGGCCGTTAATAGCTGCGCTAAGCTAAAGGCGAATGCTCCCAGCCCCTTTGTTGGATCACACTCATGCGACGCTCACGCTTGCGCTCAAGCCTGATTTTTTCTGGACTCCTTCTCAGTAGTGTAATTCTGACGACTAGCCTGCCAGGATGGAGTGCCCAGACCATTACGGCTAACTATAGTCTGTTTGAACGCTCCGTTTCGGTGACGGCCTTAGAAACCTATGCCCGTACCGGAGAAATCGAGCGAGAGTTAGCACCTTATATCCGCTTTGCGCCCCCACAACTGCGGGAGAATATCCGTGAAGCCCTGCTGGCCAGGGCTGAGGTGGACGCTGTGGCCGTATCTCAGTTCCTCTACACGCCCCAAGGTGAAGCCCTATTACAGCGGCTAGGACAAGCGATTCAACTCGGATCTGGGGGATCAGGATATTTTGGCTTGCGTTCGGCCCTAATTCTAGCCGCTGCCGATGAGACCGAGGGACTGACGCTGCTCAACGTTTTGCGCCATTTTCCCACGGATACGGTGCGCTTGGACTTCAACCAAACCCTGCGCATGGCCCAGGACTTACAGGCCCTAATCCGGGACAACAATCAGGCGGTGTCCAGCGTAGCCAGTCAATCCTTATTAGAAGCCCAAACCAACTCAGGGGTAATGAGTTCCCTACGGAATCTAACAAGCTTGGGAGAGTATTCCTGGGAAGTCACCTCCCTGGAACTACGCGATCGCGATCGCGCCCTCCCCTGGGGCTATCCCCTAACAGTCGATCTCTACCTACCCCGACAAGTCCTCGCGGCTCCCATTGTGGTCATTTCCCATGGCTTAGGGTCCAATCGGCAGTCTTTTCGATATCTGGCCGAACATTTAGCCTCCCATGGCTTCGCAGTGCTGGTTCCCGAACATTCTGGGAGTAGTGCCAGACATATGGATGCCCTATTACGGGGGCAGGCCCAAGAAATCGCCCGGCCACAGGAATTTATCGATCGCCCTGTGGATGTGACCTTTGCCCTCAATAGCCTAGAAAAGCAAGCCATCACCGATCGCCAACTCAGCGATCGCCTCGACTTTAAACGAGTGGGAGTGATTGGCCAGTCCTTTGGCGGCTATACTGCCTTAACCCTCGGGGGAGCCAGCTTAAACGTCCTGGAATTACAAAATCGCTGCGGCCAAAACCAACAAAACCAATCCTGGAATGTCTCCCTGTTTCTCCAATGCCGGGCCCTAGACCTGTTCGAGACCGGGTCTGAGGAGCCGCCTAACTTTCGCGACCCACGAATTCAAGGCATCATTGCCCTCAATCCCATCGGTAGTGCTTTGTTTGGGCCAGCCGGCTATGGGGCGATCGATATTCCGGTGATGCTCCTAGCTGGGGGGTCAGACACCGTCTCCCCTGCCATCGCCGAGCAAATCCCCCCCTTTAGCTGGTTAACCAGTACCCACAAGTATTTTGTCCTGCTTCCCGAAGCCACCCATTTCTCCGTCATTGGCAGTTCAGAACGGGATACAGTCGCCCTCCCCCGCGATATTATCGGGCCCAATCCTCAAGTAGCGCAACACTACGTCAAAGCCTTAAGTTTGGCATTCCTACAAACTCACATTGTCGGCAATCAAGACTTTGCCTCCTATCTCAACGCCGCCTATGCCCAAGAAATGAGCCAAGAACCCATCGGTTTATTCTTAGTCCAAGGGGATTTCGATGGGTTCCCAGAGGCTGATTCTCTCGCCAACCGGCCTCTTTAAGGACGTTGCGAGGAATTCGAGGAGGGTCGCCGTTGTTTTTCCCGCTCAATTTCCGCCTGAAGTGCTTCAATCTCACGGCGTAAACTGGTCACCGTGTTGCCCGCATCCGTCTTCACATTCACCGCACCTCGGGCCTCATCATGGCGGTAATCTCCGGACCGAATCCGCTGATAGTCTGCCGATTGGGCCCACTGACGGATATAGTGCAACCGCTCAACGGCAAAGGGATGACTGGTCATCGTCTGAGGCCCGTTATAGAGCAGAAACTTATAGACTTGATTCAATTCATCGCGATCTAACTCTTGGTAGCGTTCCGCTTGACGGATAAACTCCGTCATATCCAGTTCATGGGCATAGTTCTGACTTCCCCCCGCCACAATCATCAGGGTTTTTGTCACCGTATCTAGACTATCCGTCGCCAATAACGCTGCGCGATCGGCTGAGAGTTCGGCTTTGCGTCGCCATTCATAGAAGGCATAGAGTAAGCCACTGCTAATGACATTGCCCATACCAAAGGTAAACTCGCCCACAAAGCGGGCCGTAGAAATAACCCACATCGCCATCTGACTCAGAATCGTATGGCCACATTTGAGATGTCCCAGTTCATGGGCAATCACCGCCTTTAACTCGGCTTCATTCATGGCATCGAGTACACCCGAGTTGAGGGTGATGGAGGGGTGATCCTGCCCTAAGGAAAAGGCATTGAGTTGGGGATTATGGGAGACAAACAGCAGCGGTTCCGGGGAAATGTCCAAGGCCCGCACCGCCTCACGGAAGAGTTGGTAGACCGTAGAATATTGCCGGGGCCCCACTTGAATATGATTCCCCGTCAGAAACACCGCCTGCGGACGTTCATAGACATATTCGACAAATTTGCGGGCCACCCCATCAAACCCCGCTAAGTTGCGCAGGGCCTCCTCGGCTTCGCGATCGAGGGGATGGCGAAAAGCATCACTAGAGATTCCAGGATAGTCAGGCATAGGGCTGTTGATGGTTGATGGTTGATGGTTGATCCAGATGGGTCTGTTCTCCTGTTGTATCCTGTTTCAGCGGCGATTGACTCCCCCCTCTGGAAGAATTTCACCGCGATCCGTTGCCATTTGCGGACAGCTTGCTAAAATGGTGAGTATAGAAAACTGCGACGTTGGTGACTGCCAATATTGTTTTACGATCTATACTTGTCCTGTATGAAGCCCTCAATGTGCTTGTGGCTCGGTATGCTAACCTCGCGTTAGACTCCTAGAGCCGGAGATAAAGGGCTGAGGAACCGTCTGGGTTATAGATGGATTCCACTGTCGCATACAGGTCGGAAGCTGAGGTAAGACGGCGTTGCGGTTTTCTTTTTTTTGTCCCTTTTTTTGCCCCCAGATGTCGGGAATCGTTACTCCCGAATCTAGACCAACCGAGGGGGGTCGCCCTAAACGGCGGCAGAGTCCAAGAAAACCCGGTAGAATGAAGTCTTAACAGTACGTTCTATCAGTCTTGTTGTGACGGTACAATCTCCCTCCTCTCAGTCTTCTTTACAACGACAGTTCTGGACTTGGCGCGGACAGTCCATTGCCTATACAGTCAACGGTGAGGGCCCCCCTCTGGTTCTGATTCATGGTTTTGGGGCCGCGATTGGCCATTGGCGTCAGAATATCCCCGTCTGGGCTGAATCTGGGTATCGTGTGTATGCCTTGGACTTGCTAGGCTTTGGTGAGTCGGCCAAGCCCCCGTTTGACTATTCTATTGAGTTATGGCGCGATCTCCTCAGGGATTTTTGGCAGGAGTTCATCACGGAACCGACCGTGTTTGTGGGCAATTCCATCGGGGCCTTATTGGCGTTGGTGATGGCGGCCCAATATCCAGAGTCCACCCGAGGGGCTGTGTTACTCAATTGTGCCGGGGGACTCAATCATCGTCCTGAGGAGTTAGCCTTCCCCCTACGGGTGGTGATGGGAACCTTTGCCAAGTTGGTGGCCTCGAAAACGTTGGGAACCTTGATGTTCAATCAGGTTCGACAGCCGCGACGGATTCGTAACACCCTCTATCAAGTCTATGGAAACCGAGAGGCGGTCACCGATGAGTTAGTGACTCTGTTGTATACTCCCTCTTGTGACTTGGGGGCGCAACAGGTGTTTGCGTCTATTTTGTCGGCGCCTCCGGGCCCGAAACCCTCGGAGTTAATTGATTCGGTTAACTGTCCGGTGTTAGTGCTTTGGGGAGAAGATGACCCCTGGACTCCGGTGAAGGGGGCGGAGATTTACCGTCAGTGGGGTGAACGCCACCCGGTGGAGTTCCATTCTATCCCCCAAACGGGTCATTGTCCCCATGATGAACGCCCGGACGTGGTCAATCCCTTGGTCTTGGACTGGCTAAACCGTCACGTCATCAGCTAGGCTGAGTCCCGCAAGACGATTCATGGGTGTTGGGGGCGAACTAGGTTCGCCCCGGAAAAATCTAGACCGCAAGCCATGGCGTACTCCAAGCACGACATGGCTTATTGTTGACTGTTGATGACTGATTGGAACTACTGTTATGACGAAAACCGAACAACTGTGGTGGGAACGTGGAATTATTTATCAGATTTATCCCCTGACCTTTGCTGATGCCAATGGTGATGGAATTGGTGATATTCAGGGAATTATTCAGAGATTAGATTATCTTAATGACGGCCAACCCAATAGCAAAACATCCTTGGGAGTTAATGCGATTTGGTTATCTCCGATCAATGAGTCCCCTATGATGGACAATGGCTATGATGTAAGTAACTATACTGAAATTTGCCCAATGTTTGGGACAATGGCAGATTTTGAGCAGTTAATTGCTGAATGTCATCAGCGAGATATAAAAATTATTTTAGATTTAGTTATCAACCATACCTCAAATCAGCATGAGTGGTTTTTAGAGTCTCAACAAGATCGGGATAATTCTAAAGCCGATTGGTATTTATGGCAGGAAGGCTATAAAGATAATCTCCCGAATAACTGGTTGTCTTATTTTGGCGGCACGGGTTGGACGTACTGCGAAAGTCGGCAACAGTATTATTTTCATACCTTTAATAAAAATCAACCGGATTTAAATTGGCGGAATCCAGAGGTTCGAGAAGCGATTTATGATGTGATTCGTTTTTGGTTGGATAAGGGGGTTGATGGCTTTCGCCTGGATGCGTCGAGTGCCTATAGTAAGGATAAATACTTTCGGGATAACCCGTTGAAATTTGGGACGAATGACAAGAATGACTATAACAATTATCATCATCTCTATGAAAAAAACCTGCCTGAAAACCATGAGATTGTTCGGGAAATTCGGGCAATTTTAGATGAGTATGGCGATCGCCTGCTAATTGGGGAAACTTTTATTGATAATCGTCTGTATGAATCCACGACCTTTTATGGCGCTCATAATGACGAATTACATCTGCCGTTTACCTTTGAGTTTGCCTTTAGTCCTTGGTATCCAGGCTATTTACAACGGGAAATTGAACATAAAGAATTAGTTACACCTGCGGGAGCGCAACCGGTGTACTTTTTTGATAACCATGATATCCCGCGCCATCTGTCTCGCTGGGTTGAATGTAGTCTTTGTATTGACTCCCATGCGATCGCCCAAGCAGCGGCCACCTTATTATTAACCGTGCGGGGAACCCCGGTTTTGTATTATGGCCAAGAATTAGGCATGGTGGATCATCGGGAGATTCCGCCGGAGAAATTACGGGATAAAGCGATCGCCCCGAGTACCAGCGGTGAAGTCCCCGAACAGCGGGACGGTTCCCGAACCCCCATGCAATGGGATGACTCCCCCCAAGCGGGGTTTAGCTTTGGTAAAGATGTGGAACCTTGGCTTCCGCTTCACCCCAATTACAAAGATTTGAATGTGGAGGCGGCCTGGGGAAATCCCGACTCCCTGCTGAACTTCTACCGGAATTTGATTCAGCTGTATCAGAAACATCCCGCCTTGCAACGGGGACGGTGGCGATCGCTGATTCGCTATCCCCATGAACATCTTGTCTACTCGCGGGAAACGGAGGAGGAGTCAATTCTGGTGGTGATCAACTTCTCCTTCCAAAAACCCCTCGATGTAGATGAACCCCTAGATCGAGACAATTGGACGGTGTTACTGTCCAATCACTATGACACCGGTGCCGTGATGACCATTCCCGACACCCTGCAATCGTTTGATATCTGCCTATTTGGCAAATGGCCAGACGCAACCCTTAATCATTGAGGCGGGAATTGTCCCAATCAATGGGAACCCCATCCTCAAACTTGCGCTCTAAATCGATTTCCGGTTCGGGGGCTGGGGGTGGGTTGAGTTGAGTATCCCAATCACGAATCAACCGCTGGGCCTCGCTGTGAGCCTCGGTATATCTGGGGATGCGTTCGGCAATCTCGATCGCCGCACTCAAACTACTCCAGGCACGAGACTGAGCCAGTTCAAGGAGTTCCCAACTGAGATTACGAATCAGCAGATCGGCATCCGGGCGCTGGCCGCCATAATTGGTGATGCTGTTAGCCGTGCGAATCGCCGATTCTAGGGATTCAGCAGAACCATTATTCGCTAGACGATAGGCCTGATCCAAGAGATCGCGATCGCGCTGAGCACTACTCCAGCGGGCGATCGCCGTTTGTGCTTCTCCCGAGAGACTGCTGCTAGAGGGAATTTGCTGCGCCGTGGTGATGGCCTCGGGGAGGTTCCCGGCATTGGCCTGGCGTTCCGCTCGATTCAGGATGGGGCGATCGCGCTGTTCACTAACCGTCCGTTGCCAGCGAGTAATCTGAGTTTGAGCATCATTATAGAGGGCCCGTGAACTGCTAATTTGTTGTGCTTGGGCGATGGCCTGTTGATAGTTACCCTGTTGGGCCAGAGCTTCAGCTCGTTGTAGAATCGGCCGGTCTTGACGAGTTTGCAGTTGGGTACGCCAGCGATTAATCTCCTCCTGAGCCTGATCATAGACCGGAGTTGAATTAGAGATCAGTTCCGCCTGAGAAATAGCCGTCGTTAAATCTGCTGTACTCCCCGTGCGGGCCGTATTACGGGCCCGTTCCAACACCGCCACCTGATCAATTGCCCCTTGCCACTGACGGATTCGAGTTTGAGCGCGACTATAGAGAGGACTATCCAGGGGAATCCGCTGAGCCTGAGTAATGGCATTTTCGAAATTTCTAACGCTCGGTTGCCAGGCCATAAACTCACCGCGAGCTAAGACGACAAAATCATCTGCTTCCTCTCTCAACTGGGTACTGGCCGGAACTCGCCGAGCGATGGCGATCGCCTCCGTCAAGTTTTGCGCCTCCAGTTGGGCCTGCGCTAGATTTAACATCGTCCGTCCAAAGTCTTTTAAGGCATCTTGCGCACTCGAATAGGCAAAAGAGTCTAGGCCAATTCCTTCCGCGATGCCAATAGCTTCGAGCAGATCATCGACGGTGCGACGGTTGGCCAGATTACGGGCATTGGCGAGTTTGTTGGTATCATCTCGGGCCTGTTGAACCCGCTGACTAATCTCCTCGTGCTTCGTAACCCGCCAATGTTGGTTCTCCACCGAACGTAAGCGAGTCGCAGCGGAAAAGGCTAAGTTCCAGCGGCGGTTCTCTAAATGGTCTTCAATTTCGGCATAGATATCTTCTGCCTCCGTCCAAATCTGCTTCCAGTCCTCAATCCGCTGTTCAATGACCGGTTCGATCGCCGCCATCGCACTGTCAGACAGTTCATGGGTGGGGATACGCCGGGCTGTATCGATGGCTTCCGTTAAGCGTCCTTCATGAAATGAGGTTTCTGCCAAATCGAGAAGTTCTTGAGTCCATTCCTCAATTTGGGCATTGATAGTTGGACGCAGGCCGTGATCCTCCGGGAGTTCGCTGACGAGGGCGATCGCTTCGAGGATATCGTCTACGGTGTTTTTATTGGCGGCCAACTGTCCACAGTAGAGACGCATGGATGCCGAGGCCGTGGGCCAGAAAATACGCGGACAATTGGGAACACTGGGTAAACTTAGCAGCAAGGCCGAGGCAGTAATTGCCGTGCCAATCGTCCCCACACCAAACAGGAGCGTCCAGAACTGCCACCCAGGCAGCCAGGAGGTCCAAGAGCGCCGGGGACGTTGCCGCCGACGGGGGACAGCGGCCTGCTCCGGGTCAATTCTCTGAAGTCCCGCCTCAGGTTTTCGGAGCGATCGCTCTAACGATAGGTTTGTTTTTTTCCTCATCACCAAAACCCCTTTAACTTGAGCGGCTGTGATCGCCAGGAGCGATCCAGATGGCCAGTCGTTTCAGAGGTTATCCTAACATTGTCTTTTCTTTGGGATCACTTTAGAGCAAAGCGACGACGACGCACCCGATTGGGATCAATGGTGACGACCAACTCCTCCCAGGGGAGCGATCGCACTGTTTCTCGCCAGACATTGGCTTGATACACCTGCTTGTGAGTCACATCGAGAGCCGTCAGCCAGCCACTTTCAAGGGTATAGACTCCGGTATCAATCCCCAACCAACCACAGCCTTGTACTAACTGACCGCACTGAACTCCTGGGAAGGTAAAGGTAATGGTATGACCAATGATGATGAGCTTATCGGGGAAATAGGGGGTGGTTTGACGATGGAAGACATCGCGAATCCAACAAAACTCCTGACTCGACTGTTCTTCAAGAGGACGATGAGGGTCCACGCCGGCATGAACCAGCCAGATGTCCCCATGATCTCGGTAGGCTGGTAGGGATTCGAGCCAATCCAAATGGTCGTATATCAGGCCCGAGTTAGGATAGCTTTCCAGGGTCATATCACCCCCCCCACTGAGCCAGAAGTCAAAATAGCGGTCATCCTCTCGGCCGTAGACTAACGCCGAGAGCATCATCTCCTCATGATTACCCCGAATCGCATGATAGGACGGATGAGACATGATCAAGTCAACCACCTGACAACTGGCAGGGCCGCGATCAATCAAATCCCCCAGAAAATCAACGCGATCGCCCTCTTCTAGGTCGAGACTGTCTAGCAATCGCATCAGGGTATCGTAATGACCATGAACGTCACCAATTACGATTTGTCGAGGGGCGCTTGACATCAGAGGAGTCCTTTGAGGAACAGCAGCCGTGAACGTCAGGGGAAATTTTTAAGTTCTTCATACGTTGTGCCGAAAAAATAGTGTCTCCCTAGTCCAAGTATATCGACCGGCATCCCCGATAAAACATGGATTATCTAAAGTTTTGATGAGGATTCTTGAAAGATTTCATCTTTGGGAGTTGACTAAGCGGTCAATCGTGATCCGGGAAAACCGAAACCTCTGTCGCGACGTAACCTATCTGACGGTCAACTCTGACGGCCGGTTCGTCTTAACGTTAGATTTAGGAGGTTTGAATGAAAGTCCAGTATCTCGCTACCATTTCCCTCGCTTCAATTCTCGGATTGGGTCTCGCATTTGGCTGTGCGAACCCCTGTGCCGGACAAGAGGCTCCCGCTGGGGTGAGTGACCCCTGCGCTGGAGACCCCTGCGCTGGAGACCCCTGCGCTGGAGACCCCTGTGCTGGAGAAACTTACGCTTCCATTGGGGGGCCCTTAGCCTCAGAATTGCATGGAAAACCTGTGGTGGTTGATATGTTTGCGTCCTGGTGTTCTGCCTGCCAGAATATCGCTCCTACCTTGGCTCAACTGAAACAAGACTATGAAGAAACCGTAAATTTTGTGGTTTTGGATGTCAGCGATCGCACCACCACTGCCGAAGCCGAGGCCCAAGCCAAAGCCCTCGGTTTGGAGGAATTTTTAGAGGCGAACAAGTCACAAACCGGGATGTTAACCATTGTTGAACCTGAGACTGGCAAAATCCTAGCCCAGCACCGAAACAATCCCAGCCTCGATGCCTACACGACTGTATTGGATCAAGCTCTGGATTAGGTCACGTTTCTGATTTCGGGCGATCGCTCCTGCCGCTTTTCTCCTTCTTACCCCCCTCGGGAGGGCGATCGCGCTCCAGATGACTCATTTCAGGATAAACCATGTTCGAGCCAAAAAAATCATCCACAAATCCCGCAAAAAATACCATTTTCTGGAAAACCAAAGCATTCAGAAAGTGGTCTCCCTATCTTATTTTAGGAGGAATTGCTCTAGTTCTCGTCATTATTTTCGGTGCAAGACTTGGACGACCGATTGAACATTTAATTTCCCTGATTGAAAATCGATATCAACAGTGGTTTAACCAACAAGACACCACAAACCCTATTATTTTAATTTTCCTATCCTTTGCCGGGGGACTCCTTGCCAGTATTTCGCCCTGTATTTTAGCCCTATTGCCCGTCAACCTCAGCTACATCGGTACCCTAAAAATCAACTCTAATTGGGATGCCTTCAAAAAAGCAGGGTTATTTGTCCTCGGAGCCATCACAATTCTCAGCCTCTTTGGCCTAGTCTCCTCATTCGCTGGGGCCATTATGGTCGAGTATCGCGGTTATATCAACATTACCGTGGGACTGATCATGACTCTAATGGCCTTGTGGCTCATTGGCCTGTTTCAACTCCCGCTTCCACAGACCAACTTCAACCTTCCCAAAGCCGGTCCCTATGGCGTTGGCTTAACCTTTGCCTTGGTGAGTTCGCCCTGTGCGAGTCCCGTTCTCTTTGCCGTGTTAGCTGCCGCTGCTGCCACAGGGTCGCAAATCCTAGGAACTCTGACCATGGTTAGCTATGCCCTAGGCTACACAGCGGTTATCTTCGTTGCCAGCTTCTTCACCGGTTTGGCGAAACAGAGTCGGCGACTCTTGCACCATTCCGACTCTATTATTCGCTTCGGAACTGTGGCCTTAATCCTGACCGGAATTTATTATATTTGGACAGGAAGCCAATGGTTTTTGTAGCGGTCTAATCGGCAACTAATCTGCCACCGATAAACCCTTCTGTGCCAACCAGTCCGGGTTATATAAACGAGACTGATAGCGGGAGCCACTATCACACAAGACCGTGACAATCGTATGACCCGGCCCGAGTTCCTTGGCCAAGGCCACCGCCGCCCCAACATTGATACCGACTGAGCCACCCATAAACAAGCCATCCTGACGTAGCAGTTGATAGACCACTCGCAGGGCCTCCATATCGTCGATCTGAATGGCATCATCAATGGGTGCGCCGTCCATGTTGGCGGTAATGCGACTGTTACCAATCCCTTCGGTGATGGAACTGCCGCTAGTATCGATTTTGCCTGTCTTCACATAGCTGTATAAGCCGCTCCCCATGGGGTCAGCCACAACACATTTAACGTTGGGGTTTTTCTCCTTAAAAAACATGGCCGCACCCGCATAGGTTCCCCCAGTTCCGGTAGCTGAGACCCAGGCATCAATTTTGCCATCGGTTTGGGCCCAAATTTCTGGGGCGGTGGTTTCATAATGAGCGCGACGGTTAGCGATATTGTCAAACTGATTGGCCCAGATGGCGTTCTCCATCTCCTCAGCCAGACGTCCCGAGAGTTTGACGTAGTTATTGGGGTCGCGGTAGGGAACGGCTGGAACCGGCCGCACTTGCGCCCCTAAGGTGCGGAGGGTGTCCATTTTTTCCTGAGACTGGGTCTCTGGGATGATAATTAGGCATTTATAGCCTTTGGCGTTACAAATATGGGTCAGTCCAATCCCGGTATTACCGGCTGTTCCTTCGACGACGGTTCCTCCAGGCTTAAGATGTCCCTGGGCTTCGGCATCTTCGATAATATAGAGGGCGGCTCGGTCTTTGACGGAGCCACCCGGATTAAGAAATTCGGCTTTTCCGAGGATTTCGCACCCTGTTTCATCACTAAAGCTATTGAGACGAATCAGGGGAGTGTTGCCGACGGTGCCGACAAAGCCGTTCTGGATATCCATAAATGATGTAGATGTTCGGTAGGGTTCGATTGGGAAAACCGCCCAACTGAGGTCTGGCCTGGATTTTTAGCTCTTAACCCAGAGCCGAGAACCCGAGGCATGGGCTGTCGTTATTCTATCGGTTTCAGGGTTGAGATTAAAATGAGTTCTGGAGGAGACACGATTCAATGAAGTTAAAGCGATCGACTCAGGTGTTATTGCTGTTGGCGGTTATTTTTGGCGGTGGGGTACTGTTGTATGAGGGGGCGATCGCCCCGGAGTTTGAACGTCAACGCCAGGAGGAACAACGGGCTTTTCGCTTTGAGGCCAGTGCGATTCGCCAGATGACCCTAACCCGGGCTGACTATACGGTGCGGTTAACGAAACTCGATGAGCCGTTAGAGGTCTCGTCGGAGGATGGAACGCGCTTCAGCACCACGGATTGGCAATATGTGATGCTCGACGATGGTGAACCGTCAGGGGAGGCGAATCCGGCCAATGATGCCTATGTCTCGTTTCTGCTGATGGTGTTGGAGAATGCTCGCAGCGATCGCCCCATTGTCACGACGGCGGATAATTTAGGGGAGTATGGACTGGAGACTCCCCGCGCTCGTCTCAGGATTGAGTTGGACGATGGCGAGGTTCAGGAGTTATGGGTGGGCGATCGCGATTTTACGGGCAGTTTTGTCTATGGATGGGTTCACGCTGGAGAAGAGACGGTTGGAGACAATCTGAACCAGGAGACTGAACAGGAGGGAACTGAACCCGAAGAAACTGAACAGGAGGCTGCCCCCCGTGAGGTGTCTGTTATCCTCTTACCCTTAAATGTGGAAAATGCGGTGAACCGCTCCCGCGAGGATTGGCAAGCTCAACCCCTACCCGCGTCTCCTGAAGAAGAGACACCTGAACAGGAGACA
>SMDP01000056.1:15633-21394 GCA_012911965.1 Geitlerinema sp. P-1104
AGTGGATTAATCGTCGGTTTGTTCAACCCGTTCCGCTCGTTGTTGAGCCACTTGGCTATTTTGGCGATAGAGTTGAGTGCGATCGCGGGCGGTCTGGTAACGGGAATCATCCGGGGGAACCTGGGCCATCAGATCGGCGGCCCGTTGCCACTTGGCAGCTAAATCCAACCACTCGGCGCGACTTTCTGCGGTTTGTCCGGCAAACGAAGCTTGTTCAGCCAAGGTGACCGCCTGAGCAAACGAATCCACTTGAGGTGGGGGTGGAGGAGGGGGAGTGTCACCCGGTGTAGAGGGGTCATCCGCCGGCAAATCGGTCGAGTCTGACGGTAAGGAGACAATCCAAGTGCGGTAGGCCCAGACTCCGCCGAGTAACAGCACCAAAATAAACACGATACTGCCAATTAAGACTTGGCGATCGCGATCCTGATTCCGAGGTTGGGAGGGTTGTAGCCGTCGCGGTAGGGCAACTTTGCGGGGGCTAGTAGGCTGACGCTGGGAACTCAGGAGTCGTTTAACGAGATTGGGTCGTCGGATGGAGACAGCCTTCGACCACAGAAGCTGATTCTCAGGATCGCGGCGAATCTCATCGAGCCAGAGGAGTTGTTCTTCTCGGGCCACCCGACAGTTCACATTCACCCGACGAATGTTGCGCGGCGAAATACTTTCGAGTAAATCTTGAATCCGCTCGACGACCTCATCAATATCCAAGCTTTGGGCTTGGGGAGACTCACAGAGGAGTTGCAGCCAACCATCAGCAAACACGGCCCGAGTGCGCACACCGAGATCCGTCAGGTTGTCATTTAACACCTGAACAATAGCAGCAATACTGCCCTGGCGGGCTTGCTGAACAATGTTGTCTGCTGGATCAACTCCACGAGGCGATCGCACAAACGGGTCTTTCACGTCGTTTTATTTGAACAATGACCAACTACTGCCCTCAATCCTAGCAGGACTCTTGGCCCATCTCCTCCCCTCAAAGGTAGAAACATTGTCTGCATGGCAAACAGACCGCTACAATGATCAGTGCAATGATTCAGTGCAATCCGTGAGTCAGCCGACGGTTTGACGGTTGTTGACCCGGTACACCCATTCAATTTGTCGTTCTACGTCCATCTCAACCCATGCTGCTAAAATCCACGACCCGCCACATTCGCATTTTTACGGCTGAAATTGAAGGGAGAGATATTGTCCCTAGCCCCGATAAACTCACCATTGACATCGATCCTGATAATGAACTGGTTTGGACTGATGAGACGGTGCAACGGGTGTATGACAAATTTGAAGAATTGGTGGCAGCCAGTTCAGGCCAAGACTTAACGGAGTACAACATCCGCCGTATCGGCTCAGATTTAGAACATTTTGTGCGCTCGATGTTGCAACAGGGCGACCTCAGCTATAACCTGGGTGCGCCAGTTCGCAACTATAGTTTGGGACTCCCCCGAGTGGCTGAAAACGAAAACCCCCTAACCCAGTCCCCCGCTTAGGACAGTTTCTCGGCTGTTTTTTCGGCCACAAACTGTCTATTCCCTAGAGTCAACGGCTGAGTCTGAGCCTAAGCTGAAGATATCCTAATCACATAGGGAGTCAGTTTAAGATGGCTTCAGAGAAATTCCGCCGCCAACTTCGTCAGGAGTCCGAAGTCTGGTGGCGCGAGGGCTTGATTGATGCCCAATTGTATGAGACTCTAGCGACTCGCTATCAGTTTCGTGATATCGAGGTTAACGCCCGTAGTCAGTTCACGACCATCCTCATTAGTCTAGGGGGGATTCTCCTGGGCTTGGGGGTGATTACCTTTGTCGCGGCCAACTGGACGGTTTGGAGTCGCGAGGTTAAGGTGGTTCTGTTGATGGCAACGTTTTTTGCCATCAATACCATCGGTTTCTATCTATGGCGTTCCCCGTCGGAAAATGGGCTGAAAAAACTCGGGGCGGCCCTGCTGCTCCTCGGAGGCTTAACCCTAGGGGCGAATATTTCCTTAGTATCCCAGATGTTTCATCAGAGTGGAGAACTCTATGAACTCTTTTTAGTTTGGGGGCTAGCGGTCTGGGTGATGGCCTTGAGTTTAGCGATGCCGGCCCTGAGTATGCTCTCAGTGCTGTTGCTGGGGTTTGGCTATTTACGGGGGATGATGTACACCATCATGGCCCAGGATTTAACAATCTACCATCTGGCGATTCTGCATATGCCCCTGTTGAGCATCGCCTTGATTCTACCTCTAGCTCATCGCAGTCGTTCTCGTATTACCTTCGGCTTGGGGGCGTTACTGTTTAGCCTCTCCTTCCTGATGAATCTGACGGCGTTTGGGAACTGGAGAGGTGAGATGGCGATCGTGCTACCAGCGGCGCTTGTCTGGGCATACAGCGTTCAATCTCCCAAGAAATGGATTGAACCCTCATTTCAGAGTATCGCTCGTAAAATTGCCTTGATTTGGCTGGCTGTCGTCTTTTATGTCTTGTCGTTTAACGCTTGGACTTCAGTATCTATCTCTCCAGAGATGTTCCGAGTTTCCTGGGGCGCTCATCTGTTGGTGGATATTATTCTCTGTTCTACTCTGACGATTTGGCTGTGGTTGAAGCTATGCCGTCAATGGTCTCAGTTTAGTCTGCTTCAAGAGCGATCGCTCAATACCGGGGTCATCCTGGTGATGCTGGTACTGACCGCGGGTAGTCTATACACCCATTTGAACCTTGTCCCCTTGGTGGTTCTGGCCCCGTTATTGTTCAATATTCTCTTCTTTGTCCTCTCCATCGCCGCTATTCGAGATGGATTGGCCTTAGGGAGTCGTCGCAGTTTTTGGAGTGGCATGATCCTACTCATTATTGGGATTATGACCCGCACCCTGGAATATAACACCGGACTAATGACCAAAGCCGTAGTCTTTGCGGCCTGTGGCGTGGGTGTCATTTTGGCTGGACTCTGGTTTGAGCGCAATATCCACCATCACGCCTCGATGTCTCATCCTCAACTTCAGGAGCACAACTCATGACACAGGATTTAATCCCCAACGCTGCTGAGACTCAACCGGAGAGTCAGGCAACCGGGAAACCCCGCCGCTTTCCTCAATGGCGCTTTTGGTTGCCCTTACTGTTGCAGAGTTTCCTCATCTTAGCGGTTCCTGCCCGTGATGCCCATACGGTGATAACCGGAACGCCAGTGGTGTTACAAACGGCACCGGTTGACCCCTATGACATTTTACGGGGTTATTATCAAACCCTCAGTTATGATATTTCCCAACGCCAGCGACTCCAGGAACTTCCTGGTGGCAATGAATTGTTTAATTCTCCCCTATTTGGCGATCGCAATACCTTTGACTTTTACGTAATTCTCGAAGAGCCGAGTGAAGCTGCTGCCCCTGGAGAACGTCCCCTGCCTTGGCTTCCCGTCGCTGTCAGTGCTGAGCGTCCTGATGACTTAGCCTCTAATCAAATTGCCTTGCGAGGCCAACATCGCAATTGGCAAATTCTCTATGGGTTAGAACGGTATTATATGCCGGAAGACCAACGCAATGACATCAACAATAAAATTATGCAGATTCAAGTTGAAGAACCTGAATCGTTTGTGGTGCAAATCAAGGTGAGCGATCGCGCTCATGCGGTTCCCATTAGTTTATGGGTGGGAGAACAAAATTACGAGTTTTAGGCAATAGAAAACAACGTAGGGGCGAACCTTGTGGTCGCCCTCTTCTCGGGGCGAACCCTTGTGGTCGCCCTCTTCTTCTCTTCCGGGAGAACCCACCCCAACCCCAGACCGGGAGGGGAGAACGCGCCATTACCCTTGATTGCGATAATAATGGTCCCAGAATTTTTGCCACCACTCTTTCGGTTGTTGATGGTCTCCATCATAGTCTGTGGGTCGTTGACTGCGATCGCCAACCACTAAACTGCCCACATAATCTGCATCCTCATAAACACGGTTGATTTGTGCCTGAATCTCGCTCACATCTTCAGCCGACAACACCCCATTATCCGTGGCTTTATAAAATTGCACGGTAACGCGAATGGGAAAATCTGGATGACGTTCAATGGGAAGTCCAGCGATTTCCGTAAAGGGCCCCTCCGGTTCCCCATGGCCAATCACCGCCTCTTCAATGTTACTGAGATCCATCGCCTCCTCAGGGGCCGCCATCAAGACGGGCATATCCGACATCTCATAGGTTATGGCTTCTTTTTGCTTCAGGGGAACCTGAATCACCATAACCATATTCAGTCCTGACTCTCCAGCCGCTTCGGGAGTTGGCCCATCTGTCGGTTCCGCCGCCTCTTCTGAGGCTTGCTGGGCCTGAAAATCGCTCAGACGCTCTCCGGTGAGTCGGGCCCGTTGCCCGTTTTGGTTGAAAAATAGTTGTTGTCCCCAGATCGGCCGATAGGGGAGATCATCCTCGTCCCGGTTGTCGATAATGGTGATACTGGTTCCTTCTCGGGTCGCGAGAAGGGTGAGGACAGCCGGGTCGCCGGGGTAGGACTGATAATTGAACAAGACTGGGTTAAATTGGGCTTTCTCTCCTTGAGGAATGGGGAGAAAACAGGCCTGGGCACTCACGAGAACATGAGTATCCCGTTTCGCGAGCAGGGAGGGCGTTTCACTAGCCCAAGAGTCGGGATTGTGCAGATAGTTCGGCAGATTTTCTAAGATGTCTCGCAAGGGAACTCGCTCTAAGTCTCCCCCATTGTGATTCCCCACGAGCAGATGAAACCGATTCAGGGGAATATCAGCGGTTATATCAGTAAAGTTGGGATGACGGATAACGGGCATTAAATGTTGTTGATAACGCCGTAGTTCCGGGTGATAGTGCCGGACTTGAATGGTTAAGTCACTGATATTTGGGCCCACGGAGGAGTTGTCATAGCGGGCGCTGTCTTCCCACATGACGTTGACGATATTCAGTCCATATTCGTCCACTAGAGACCGGGCCGCGTCATCGCGAACCATCCCGGTGGTTCGTTGGATAACTTGACGATACTGCTGATAGGCATTCAAGGAGTCGCGATCAGCGTCACTCATGGCTTCAGGGTTGGGGAGGTTAGGGTGGGAATCTGAGGCGGCCAAGGCGGACAGACTCACGCCTAAGGCGGCACAACTGGCTAGGACAATGGCACGTTTTCTCATGGATGACTGTTGCAAGAGGGGGTAAGGGAACCTCTCGCTATGTCCCAAGCTAACCTCTGTTGTCGCAATCTCATCTGAGTTTTGCGAAATTGTTACCCCAACCCGTTTACTGTTGACTCGCCTCAAGCCAGGTTTTGAGAGTTGAAACAACTTGGGAAATCTCCAGTTCTTGTTTCTCCTGGGTGGCCCGTTGTACCACTTCAACTTTTCCATTGGCGATCGCCCGCCCGGTAACCACGCGATAGGGAATCCCCATCAAATCGGCATCTTTGAACTTCACGCCGGCCCGTTCTTTGCGATCGTCTATGAGGGTTTCTACTCCAGCGGCGTTGAGTTCTGCATAGAGTTGTTCGGCCACCTGCATCTGTTCTTCGACATTGATATTGGGAACGGTAATGATGGCATGATAGGGGGCGATCGCCGGATTCCAAATAATGCCATCCTTATCATGGGACTGTTCCACGGCCGATTGGGCTAAACGAGATACCCCAATTCCATAACAGCCCATCACCAGGGGATTCCCTTTCCCGTTTTCAGCGGTAAACATTGCACCCAGGGCTTGGGAATACTTGGTTCCCAATTGGAAGATATGCCCTACTTCAATGCCTCGGGCGGTTTGTAGGGTGAACTCGGGGTTTTTGAGACAGCGATCGCC
>SMDP01000560.1 GCA_012911965.1 Geitlerinema sp. P-1104
ATGACTAATGGCCAACCCTAAGCCAGTTCCTTTTCCCGCTGGCTTGGTGGTAAAGAAACTCTCGAAAATTCGCGTTTTAATGTTCTCAGGGATACCGGAACCATTGTCTTCTATGACAATCGATACCCAATTGTCATCAAGTTGTTGCGTGGTGAGACAAATCATGGGTTCTTTGCCGAGCTGCCTAACGTCCTCAACCGCATCAACGGCATTGCCAATCAAGTTCATAAACACCTGATTTAATTGACCCGAAGAACAATAAATTTCTGGAATTTTACCATAATTCTTTTTCAGGGTAATTCCTCCCTTTAAGCGATTATTCAAAATCAACAAGGTGTTTTCCAGATGAATCTCTAAATTGGCAGACTCATAACGGTCATCTCCCATATGAGAAAACCCATGTAAACTACCGACAATCTTGGTTAAACGGCCGGCACTTTCGCGGACTGTCTGGAGAATTTTCTGCAAATCCTCCTTGAGAAATTCAAATTCAACCTCGTCCTTGAGTTCTGTAATCACTTCACTGTCAGGATATTCAGCACCATAGGCCTCAACCAAGTCTAGCAAATCCTGAAAGTAATTACCGAGAAACCCCATATTGCCATTGATGCAATTGACGGGATTGCGAAACTCATGAGCGACTCCCGCCACCATACGTCCTAAACTGGACATTTTTTCCGTTTGCATCATCTGACTGCGGGTTTGTTCATGTAAAAGCTGAGTCGTCAACTGATGAATGTGAGATTGAGCAATCAGAAGCTGATGAACATCTAATAAATGATACTGCTCAGGAGCCACTTCTACCAAAATTGGCTCATACAGTAAATCAGGGGGACGTTGTAGAGAACGACGTGCAGCCATCACGATGAGGGTATGGCTTGGATAACAAAAGACCTCTTGCCCAGCGAAGTGGTATAACGAGGCAATGGGGCGACGAGAAAACAACTCAACACTATAAATTCGACTCATATGTTCGAGGAGTCTGCGCCGCGACAATACCCCCACAAAATGATTGTTTTGAGTTAAAATAACCCCAGGAAGCAGTGGGTTATCATTGAGGATTTGCATCACCTCCTCACCCCGAGAGGATATATCCACATAACATTCATGCAAGGCAAGTTCGTCTAGGGTAGAATCCAAGCTTAGGGGTTGAGCTGGACTCTTGACGGGGACGAGATGGTCAGAGGTTGATTGTAAGAGAACTGACATAGTGGATTTAGGTTAAGATGCTGAGTGTTGTAGTTTTGAATACAGACTTAATTGCATCCTAACTGATTTTAGCCAAGATTCTGGGGACGATCGCCAAATCTTTAAGGGGGTAAAACTCACGTTAAATTAACATTAACCACGAGTTAACCTTCCCCCTCGTGTAG
>SMDP01000561.1 GCA_012911965.1 Geitlerinema sp. P-1104
ATGACTAATGGCCAACCCTAAGCCAGTTCCTTTTCCCGCTGGCTTGGTGGTAAAGAAACTCTCGAAAATTCGCGTTTGAATCTCCTCGGGGATACCAGAACCATTGTCTTCGATGACAATCGATACCCAATTGTCGTCAAGTTGTTGCGTGGTGAGACAAATTATGGGTTCTTTGCCGACCTGCCTAACGTCCTCAACTGCGTCAATGGCATTGCCAATCAAGTTCATAAATACCTGATTCAATTGACCCGAAGAACAATAAATTTCTGGAATTTGACCATAATTCTTTTTCAGAGTAATCCCCCCCTTCAGGCGATTATTCAAAATCAACAAGGTGTTTTCCAGATGAATCTCTAAATTGGCAGATTCATAGCGTTCATCTCCCATGTGAGAAAACCCATGTAAACTGCCGACAATCTTGGTTAAACGACCGGCACTTTCACGAACGGTCTGGAGAATTTTCTGCAAATCCTCCTTGAGAAACTCAAACTCAAGTTCATCCTTGAGTTCTGTAATCACTTCACTGTCAGGATGTTCAGCACCATAGGCCTCAACCAAGTCTAGCAAATCCTGAACGTAATTACCGAGAAACCCCATATTGCCATTGATGCAATTGACGGGATTGCGAAACTCATGAGCGACTCCCGCCACCATACGTCCTAAACTAGACATTTTTTCCGTTTGCATCATCTGACTGCGGGTTTGTTCATGTAAAAGCTGAGTCGTCAACTGATGGATGTGAGATTGAGCAATCAGAAGCTGATGAACATCTAATAAATGATACTTCTCAGGAGCGACTTCTACCAAAATTGGCTCATAAAGCAAATCAGGAGGACGTTGTAGAGAACGACGTGCCGCCATCACGATCAGGGTATGGCTTGGATAACAAAAAACTTCTCGCTCAGCGAAGTGGTATAACGAGGCAATGGGGCGACGAGAAAATAACTCAACACTATAAATCTGACTCATGTGTTCGAGGATTTTACGTCGAGATAAGACCCCCACAAAGTGATTATTTTGAGTCAAAATAACCCCAGGAAGAAGCGGATTATCGTTGAGGATTTGCATCACCTTCGCACCCTGAGATGAGATATCTACATAGCATTCATGCAAGGCAAGCTCCTCTAAGGTCGAATCTAGGCTCAGATGTTGAGGCGGAGACTCAACGGGGATGAGATGGTCAGGGGTTGATTGTAAAAGAACTGACATAGTCGATTCAGGTTAAGATGCTGACAGTTGTAGTTTTGAATACAGACTTAATTGCATCCTAACTGATTTTACCCCGAATTCTTGGGGCGATCGCCAAATCTTTAAGGGGGTAAAACTCACGTTAAATTAACATTAACCACGAGTTAACCTTCCCCCTCGTGTAG
>SMDP01000562.1 GCA_012911965.1 Geitlerinema sp. P-1104
AATTGGAAGATATGCCCTACTTCAATGCCTCGGGCGGTTTGTAGGGTGAACTCGGGGTTTTTGAGACAGCGATCGCCCGCCATAGCCTTATCTAAATCCAGCAGAGGCGGACAGGTAAAGGTATCGCCCCAATTCGCGCCTACCACGTGATAGCCCGTTTCATTAGCACCTGTGACGAAGTTTGTCAAGTCTTTTACGGTATTATCCCCTAAGCGTAAAAACTTAGGATGAACCTGTTTTTGGGGCTGAATCCAATCATCTCCTAAATCCGGGGCAATATAGCCGAGGGGGAGAGGTTTTGCCGCCCATTTTTGTTGCGCTTCGGCATCAGGAACCTCCAGAGACATCAGGGCGTTGGCTTTATAATCTCCGGTACGGCGAGTCAGTTCATTTTGCAGTTTGACCTCATTGACATCGCGATCGCCACGAATACTCACCAAGACCAACACCGTAATTCCCGTATCATAAACCGCCTGATAGAGAACATTTTTCACCACCTGAGTTGGCGAACAATTGAGCATCTCACAGACTGAGGCGATAGTGGCGGTGTCGGGGGTATCCCGTTTCTCGTAGGTGGTGAAAGCCGAGGGTTCAGCATCGGGGGGAAGCGAGACAGCTTTTTCCACGTTGGCGGCGTAACTTCCATCCTCGACATAGAGAACTTCATCTTCCCCAGCCTCCGCCAGAACCATAAACTCTTGGGAACCGGACCCACCAATGGCCCCAGAATCCGCCTCAACGGCTTGGAAGGCTAAGCCACAGCGACGGATGATATTGCGATAGGCCTGGTCCATATCAGCGTAGGTTTGTTTGAGGCTGTCCTCGTCGGTATGGAAGGAATAGCCATCCTTCATAATGAACTCCCGGCCGCGCATCAAGCCGAAGCGGGGGCGAATTTCGTCCCGGAACTTGGTTTGAATTTGATAAAGATGGAGGGGAAGTTGGCGATAGGATTGGATACAGTCGCGGGCGATCGCGGTAATGACTTCTTCATGGGTGGGGCCGAGTCCCATATCCCGGCCTTGGCGATCGGTGAGGGCGAACATAATCCCTTCAGCTTTCGTATAGGTGTCCCAGCGTCCCGACTCTTGCCATAATTCGGAGGGTTGCAGTTGGGGAAGTAGACATTCCTGGGCGCCGGTGGCGTTCATCTCTTCACGGACAATGGCGGACACTTTCTGCAAGACGCGCCACATCAGGGGGAGGTAGGCGTACACGCCACTGGCGACTCGTCGGATGTAACCGGCCCGCAACAGGAGTTTATGGCTGGGAATTTCTGCCTCGGCGGGGTCTTCGCGCAGGGTGACGAGGAGCATTTGGGACAGTCGCATGGGGTTTGGCTCAGCTTACTGATGGGCGTT
>SMDP01000563.1 GCA_012911965.1 Geitlerinema sp. P-1104
AACCGTCAGTTGAGTAGCGATTATCTGTTTGATTAGCCGGAGAATCCCCATCTCTTGCTTAGTGGGGAGTATGTCAAAAACCTCCTCCTAATACCCGTCATAGCCTTTCGGGGGAATCAGATAGGTTCTCCAGTCCGCCGCCTCCCCAGCATCCCCGGGGCCATACTTCGCTAAACGCCAGCTTTTGCCCTCCTTTTGTCCTTGTAGATAGAGGTCGAACGGTTGTTTCGGGCGAGTCACCGTTCCTCTGGGTAACTCAATTGTCAGGCGATAGGTTCCTCGCAGATGATACCCTGGTAACTCTTGAATCATCACCGGGGCATTCTCCGTCACCTTAACCCGATCCACGCTCCAGGTGGGACTTGCACTCAGACGTAACTCGGAGGTAAGTTGACTCTGAGTCTGTTCGAGTTGTAAGGAAATCGCATCAGCCACTAAGTCCGTATCAAAGAAAATCGGCACGGCAGAACAGGCCGCCAATGCGATCGCCAACAGACTCACCCCAAGCCGAAGTCCTAGTCCCTGCCAATATGCCGCCAACACCGTTAATCCTCATCCATTCTGGGCAAACCTATCATACAGCTATGGGAGAATCGAAGTTAAACAGAGGCCACGGTTGTGGCGCTCAGGTTACGAGACGCGAACCCAGAGCCGGGAAAAGCGCGTTAAAATCTCAAAACAGCGTTGCATTGTTGAGGTTGACTGTTGACTGTGAACGATAAAGACCCAGATTTTCGTCAAACCTGTGACTCCCGGACCTGCATCTTGCCTCAAACCCTGCGCCGAACCCTGTTCGTCCTCGCAAGTTTGCTGATTCTGCTTGGCGGCCCCCTCTATGCTGTGCCGAGCCAATCCCTGGCCCAGGCGGCTCCCATCCAACAACAAACTGAAGCCCCCGGACAGGTGATTTACCAAACCCGTCATCGCCTCAAGGACAGTTTAGGGAACTCCTGGCAGGTGATTTTCTACAAACGAGTTCAAGAGGGGGAGGAGACTCGTAATCTTAATCTACGTCTAGCTGGATTTCCCGGCGCGGTTGAGTTTCAGCATCCCAAACCCTTAATCCTAACCACTTCACGGGGAGAAACGTTAGAAGCCGCTGATGACTTTGCCGACGAGGCCCCGGCCCCCAATATCGGTGAATATGATTTCCGGGCGATCGCCAATCGTCTTCCCTCCCGCAGTTCCCTGGAGTTAACCCTCCCTCTCAAGGAACGAGCGGCCAGTTTGCAAATTCCTCTCCCTGTCGTCATAGAATGGCAGGACATCGTGAAAAAATAGTTCCCTGTTCCCTGTTCCCTGTTCCCTGTTCCCTGTTCCCTGTTCCCTGTTCTAATATGCTCAACCCCAAACTCGA
>SMDP01000564.1 GCA_012911965.1 Geitlerinema sp. P-1104
GCGTCCACCTCTCCAGACGCCCGTTTCCAGTTTTTGGAAGAACGGCAAAAAAAGGTATTGACCTTAATTAAGCGCAAGCGGACAGAACTGTCTAATTTAACTGAACAGATTCAAGAAATTGCGCGATCGATGCTCTCTCATGGTCAACCGATTTACGAACAAGCCCAACAGCTCGATCGCGAAATTCACGAGTTATTTCAGGAAATCCTCACGAAGCGAAAACTGGGGAAAAAGAGCAAGTTGGAAATTCGCGAAGTTTACGAAATACTACAATTTAGCGGTCGCATCAGTCCTCAGTTTGATGAAGACGATGAAGACTTCGCCCGTGAGGAAGAAGCCGAAGCCGAGCGATCGCATCCCAATGGCGAGGATGAGGGATTTTTCAACGACGACGATGAGTCCCAGTGGGGCGGTCATTCTCCCTTTGAAGAAACTCACAGCCCTCGTCCGTCACGGGATATGAGAAAACTGTTTCTAAAATTAGCCGATCGCTTTCACCCAGATAAAAGTGCTGATTCGGAAAAACGTGAGCAGTACACCGAAATCATGAAAGAGGTCAATATTGCTTACAAAAATGGTGATTTTGCCCGCTTGTTAGAAATCGAACAACAGAGCGAACGTGAAGTAGACATTGAGACCGCACAAAACGATCGCGATCGCCAATGCAAGCAACTCGAACAGGATATCAAAATTCTCGAACGGCAATATGAACAATTAAAAGACCAAGTTCGCCAAGCCCGCAATACGCCCCAAGGAATGATGGTCAAAGAATATCGCAAAGCCCAACGGGAGGGGACCGATTTAGTCGAAGAATCGTTAGAAGAATTTGAAGAAGAACTCGCATCTTTGGAAGAATTACGAGATTTTATTAAAGATTTTCGCGACAAAAAGATAACCATCAAAGAGTTTTTGCGTGGCCCATCCCGCTCCCAACAAGATATGCCTGAAACCGTTGAAGATATCATCGACGAACTCACCAAACTCGGGGTTTACATCCATTTTGAGTCTTAACGCTTTTATCCCAATTCCGTCCGTACTAATCTATTGTTTGGGCGGTTGACTGGAGCGTAAGTCTTAAGCTAACGGCGAGTCGCCTCACTGAGCGCCTCTTGAAGGACTTCGTCACTCACACCCTGACGCTTTAAACTGGCAATCAAGGCAGAAAGGGTATCTCCCTCTAATCGCTCCAGGTCAGCACGCAGTCCTTGACCAATATAGGCCCGTGCCAAGGGCTGATATCCAGAAAACCCCAATAATGGAGCCAGACGCTTGAGATCTTCAATCACATCTTCTGGCATCCGCATCGTGATCGTTGTCATGGGCCGATCTCGATTTAACCGTTGTTTCAATGTATCA
>SMDP01000565.1 GCA_012911965.1 Geitlerinema sp. P-1104
TTCTATGTGGAAGGGTTGGGGTTAGATCGCTTTGCGGCGGGACGCTGGGGCTTGCGGCCGGTGGTGCAAAATCGGGTGGGATTACTTCTCGATGCGGGGATTGAACCGGAGTTGCGCTTACGCCATCTGCAAGCGGCGGATGCGATGCGAGGAAGTTTGGGACTCCATTTAACGGATTATGTGGTCACGGATGCGCCTCTGGGGGTGCAGTTGCGAACAGCCGCCTCGGGGGCCAGTTGGGGAACTTTGGACAATCCAGGGAGCCTGCTACGGGGCGCTAAACGGCTGATTGAGGGGGCCGGGGCGCAGGCGATCGCCGTGGTAGCCCGCTTCCCCGACGAGTCCCTGGAACAGCTACAGGACTATCGTAGTGGGTCGGGGGTGGATGCGATCGCCGGTGCGGAAGCGGTCATCAGCCATCTCATCGTCCGCGAGTTCGGCATCCCAGCGGCCCACGCCCCGGCCCTGTCTCCCCTCCCCCCGGACCCCAACCTCTCCCCTCGGGCTGCTGCTGAGGAGTTGGGCTATACCTTTCTTCCTTGCGTTTTAATGGGCCTCAGTCGCGCCCCGCAATTTGTCCTGGCGGAAGACTGTCGCCCCCAGGATCTGCGATCGCCCGATGTGGATGTGGTGATTGTCCCTGAAGGCGCCTGTGGCGGCAGTGCTATCCTAAGTTGGAGTCAGGGCGCAACCCAAATCATTACCGTCGCCGAGAACTCAACCCAGATGCGTTGTCCCGCCGCCAGTTTAGGGATTGAGGCCCTATCCGTGCGATCTTACCTTGAAGCCATCGGGGCGATCGCCGCCCACCGCAGCGGCGTCCATCCTCAGTCCCTCCATCCCCAAATTGCACCCCTAACCCCCCTGTAAACCGTCCTAACTCAAGCATTGTGAACGATTCCCCTTCCCCTGATTTTGAACCTCTAACTCGCCCTCAAATCTTAGTGGCTATGGGAGTCACCGCCGTAGTCCTGATGATTGTCTCTAAACTGTGGCTACGGTTTGGCAGCGTACAACTGTTACCCCTCTATTGGAACCCAGAACAAGCAGCCCTAGGGGTAGCCTTAAGTTTAGCAATCACCCTCGCCAGTTCCCTTCTCTATCGCCTCTGGGGGGCCTATCGAGAGAGTGCCCAATTCTATCTCAACCTAGCCATTTCTCCCTTAGCCTGGTTAGATTTAGTCTGGTTAGGCCTACTTCCAGGAATGAGTGAAGAACTGCTATTTCGGGGGGTAATGTTACCGGCGATCGGTTTAAATCCCCTCGGCTTAGTGCTCTCTAGTGTATTATTTGGCATTCTCCACATTAGTGGTCGCAATCAATGGGCCTATACCACCTGGGCCACCATTGTCGG
>SMDP01000566.1 GCA_012911965.1 Geitlerinema sp. P-1104
TTCTATGTGGAAGGGTTGGGGTTAGATCGCTTTGCGGCGGGACGCTGGGGCTTGCGGCCGGTGGTGCAAAATCGGGTCGGCTTACTTCTCGATGCGGGGATTGAACCGGAGTTGCGCTTACGTCATCTGCAAGCGGCCGATGCGATGCGGGGGAGTTTGGGACTCAGTTTAACGGAGTATATGGTCACGGATGCGCCTTTGGGGGTGCAGTTGCGGCTGGCGGAGTCGGGGGCCAGTTGGGGAACGTTGGAGAATCCGGGGAGTTTACTCAGAGGCGCACAACGGCTGATTGAGGAGGCGGGGGCGGAGGCGATCGCCGTGGTGGCCCGCTTCCCCGACGAGTCCCCGGAACAGCTACAGGACTATCGTAGTGGGTCGGGGGTGGATGCGATCGCCGGTGCGGAAGCGGTCATCAGCCATCTCATCGTCCGCGAGTTCGGCATCCCAGCGGCCCACGCCCCGGCCCTGTCTCCCCTCCCCCCGGAGGCGAACCTCTCCCCCCGGGCCGCGGCTGAGGAGTTGGGCTATACCTTCCTTCCCTGTGTATTAATGGGCCTCAGTCGCGCCCCGCAATTTGTCCTGGCGGGAGACTGTCGGCCCCAGGATCTGCGATCGCCCGATGTGGATGTGGTGATTGTCCCCGAAGGAGCCTGTGGGGGCAGTGCTATCCTAAGTTGGAGTCAGAGCGCAACCCAAATCATTACCGTCCGGGACAACTCAACCCAGATGCGTTGTCCCGCCGCCAGTTTAGGCATTGAGGCCCTATCCGTGCAATCCTACCTCGAAGCCATCGGGGCGATCGCCGCCCACCGTAGCGGCGTCCATCCTCAGTCCCTCCATCCCCAAATTGCACCCCTAACCCCCCTGTAAACCGTCCTAACTCAAGCATTGTGAACGATTCCCCTTCCCCTGATTTTGAACCTTTAACTCGTCCTCAAATCCTAGTGGCTATGGGAGTCACCGCCGTAGTTCTGATGATTGTCTCTAAACTATGGCTACGGTTTGGCAGCGTACAACTGTTACCCCTCTATTGGAACCCAGAACAAGCGGGCCTAGGGGTAGCCTTAAGCTTAGGAATTACCCTCGCCAGTTCCCTTCTTTATCGGATCTGGGGAGCCTATCGAGAGAGTGCCCAATTCTATCTCAACCTAGCCATTTCTCCCCTCGCTTGGTTAGATTTAGTCTGGTTAGGTCTACTGCCAGGAATGAGTGAAGAACTGCTATTTCGGGGGGTAATGTTACCGGCGATCGGTTTGAATCCCCTCGGCTTAGTTCTTTCTAGTGTATTATTTGGCATTCTCCACATTAGTGGTCGCAATCAATGGGCCTATACCACCTGGGCCACCATTGTCGG
>SMDP01000567.1 GCA_012911965.1 Geitlerinema sp. P-1104
GTGGGGTGGCGTGAAGGAGGAAACTGGATGTATTATACCGAAATATTAGAAAAACGGGGGCGTGCGTCTCTCCCGAGTAATGCGGGGTTTTGGGGGGATTTTGGGTGGTCTCTTCTCTCGCGCGACGACTTGTAAACTGTAGCAAATAAAGGCTTCAGTCCGCAACAAATTTCTATTTTTGAACCCTCTTGACAGGTCAATTAACGACAGAATAAGTGTTTCGAGAATTCGTTACCTGGCACTCTCCTCATTCGGGAAATAACGAAGCTGCCCAAGCCGGATTAAAGCAGTTGGCTAACACAAATAGATTAAGCGAGAAATAAGACACCGAGTTTCTCCAAGAAACCCAGTGTCTGGTCTTCGAAACGAGTCATCAAGATTCCCAAACTCCGAGCCAGGTCAGTCCCTCAGACCTGTGACACCGAGTTTCTCCAAGAAACCCGGTGTCTGGTCTTCGAGAAGCACGATAGTTTAAACTAGAGGGAGTTGGCATCTGTCCATATGAGTGAAACCATCTACATTGAAACTAGCATCTTAGGCTACCTGACCGCTCGACCCAGCCGAGACCTTGTTGTGGCTGCCAATATTCAAATCACAAGAGAGTGGTGGGATACACGCCGCCATTCTTTTCAACTCTACACCTCACAAGCCGTTGTGGAAGAAACCTCACAAGGTGATGCTGACATGGCTGCTCAAAGACTGGAAATCATCCGCGACTTCATCTTACTTGATTTAGACCAATCTGTCCTTAATTTAGCAGAGCAATTTTTAGAGCGCAGTAGTCTTCCAGCAAAAGCTGATATTGATGCGATTCATATTGCAGCCGCCACCATTCACAACATGAATTACCTGCTGACCTGGAACTGTAAACATATAGCGAATGCCCAAATCCAAAGAAAGTTAGCAGAAATCAGTCTTGATTTTGGCTACGAATTGCCAATTCTTTGTACACCCTACGAACTTCTTGGAGATTAAAAATGTATCAAGACCCAATTGTCGAAGAAATCCACAAAATTCGCCAAGAGTATTCACGGTCATTCAACCATGACTTAAAAGCCCTTTTCGCAGATTTGCAAAAGCAGCAAGCAGAAAGTGGCAGAAAAGTGGTTAATTTATCGCGCCGCTCTAGTTTAACAGCAAGCGAACCTGGACAAGTAACAGAGTCTGATGAAGATGTAACGGATAGGAGTCACCACTGAACCGTCCGTATCTTTGCAAACCTGAGAGTTCTGAGTTGCTGAGGCCATGACTGGCCCGACTAGACACCGAGTCGCACCTCCAAGAAACCCGGTGTCTGGTATTCGACCCCAGTCGTCAGCCACTCCACCCACCCGAGTAATTCCATCTAAATTC
>SMDP01000568.1 GCA_012911965.1 Geitlerinema sp. P-1104
GCCAAGCACCTCGAACAACTCGGCCATCACCTCGGGGTGGGTTGTCCTGACTTCTCAGGATTAGAAGCGCCATTTCAAAAAATCTTTGCCGGGGCCATCGCTGCCACCGGAGTTCCCCCAGAAGCCCTCAGCCCCATTAACCGTTGGCTCATGGAGCAAGCGGGAACCGCCGCTGAACTCTGGCAGGCGATCGCCCAATTGCGGTTTATCTCACGGCAGATTGTTCGTTTCTTTGATGATTGGGATATCTTACTTCTCCCCACCTATGCCCATCCCATCATTAAAGTCGGAGAATGGTCTTCTTACAGCCCTGAAGCCGCCTTCAACGCCGTCACCGAATGGGTCATGCCCTGTCCTCCCTTCAACGCGACCGGACAACCCGCCATTTCCTTACCCGCCGGCTTTGACTCCCATGGCTTGCCCATGAGTGTACAATTAGTAGGGAAACCGGGTGCTGATGCTCAGGTGTTACAACTGGCAGCACAACTTGAACAACTCGAAGGTTGGACTCAACATCGTCCACCGGAACCGGTAAGCTAAAGACGCAGTACAATCGGCGGGATGCAACGACCCCCCCTCACTGGCTATGAACGCAAAAAAAGTGGGTTTCTGGGCCACAATCTTGATTGTTATCTTCTTTATTTTGGATGGCGATCGCTGGGAGTTTCTCCCACAACCGATGCGCAATGCAAGTTTTGAGACGAGGATGTTCTTCATTGGCTTGTGGCCCGACTGGCTAAAACCCAGAGATCGTGATGAACAACGGCAAGAAGAGATTGATCGCCTGCAAGGACAAGTCCATGAACCCCTATTAATCCTCGAACCTCGCGCTTAACCCGATTCCTCTGACCCTATGCCCCGTTTTCCTCTATTGGTCATTTCGAGTTTGATGGCGCTCTGGGTGGCGGCGATCGCTATCCTAGCCGTCCAAAATGCCACCGCTGCCTCGGTGCAGTTTCTCATGTTTGCCTCCGTTCCCATTCCTCTAGGAACCCTCATGGCTTTTTCGGCCGCCTTGGGCCTGCTGACTGGGGCAGTTGCCATTGCCATCACCGCCAAATAACCCCTATTCTGCAAAACGCCCCTAATCCAATCCTTAACAACTATGACGGATATTGCCATCGGTATCATTGGCGGTAGTGGACTCTACCAAATGGATGACCTGGAAAATCGCCAAGAACATGACCTTGATACCCCCTTTGGCCCCCCCTCCGATGTCCTCATCAGCGGAACCCTGCAAGGGGTTCCCGTTGTTTTCTTAGCGCGACATGGACGCAATCATCATCTGCTCCCCTCAGAACTCCCCTTTCGGGCGAATATCCATGCGTTCAAGCAACTGGGTGTGCAATATCT
>SMDP01000569.1 GCA_012911965.1 Geitlerinema sp. P-1104
GCCGCCTCCAACAAATTCTCCAAACTATCCGGCGTATGGGCGTAATCCACAATCACACTCACATCCTGTTGCGGCGATACTTGTACCCGTTCCATTCGCCCCGGAACCCCCGTAAAGCGGGGTAACGCCGCCACCACATCTTCCAAGGCCACACCCAGATGCAAAACAACCCCCACTGCGGCCAACATATTCTCTAAATTATACTGACCCACCAAGGGCAGAGAAAACGCCGCCGACCCTTGAGGCGACTGAATCGTTCCCGAGACGCCTGTTGGCGTATAAGTAAGATTCTCCGTATACAAATCCGCCGACGTATCCTCACAGGCATACGTCCAAACGCGATCGCCCGGAATCTGATCTGCTAACAATTGTCCATAGGCATCACTAACATTCACCACCGCACGACCTTTCAAATACTGGGGCGAAAACAACAAGGCCTTGGCCGCAAAATAATCATCCATCGTCTCGTGATAATCGAGATGGTCTTGGGTCAAATTCGTAAACGCCGCCACCTCAAACTCACAGCCCAACACCCGCGACTGGGCCAACGCATGAGAACTGACTTCCATCACCCCCACTTCAGCCCCTGCATTTCGGGCTTGAGCGAGTTTGTCCTGTAAATGGATTGAAAACGGAGTCGTATGGCTTGCCACCTCTTCAAAGCCCTGCCAGCGGGCGTAAAGCGTACCAAACAAGGCCGTCGATTTGCCCGTTTCCCGCAACAAAAACTCGATTAAATGAGTGGTGGTGGTTTTACCATTGGTTCCCGTCACCCCCACCAGGGACAAGTGGTGTCCCGGATAGCCGTAAAAGCAACTGGAGACATAGCCGCAAGCCGTCGTAACATTAGGAACCGCAATCACACATTCCCCAGCTTGGGGGGGATACTTCTGCAACACCGCTTCCGAGACAATCGCCGCCACAGCCCCCGATTCAATGGCCCCAGGCCAAAACTCACCCCCATCCACCCGCGTTCCCGGCATTCCAATAAACAAATCCCCCCCCTGACAGGCATGGGAATTGGTACTAAGTCCCTTAATTTCCATCTCCAAGGCGGGATGTTCAGGGAGGCTGTTTAGATTGGGAATTGCAGCAAGCAGTTCACGGAGTTTCATAGTTTAGGCAACAGGCAACAGGGAACAGGGAACAGGGGGAAGAAGGCAATAGGCAGTAGGCAGTCGCCTTGGGTAGGGTGCGTTCCGGCTTCGTGGAATCTTGGCCCTGAACCGACAACCTAGAACTTGCCGGAACGCACCGGTTCGATAACGAACACAACCCATCGCTTGGCGATTGTTTTAGCCGGAGGCAGACTCGTACTTCTGTAGCATCTGCTGCAATTGTGCCACATTC
>SMDP01000057.1:0-10245 GCA_012911965.1 Geitlerinema sp. P-1104
TGTTCCCTGTTCCCTGTTCCCTGTTCCCTGTTCCCTGTTCCCTGTTCCCTGTTCCCTGTTCCCTGTTCCCTGTTCCTGTTCTTACAACGGAACCACTTGCACTTCAACTTCGGCGGTGACTTCGGGGTGCAGTTTGATATGTGCTTTGTAGAAACCGGTTTTGTTGATTTCGGGGAGGGTGATGCCGTGGCGATCAATGTCTTGGTTGGTGGCGGCTTCGATGGCGGCGGCTAGATCGCGATCGGTAACGGTTCCGAAAATGGCTTCCCCTTCGCCCACTTGTTTCTCGATGGTGAACCGGCCGATGGTTTGTAGGGCGGTTTTGCGAGATTCGGCTTCTTGTTTGAGTTGGGCTAGACGCTCTTGTTCTTTCTGTTTCCGGAGTTCAACTTGTTTTAAGACTCCGGGAGTCGTCGGGATGGCAATTTTCTGGGGAATCAGATAATTTCTCGCATGACCGGGGGCTACATCGACGAGATCTCCTGCTTTGCCGAGTTTCCGAACGTCTTTTTGGAGAAGGAGTTGGACGCGCTTCTTCATGATACTTTTATGCTTAATCGTAGGGTGGATGGATCGAGACTCGGTCGTGGGGGCATTCTGGTGCTCAGGTTTGAGCCACGGGACTGATGACTCGACCCCGTTGGAAGTCCGATCTTCCATTTTATAGTGTTCGGGAAGCTCTGGCAAACTTCGCGCGCGTTGCCCTCCAAGCTCGGCAATGGCTGGCTTAGTCGCGAATGTTGATGCTGAGTTCGTAGGGACTGGTGTAGGGGGCTGAGACTTCGATGAGATAATCTCCCCCTTCTCCAACTCGGGTATTCCAAAAGACAACGTCCCTAGCACCGGAGATGATTTGACCGTCGGGACGACGAACGGTGAAGACGACTTCTCTACCATCACTATTGACGGGGAAGAGTTCGACGGCAAAGACTTGGCGACTCTGTACGTTGACGAGATAACGTTGGGGACGCTCTGGGATCACGGTTCCTTGGGTCTGAACGTCGGTTTGTCCAGGGGGAATTTGTAGGGGGGTGGGTTCTGGGGTCGGTTCTGGGGTTGGCTCGGGTGTGGGTTCGGGTGTGGGTTCGGGTGTGGGTTCGGGTGTGGGTTCTGGGGTCGGTTCTGGGGTCGGTTCTGGGGTCGGTTCTGGGGTCGGTTCTGGGGTGGGTGCGTTGAGTTCTACGTCTAGGATGTATTCCCCTTCTGGTAAGCCGCTGACGGTTTGGAGTTGAAGGGTATATTGCCCATCGTTGGGGATGGAACCTTGCCAACCTGAGACTCGCTGCGATCGCCCGGCTAGGGGGTTTCCTAGGGGGTCGAAGAGGCTCATTAGCACTCCCTCACTTTCGAGAAAGGCGGCTAGTTCGGTTCCAGCGTCGAGGCGGAGGCGATAGTTATAGATTTCGTTGTCGCTTAACCGGCCTTCGGTTCGTAAGCGATTGCCGATGGCCAGATTGAGGTTGCGATCGCGGACGGCGGGAGTGGGTTCGGGAGTGGGTTCGGGGGTGGCGGTTGGGGATGGGGTTAGAGGCTGTTCGGCGGTGGGTTCGTCCTGGGGACGACTAAATGCGGTGATCACAGTCCAGACGCTCCAACCGGCGATTAGGGCGATGAGGGCTGAGACTAAAATCACAATGATGGGATTGTCCCATGGGGAGGGTTTGGCTTCGGGAATGGACGCCCGACGAGATTGGGGTGGGGTTGGGGTGCGTTGAGGGTTGGCTTGGGGGTTGGGGACTTCGGTGCGATCGCCCCCGACCTTGGAGGCCACGGTCTCTGGGGGGCGACTAACCATGACGGTCGGTAAGCTGGAAGGGAGACTGTTGGGGGGATTGGTGGAGGCTTCGCTGGGGGGAGGAGCGGTGGCGGTTCCGGTGAAGAGGGCGGCGCGTACTTCTGGGGCGGTAAGATAGCGGTCTCTGGGGCGATCGCTCAACATCTGATTTAGGACAGCGGCGAGTTCTTCGCTGACGGAACAATCTTCTTGCCAGAGCCAGCGCGATTCTGCGGGGTTATAGAGAGCTTGAGGGGGCTTGCCGGTGAGCAGGACGATCGCCGTCACGGCTAAGGCATAGAGGTCGCTGTGGGGATAAACTCGTCCTGTCTCCAGTTGATCGGGGGGAGCATAACCCGCTTTATGACTGGGATCTCCTTGGGAGGATGGGGTCGCGCCTTGCTCAACGGTGTTTTGCTGAAGGGTAGTCTCGGGGGATTGTACGTGAGTAGAGGTTAAGTGCAGTTGGCTGGCAATTTCTTTGACAACGCCAAAATCAATGGGAACGGGTAGGCGATCGCTCTGACGCTGAATAATGTTTTCTGGACATAAGTCTCGATGGATAATCCCCTGACGGTGGATATAGTCTAAAACCGGCAGGATGTCTTGTAAAAATTGGCGCACATCGGCTTCACTGAAAGCGCCATGCTGCTGCAATAGGCTTTGATAGGTCTCCCCTTCTACATAATCACGAACTAGAAATAGACGTTGATTATCCTCGAAAATGGCTTGAAATTGGGGAATCTGGGAATGTTGCAGTTGATAGAGAACTTCGGCTTCTCGCTCGAAGAGTTCTTTGGCTTTGGTGAATCGAATGCCATCGTTGGCACCGGCACCGTCTCCTGGGGCTTCGTTGAAGTTGGGGGCAAACTCTTTGATCGCACATAATGATTCAAAACGCCCGCGATCTTTGGCTAAGTAGGTACGCCCAAATTCACCCTGTCCCAGGATTTGAACCAGGTTATAACGGTTTTGTAAGAGGGTATCTAGGGGCAGAGGGGGTTGCATGGTTGCCGTTTCGTTTTAGGGAACAACTTGGAGTTGATCGAGTTGTTCAATGGTGACGTCGGCCTGGCTAAGGTGGCGATGGTCCTGACTATGCCAGCAAATGCCGATGGTTCCGGCTGCACCAGCCCGTTGTGCCATCTCGATATCCAAGGGGGAGTCTCCCACCATGATAGCCTCCTCTGGACGCACTCCTAAGGCAGCACAGGCCTGTTGAAATAATGTCGGATCGGGTTTGCTGGGGCCGTCGTCAACTCCGAGTTTGACTTGGATAATGTCCTCAAGTTGACAGGTTTGCACGAATTGGTTAACTCGTTCGTTGGTGTCGGCTGAGAGAATCCCTAGTTTGAATCCTGCTTCAGCGAGGCTGTAGAGGACTTCTAGGGACCCGACGAAGAGGGGGGAGGTGTCTTCGTTTTGGAAGAGGCGATCGCTCTCGTCGAAGGCGGTACGGGCTGCTTGCAGGGATTCAGCCCAACTGCGTCCGGTTTCGGCGACGTAGGCGGCGGCCGCAATGAGATTTTCTTGGCGACTGCCGACGGCCAAGAGATAGGTCGGATCGAGGCGATCGCCCTCAATGCCGAAGGCCATCATTAAGCACTCACCCACACCGGGAATTTGGGCATCTAATTGTCGCGCTCGGTCAATCCCTAAGCGGCGGAGAAAGTCTTGAGTATCAAGGAGTGTGCCGTCTTTATCAAAGATGACGGCGCGAATGTTGTTGAAGGTTTTGGGACCGCAGGAGAGGTTCATGGGGGGGGAGGGAACAGGGAACAGGGAACAGGGAACAGAAAAGACGTAGGGGCGTACCGCAAGTGGCGGGCCCTCTTCGGGCAAGAAAAAAGAGGGTGGGAACCCCTCTTTTTAGGCAGTATGAGGGCTTGGGAGAGGGATAGAGACTCTCCTCAAGCCGGGATTGAGATGGGACGGGGGAGAGATTACTCAGTAGCTGAGACCATCTCTTCGTCGTCTTCCTCCAAGTCCATTGAGTTTTGGGCTTCGAGTTCTTCAGGGGAAATTCCCTGGGCCTTGGCTTCCATTTGTAGACGGAATTTCTCGGCCATTTCTTCAGCTTTCTCGTACACCAACTCGGGATTTTTCACCATGTCGCCGGGTTCGGGTTCGAGTTGCTTGGTGGACAGGGAAATCCGACCCCGTTCCGCGTCGAGGTCGATGATCATGACCTTGAGTTGGTCGTTGACGTCAAAGACACTGCTAGGAGTGTCGATGTGGTCGTGGGAGATTTCGGAAATGTGCAGCAAGCCGCTGACTCCGCCGATGTCGATGAAGGCACCGTAGGGTTTGATGCCGCGTACGGTTCCGACGACGACTTCGCCGACTTCTAAGCCATTCATCTTATGCTCAACTAAGGCGCGACGGTGGCTGAGGACGAGGCGGTTGCGTTCTTCGTCCACTTCCAAGAATTTCAGGGGCAGATCTTCGCCCACTAAGTCTTCTTTGGGCTTACGAGTGCTGATGTGAGACCCCGGAATGAAGCCGCGTAATCCTTCAATGCGAACTAATGCACCACCTCGGTTTGTGGCGAAGACACCGGAGTGAACGGTCGCATCTTCTGCTTGAAGTTGGCGAACCCGTTCCCAAGCGCGCATATACTCGATGCGACGGATGGAAAGGGTCAGTTGTCCGTCTTCGTTTTCATCCATGAGGATGAAAAATTCCCGCGTCTCGTTGGCTTGCAAGACCTCGTCGGGAGACTCGACGCGGTTGATTGACATTTCCTGTAACGGGATGTAGGCAGCGGTTTTAGCACCGATGTCAATCAGAGCGCCTTTTGGCTCTATACTAAATACCGTCCCTGCTACGGTATCGCCGGGATTGAAGTGATAATCGTACTTGTCGAGTAGTGCGGCAAAATCTTCGTGTGTGAAACCGACATCTCTTTGCGTTGTATTCTGATTGACCATGCGTGTTTTCCTAGGACTGAGTCTCCATAACTGAGGTTTGCCTCCGGCTGATGGGTGTTACAGAATTGAACGGACAGGGCGATGATTGCAAGCAAGTCCTCCTTTGACGAAACACCGCATCACCTTCGTTTGAAGGCGAATTGACTAATAGCATAGCAAATTCTATCCCACTCCTACGACTTTGTGGGTGGGTTTTTTGGGGAATCTTAAAAAAGACCCAAAACTTAGGAGTCTCTGGGGGGGGAGTTGGACGAAAATCTCCCTAGGAGGAGATGGCGCAGTTGGGGGCGCTTTCGGGGGAGTCTTGCCGCTGCTGTTGAAAATTATCCTCTACACGACTTTCTCGTAGGCGATCGAGGGCTTCTACGAAGTCGCGAACGCCCTGGAACTGTTGATAGACGGAGGCAAAGCGTACATAGGCGACTTCGCTGAGATCCTTGAGGGAGTCTAGGACGATTTCGCCAATTTCGCTGGTATGAATCTCTCGTTTGGGCCGTTGATGTAGGCGCAATTCGATATCGTCGACGATCGCCTCTAGGCGTTCTGGGGCGATCGCCGTTTTCTCACAGGCCCGGACAATGCCTCGCAGTAGTTTTGAGCGGTCGAAGGACTCCCGTTTCCCGTCTCGCTTAATGGCAATCATCGGCACAAATTCGATCCGTTCGTAGGTGGTAAAACGCCGTTTACAGTTGAGACACTGTCGCCGACGACGCACACTCTGACCGGATTCTGTGGAACGAGACTCTAAAACGCGGCTTTCTGTATGCTCGCAGAAGGGACAACGCATAACAATTGGGGTAGAAAACCCAATAAAAATTGACAGGTATTAGCAGAAATGATAACAGACGCACTACACGAATGCAGTACGTCTTAGGTTGATCTAACTCCTGTCGCAGCGGTTTCCACGACAGGAGTGGAGAACCGGCAGCACAATCTCAAGGGGCTATTTGCCGATTTTCGGGGTTTCGCGGAAGGCGATGGCGAAGAATAACAGGGCCAGGGTTGCCGCGAGTAACAGGATGTAAATGACGCTTTCCATAATTTCTAAAAACTCACAGTGTAACAGTCTTAGTCTATCAAGGGGTCCGGGGAACCGGCGATCGCCAGCTCCCCGAAGGTTCAGGCACAAGTCAGATGAGCTGACTTAAGCCATTTCTTTCTCAATCCGAGTGGTTTTGTCACCCACTTTTTGGAAGGCACCCCATTCGACTTGATCTTCATCAAGTTCAGGGTCAATCCCAGCGAACACGTCGCGGAACAGAGTCCGAGAACCGTGCCAGATATGTCCAAAGAAGAACAACAGGGCAAAGCAGACGTGACCGTAGGTGAACCAACCGCGAGGACTGGTACGGAATACCCCGTCCGATTCGAGGGTTTCACGGTCAAAGGCGAAGGGTTCGCCGAGTTGTGCTTTACGCGCATACCGCTTGACGAGGGCGGGGTCGCTGACGGTGGTTCCGTCGAGTTCACCGCCGTAGAAGCTGGCGGTGACACCCACTTGCTCGAAGCTATATTTGGATTCTGCCCGACGGAAGGGAATGTCGGCGCGGACAATGCCGTCTTTGTCGGTTAAGACAACGGGGAAGGTTTCAAAGAAGTTGGGCAGACGACGAACAAAGAGTTCCCGTCCTTCGCCATCGGTAAAGACCGGGTGACCGAGCCAACCTTGAGCCAGTCCATCGCCTTTGTTCATAGGACCGGTGCGGAACAAGCCACCTTTGGAGGGGTTGTTACCCACATAGTCGTAGAAGGCCAGTTTTTCGGGAATTTGCTCCCAAGCTTGGGATGGGCTGGCGCCATTGGCAACGTTGGTTTGGACCCGACGTTGAATTTCTTGTTGGAAATAGCCCTGATCCCATTGATAACGGGTGGGGCCAAAGAGTTCGATGGGGGTGGCCGCACTGCCGTACCACATGGTCCCAGCCACGACGAAGGCGGCAAAGAACACGGCGGCGATACTGCTGCTGAGTACGGTCTCGATGTTCCCCATCCGTAGGGCCCGATAGAGCCGTTCTGGGGGACGCACGGTTAGGTGGAAAAGTCCGGCGATGATGCCGACAATCCCAGCGGCGATGTGGTGGGAGACAATGCCGCCGGCGTTAAACGGGTTGAAGCCTTCTGGCCCCCATGCCGGTGCGACGGGTTGAATGCTCCCGGTTAAGCCGTAGGGATCGGAGACCCACATCCCTGGCCCAAAGAGTCCGGTGAGGTGGAAGGCTCCGAAACCGAAGCAAAGCAGTCCCGATAGGAACAGGTGAATGCCGAACATTTTCGGCAGGTCGAGAGCCGGTTCGCCGGTGCGGGGATCTCTGAAGAGTTCTAAGTCCCAGAAGACCCAGTGCCAGCAAGCGGCTAGAAATAGTAATCCTGATAAAACGATGTGAGCGAGGGCGACTCCTTCGAAAGACCAGAAGCCGGGATCGACTCCGGTTTCTCCGGTGACGCTCCATCCACCCCAAGAGCCGGTCACGCCAAGGCGCGCCATGAAGGGCATGACGAACATTCCTTGCCGCCACATGGGGTTGAGGACGGGATCGCTCGGATCGTAGGTGGCGAGTTCAAAGAGGGTCATTGAACCCGCCCAGCCTGCCACGAGGGCAGTGTGCATTAAATGCACGGCAATCAGCCGACCCGGATCGTTCAGGACGACTGTGTGTACACGGTACCAGGGTAGTCCCATTGACTACGCTCCTCCTTATATGACGTGATATGAGTGATGGTCAACGCTTGTCTATCTTACGATTTGACCGGGCTGAACGCCGAGGCAATGGTCAACATGAGGCTGTTAGATAACAGGCACTGTTGATCGGATTGTGGTGACGTTCAGGTTCGGTGCGAGTGCAGTTGGTTTCAGGGCTGCATCAATTAAAGATTATTAAAGAAGTGTATCGATTCTGAGACGCGATCGCAAGGGTTTTTAGGGAATTGTTCGGGATGGGGTGCGGTGATGCCCCCCATTTTTCGAGGATGATTCCCTTTTTATAACGAATTGTTAATTTGGGGAGGATTAAGTTGACAAGTGACAGAAGACGTGCAAAGTCTAGCGATGACTTGTTCGGCATCCATAAGCCGTTTCAGCATCACATGTTTAATGCTTGATTCCCTGGCATCATTGGCTTGGGGCCGAACTTCAACCATTAAAACGGCGGTTTCGACGCGATAGAGCCAGAGCCGCTCTCCCTGTTCGAGTAAACAGAGATTGAGCCGCTCAATATCTGGCTGTCGTCGCCAAGCATTGATATTCCAGAGTCCTTGGGTTCCCCAAACACGGGCAATGGTCCACCCTTCTGATAGAAAAAAGTATTTCACCGATGGTTAAGGCAATGCGTCAGTGTTAATAGGCTGCCGTCAATAGGCTGCCCCATACCTTACCGCTAATTGTCGATTAAAGGGAAACTTCGGGAATCTCATGGAGGGGGGTAACGGGGCTGCGGGAACTGCAATCGCCCGTTGGTTGTCCTAAATCCTCTAGGGTCTGACAAAAACAGGTGGGCAGGTCACAGGGTCCCCCAGTCGGGTGACGGCGGGGAAAATCTTGTCCCTGCTGATAGGCCCGCCAGTCTTGGCGAAACTGCTGGGCTAGGGCTTCGAGTTCCTGTCGGGTCTTCTGATGTTCGATTTGGGAGTAGTTGAATTGCCAACATTGAGTCGGCGGGGAGTCAGGGCCCTGGGTTGAGGAGCCTTCGACAAACCAGTAAATCATGGAGATCGCTTCGGGAGGATAGGGACTGGTTTCGGCGAGAACGAAGGGATAGAGCCGTGTTTGCCAGTTGTTTTGCAACTGTTTGGGGCTTCGGGGTCGGGGGTAGGTTTTCCAATCGAGGATTTGGGCCTGGTCTGGGGAGAGGAGTAGCAGGTCGTAGCGCACTAGCCAAAGGATATCCTGCCAGAGAAGGCTGCGTTCATGTTCGGCGTCCCGATACTGGATGGCTTGGCGAAAGGGGTTGGGGGTGATGTAGGCCGGGGCCCGCTCCAGAAAGTCCTGCATCCATTGTCGCAGTGGGTCGTCTTCGGATAACAGGCTCTCGACGGGTAGGCCGAGTTCTCGTTGTTGCATCAGTTGGTGAAATTGGTTCCCTCGGGCCAGTCGCTGCTGTTGCTGTGGGTTGAGGGGGGACTCTCGATGCTCCATGAGGCTGTTTTGGAACCAGCGAGGGCAGGTTTGCAGGCGATTTAGATGGCTTTGTGATAGGCGTGGAATTGGCTCTGGCTGGGCGATCGCCCTTCGGGGAGGTTGGCTCGTAGAAAAGTTTTTTGGCATCATGGCTTGCGTTCGGGAATAGATGTGTTATGATTAGATCTGCAAACGGGGCGTAGCGCAGCTTGGTAGCGCACCACTTTGGGGTAGTGGGGGTCGTGGGTTCAAATCCCGCCGCTCCGATTTCCGAATCGTAATTCCCCTGAACAGCCTGTCGGTCTTCCCTTGGAAGAGTGACAGGCTGTTTTTGATGGTTGGCTGAGGCGGGTTGGGGGCGATTGCGGTTCCCCCACCCTTGACAGTTGCCCCACGCAAATATTTCTTAAGTCTGTTTCTGATGACAGGCAACCGGGTATCCTGAAAATGGGGAACTCGTTGTCGTGTTGGAAGCAAACTCACGATAGCAACAACGACTAGAATTATAGACTCGGAATTGGTCTGATGGTCATGACCAGCTGAGAAGCTCACGAGGACGTTGCTATCCTAGCCGATCCGTGCGGATGACCCCAATGTCGTGAAGAAGAATAAGAGTATCTTGCCGTCACCTCTGGATCTAGTCCAGCTTTAGCAGATCCGGTTTGTCGTCTGAGTCAGCCTTAGGATGCCTATCACTTGACTTTATCGTTTAGGATTTTGATTGTCCCTGGGAGGGCGATCGCGTTTCTTTCTGCGTTGTTACATCATGACTTTTCCTATGTCTTCTGATCCCGATGCCTATGCCGCCTTGCAGGAAGAGGTGAAACAATTACGGCAGGCCCTTGACGATCGCGAGGCACGTTTGAGACAACTTGAAGAGAATTTGCCGGCCTGCTTGTATGAACTCCATCGTTCCCCAAGGGGAGACCTCTCCTGGCATCACGTCTCCCCAGGAAGCCGGGATCTGTTACGGTTAGAGCCAGAAGACTTTGGCATTTGGGTCGATCGCATCCATCCCCAGGATCTACCCCGTTGGCAACAGGCCATTGCCACCTCAGAGGCCACAGAAACCGATTTAGCTTGGCAGGGACGAGTCTTGATTCCCCAGACTGACGGCAGTGACGCAGAACAGTCAATTCGGATTTTGGGCCGTCCCCAACGTTACGGAGATGGGGTTACCCGTTGGCAGGGATTAGCCATTGCCATTGATCCTCCCACGGTTCATGCTACTCCCAGCCAAACCCCCGCCTTTTTTGCCTCCCTCCTGGATATTTTGCCCGTTGCCGTTCTCGTTAAAGCAGCGGAGGATTTTCGTTTCTGTGCTGTCAATAGCAGTGGTGCGCAAATCCTGGGACGAGCGGTGGAAGACTTACTCGGTAAAACCGATTACGAGTTGTTTCCTCAGGACCAAGCCGATGAGTTCCGGC
>SMDP01000057.1:10418-14596 GCA_012911965.1 Geitlerinema sp. P-1104
AAAGTCCAACTGGCTGAACAGGAACGAACCCTACGGGCGATTATGGATAATGCCCCGATTTGGATTTGGACGACCGATATTTCGGGACATATGAACTTTATTAACCGCACCTTTTGTGAAGATGTTGGTGTTACCCCAGAACAAGTCTATGCCGCTTCTCACTATCAAGAAGTATTTGGGGAAGAGGCGGTTCGTAATTGTTTGCAGTCTGATTGCATCAGTTTTAAGCAAGATGAGCCTTGTTTGGCTGATGAGTTTTTCCCGTTTGTTGATGGCAAAATCCATCATTTGGAGACGATTAAAGTACGTCTGAAAGATGCTCAAGGTCAGGTGACGGGTTTGGTCGGGTTGGCGATGGATGCTACAGAACGGAAACAAGCGGAGGCGGAACTGGCCCAACAGCGATCGCTCCTCGATACGTTTATTAACACGGCCCCGGTGGGGATGGCGATTTTAGATCGGCAGTTTCGCTATCTCCAGGTGAATGAGAATTTAGCGGCGATGACTGGGTATCCGGTCCCAGACCATATTGGACGAAATTTAGGGGAAATTGTCCCGGATTTAGCCCATCAACTTTATAGCAAGGTTGAAGGGATGCTGTTGCATGGAGAGCCAATTCTCAATCAGGAGTTGACGGGGCAAACCCCGGCTAATCCGGGGGTTGAACGACATTGGCTCTTTTCAGCGTTTCCCATTCAAGATAGTGACAACAGCCTAATTGCTTTTGGGGCAACGGTGTTAGATATTACAGAACGACAGCAGGCCCAAGACCAGTTACAAACCCTGACTCGCAATCTTCAAGATGCCCAGCGGATTGCTCATATTGGGAATTGGGAAATTGATGTAGCGAGCGGACAAACTATCTGTTCTGATGAGATTTTTCATATTATTGGCATCCCCGTCCGCCGGGAAGCGATGACTCAGGAGGAGATGTTTGAGTATTTCCATCCTGACGATCGCCCTCGGGTGCGTCAGGGAATTCGTAATTGCATTGATACGGGGCAATCCTATGATATTGATGTGCGCATTATTCGGGCCAATGGGGAGTTGGGCTATGTGCGGGAAAAATGTGAGGCCCAGTATGATGAGGCGGGCAATTTAGTGAGTATCTTTGGCATTGCCATGGATATTACGGAACGCAAAACGGCGGAGTTAACCCTACGGGAGAGTGAAGAACGCTTCCGTACCTTGGTTGAAGCGACGACTCAGATTGTCTGGAATGCCAATGCCAAGGGGGCGTTTACTTGGGAACAGCCGGACTGGAGTGAGTTTACGGGGATGAGTTTTGAGGAGTTACGGGATTGGGGCTGGATTAATAGTATTCATCCCCATGATCGTAATGAAACGACGGCGGTTTGGTCTCATGCGGTGCAAACTCGCAGTCTCTATCAGATTGAACATCGTTTGCGACGGGCTGATGGGGTGTATCGGGATATGAGTGTGCGGGCGGTTCCTATTTTGGATGAGGATGGCAATTTGCGAGAGTGGATTGGGGTGAATACGGATATTACTGATCGCAAGGATGCTGAACGGGCCCTGCAACGGTCGGAGGCGAAGTTACGACAACAGGCGGAGAGTCTTCAAGCGACGCTGGATCAGTTACAACGGACGCAAAATCAGTTGGTGCAAAGTGAGAAGATGTCGGCCCTGGGGCAGTTGGTGGCGGGGGTGGCCCATGAGATTAATAATCCAGTCAACTTCATTTATGGCAATCTCACTCATGCGGATGATTATACTCAGGATCTGATGCGGGTGATTGAGGCTTATCAGCAGCGATATTCTCAGGCGGATGCGGAATTGGAGGAGTTGCTGGAGGAGGTGGATTTAGAATATCTGATTGATGATCTGCCGAAACTGATTAGTTCGATGCGGGTGGGGGCGCAACGGATTCGCGATATTGTGCGATCGCTGCGCAATTTCTCTCGCCTGGATGAGTCGGAGGTTAAGGCGGTGAATCTCCATGATGGCCTTGAAAGCACGTTGATGATTCTGCAAAATCGCCTCAAGGCGAAACCGGATTCGTCGGGGATTGAGATTGTGCGACGCTATGGTGAGTTGCCGCCGGTGGAATGTTATGCGGGGCAGATTAATCAGGTGTTGATGAATATTTTGGCTAATGCGGTGGATGCCTTGGAGGAACGCGATCGCCAACGCAGCCCCTCGGAATTGGATGCAGCCCCGAGTCGCATTACGATTACGACGGCGGTAACGGAGGATAAGCGGGTTCAGGTTCTGATTGCTGATAATGGGGTGGGGATTCCCCCGAAGGTACAACATCAGATTTTTGACCCCTTTTTCACCACGAAACCCATTGGCAAGGGAACGGGGTTAGGGATGTCGATTAGTTATCAGATTATTACGGATAAGCATCAGGGCAGTCTGACTTGTACCTCGGAACCGGGGGTTGGAACCAGTTTTTTGATTGAAATCCCTGTTCATCAGACTTAGGTGTCGTCGTGGGCGTAACGACGATAGAGGAAGTCGAGGGCTTCGTTGCGTAGGTCGTAGTATTCCGGCTGTTCCATAAGTCGGGCGCGATCGCGGGGCCGGGGGAAGGGTAAGTCGAGGATTTCGCCAATGCGGGCGGCGGGGCCGTTGGTCATCATGACGAGGCGATCGCCCAGGAAAAGGGCTTCGTCAATATCATGGGTAATCATGAGGACAGTGACTTTGTGATCGGCCCAGATTCGTAGGAGTTCTTCTTGGAGTTCTTCGCGGGTGATGGGATCGAGGGCGCCAAAGGGTTCGTCGAGAATGAGAACTTTGGGGCGCAGGGCCAGGGCCCGGGCGATGGAAACTCGTTGTTTCATGCCCCCGGAGAGTTCTTTGGGTTTTTTGTCGGCGGCGTCAGTCAGGCCGACGAGTTCGAGGTGTTCCTGCACGATCGCCGCTTTGTCCCGTTGTTTGAGTTTGGGGAAAACGGAGTTGACGGCGAGGAAGATATTATCGTAGGCGCTTAGCCAGGGGAGGAGGGCATAGTTTTGGAAGACGACCATGCGATCGGGACCGGGTTCTTGAATCCGTTGTCCTTCGAGGCGCACTTCTCCTTCGCTAGGTTGACGGAAGCCGGACACCATATCCAGGAGGGTGGATTTGCCGCAACCGGAGTGACCAATGAGGCAAATAAATTCTCCTTCGCGGACGGTGAGTTGGATGTTATCGAGAACGGGATAGGGTCCTTCTGGGGTGGTATAGGTTTTGGAGAGACCATCAATGACGAGGTAGGCGTCATTGGTGGTGTGGGGATAGTGGGTGGAGGTGGTTAGGGTTTGCATGGGTAAAGAAGGGAACAGGGAATAGGGAACAGGGAACAGGGGGAAGAAGGCAATAGGGGGAAGAAGGCAATAGGCAATAGGCAATAGGGGGAAGAAGAAGGAGGTAGGATGTGTTCCGGCATCAGTGAAGGTTGTGACCTAAGCCCATCAATTCAAAATTGCCGGAACGCATCGCTGCCATAGGCAAGCAATAGACGTAGGGGCGTACCCTTGTGGTCGCCCGGTCTTTGGGGTTAGGCGGCGGAGAGTTCTCGGGGGGCTGGGTTGAGGTCGATTTCGGTGATGGTTAGGTTGGTTTTGATTTCAAGTTGGTCTAGGTAGTGGATGGGATCGTCGGGGTTGAAGATGGCCCCGTCGAAGAGGATGACGGGATGGCGATCGCGTCCTAGGTCCATCATGTTTAACTCCTGGGCGGCTTGGGAGAAGAGGTCTAGGCGACGGACGCGATCGAGAACTTCAATCCAGTTGCGGGGGAAGGGGGTAATGCCCCAGCGGGCCATTTGGGTGAGAATCCAGAGGGCTTCGGTGCGATCGGGACAGTTGGTTTTGTCGCAGAAGAATTGGTTATAACGGGGGATGGGTTCGGGGTCGCCAATGCCTTTGTTGTAGGGGTCGATGAAGCCGGGACGGGTGTAGATGGGGTCTGATCCCACGTACTCGGGACGACAGATGAGGTCTAAGATTTCTTCCCGGTGACGCATATCGTCACAGTAGTCGCAGGCTTCGAGAAGGGCCTGGATGAGGGCGAGATGGGTTTTAGGGTGGGTTTTAGCCCAGTCTTCTCGCACTCCCAAGACTTTTTCGCAATGGCCGGGCCAGATTTCTGGGTCGGTGGCCATGACGAAGCCGATGCCTTCGTGGACGGCGCGGGAGTTCCAGGGTTCGCCGACACAGTAGCCGTCT
>SMDP01000057.1:14779-16815 GCA_012911965.1 Geitlerinema sp. P-1104
AAGTCGGCGAGGGTTCGTATACCGTCGTCGTAGAAGTGACGATGGAAGGTGATGGCGTTGCCGTTGCGCGAGAGGGTCATGGCGGTGACCACGGGCAGGGGGGAATGGTCTTGACGACCGAGGGTCATTCCTAGGGGCATTCCGGCGACCATTTGCGCCCCGTCGAGGCGTTGTTCTCGGATGCCGGACTCGATGGCGTTCCAACTGGGTTCGCGACTGAGGGTGACTTGGGTTAGGCCATGTTTTTCGAAGAAGCCCCGTTCTTTGGCCACCACGAGGGGGGCGCAGTCGGTGAGGGGGATGAAGCCGAGGTTGAGGTTGACTTTTTCTAAGCCGTTCTCGTGGACTTCGATGGGTTTGGGTTGGGTTTGGCGTTTTTTGGCCCGTCGCTGTTGGTTGAGGAAATAGACGATCTCGTTGCGGAGGCTGTAGTAGTTGGGATGTTTGACGACGGAGACATGGGTGCGAGGCCGGGGGATGGGAACATCTAGGATTTGTCCCACGTAGGAGGCGGGCCCGTTGGTGAGGAGAACGACGCGATCGCTCAGGAGGAGGGCTTCGTCAACGTCATGGGTGACCATGATACAGGTGACGTGGCTTTCTTCACAGATGCGCATTAGTTGTTCTTGCAGTCCGCCTCGGGTTAGGGCATCGAGGGCGCCAAAGGGTTCGTCGAGGAGGAGGAGTTTGGGGCGGATGGCTAGGGCCCGGGCAATGGCGACCCGTTGTTTCATGCCCCCGGAAAGGTGGGCGGGGCGTTTGTGGGCGGCATGACGTAGGCCCACCAGGTCGATGTGATGTTCGATGATACCCCGTTGTTCTCCTTTGGGGCGATCGCCCATGGCAGACTCAACCGCTAGGGCGATGTTTTCCCGCACAGTCAGCCAGGGCAGAAGCGAATAGTTCTGAAAGACGACCATGCGATCGGGTCCCGGTTCTGTTACCTGGCGACCCTCTAAGATGATGCCGCCTCGGGTGGGTTTGTCGAGACCGGCGATTAAGTTTAATAGGGTCGATTTACCACAACCGGAATGACCCACTAAGGAAATAAATTCACCTTTCCGAATCTTGAGTTCAATGTTACTCAGAGCAACATAAGTCCCTCCGTTGGGGAGATTAAAGACTCGTTCAATATGGTCAACTTCAGCAAAAATAGACATGGATTTTAGGCAGGAGTGGAGGACAACAAATAATAAATTGAGTGTTCAGATTTGGTAGGGGCGAACGGCTGTTCGCCCTACACTTTTGGATCCAATGCAATCATCCAATGTAATAGACTGGCGTTCCCAAAGATCCCCATTACTGAGCCTGATCTTCGGAAACCACCAAACTCGCCAAGAAACTAATCAACTTATCCAGCAGCAGTCCCACAATTCCCACATAAATCACCGCCAGGATAATGTCACTCATGCGAGAACTATTCCAGGCATCCCAAATAAAGAAGCCAATTCCCACACCCCCAATCAACATTTCTGCCGCAATAATCGCCAGCCAAGATAGACCAATACCAATCTTCAGTCCCGTAAAGATATAGGGAACCGTTGCCGGGAAGAGGATTTTGAAGAAGTAGGTCTTGCGATCGAGTCGTAGCACTCGCGAGACATTGTTATAGTCCTGGGGGATTTGCAGCACTCCCTCTGTAGTGTTAATAATAATCGGCCAAATTGCTGTAATAAAAATCACAAAAATGGCAGAAGGATTTGCCCGTTCAAAGCCTGCCAGGGAAATCGGCAGCCAGGCCAAGGGAGGAACCGTTCTCAGGATTTGAAAAATGGGATCTAACGCCCGATACATCAACCGGTTTGTCCCCACGAGAATCCCCAAAGAGACCCCCACAACCACCGCCAGGGAGAATCCCAAAGCTACCCGTTGCAAACTTGTCAAAATCTGCCAAAACAGCCCTTTATCGATTCCACCATGGTCAAAAAACGGGTTAATAATCAATTCCCAAGTTTCCGAGACCGTACGAATCGGACCGGGCAGCGTCGAATCCGAAACCGCCGTAAACACCTGCCAAATGACCAGAAAAATCAGAA
>SMDP01000057.1:17165-21122 GCA_012911965.1 Geitlerinema sp. P-1104
GCCGCGAGAGGTACTGTCAGGAATCATGTCTCCCTGGCCAATCGCCTCGGCTGCTTCTTGCCAGAGGTCTTCCCGATTGACCCGGTCTACCATGCCCTGAATATCCGCATCTGGGGGGAGATAACCCCAACGGATATTTTCCGTTAGGAACCAGAGGTCATGACTCTTGAACGGATAGGAGGCATTATCCCGCCAATACTTCTGCATCAACTCTGGCTGTTCTCTCACCTCGCCGATGCCATAGTCGTAGATGCCCCGAGACCGGTCGATAATGTCGTCAAAGGGGACATTAAACCAAGCCCTGCGGGAGAGAATCTGACACATCTCCTCCACATTCTCCGGTTGGCTACACCAGATTTGTGCTTCTAGGGTTCCCATCAACAGAGACCGGGCCGCTTTGGGATTTTGGTCAACCCAATCCGCCCGCATTCCCAACGCTTTCTCAGGATGGTCTTGCCAGAGTTCTCCTGTCGTTAAGGCGTTGTAGCCAATCTCCTGGTTGACCAATTGCAGGGGCCAGGGTTCACCCACACAGAACGCATCCATGTTGCCAACCCGCATATTAGCCACCATCTGCGGGGGTGGGACGACAATGGTTGAGATATCTTGGTCTGGGTCAATGCCCCCTGCCGCTAGCCAGTAACGAATCCAGCAGTCATGGGTTCCGCCGGGGAAGGTCATGGCGGCCCGTAAGTCTTCACCGGCAGCCCGTCGTTCGGCAAACCGTTCCTTGAGGGGGGTACTATCGACGCCAACCTCTAAATCGCGGTAGTCATTGGAGAGGCAAATCCCCTGACCATTGACATTCAAACGCGCCAAAATGTACATCGGTACTGGCCGCCCGTCGGTGACAATTCCTTCTGATAAGAGGTAAGGCATGGGGGTAAGAATGTGGGCCCCATCAATCCCCCCGCCCCCAGAACCGAGGACTAAATTGTCACGGGTTGTCCCCCAGGAGGCTTGTTTCTCCACGGAGACATCTGTCATCCCATACTTGGCAAAAAAGCCTTTTTCCCGTGCAATAATTAGGGGGGCAGAGTCCGTTAGAGCAATAAATCCTAGTCGTGCTGTTGGAGTTTCTGGCGCATCGGCAGGGTCAATTTCAACCTCAAATTGGGCTTGGTCATTACTCTGTCCACAGCTATGGAGGAAAAAGGTTCCAGCCGTTGCTGCACCGGCTGTAATTAAGAATTTGCGACGGTTAAATCGGGGCATTTTTCAGTTAAGAGTCAACAGTGAGGTGTGAGTATCTAATTGCGGAAGATGAGTGGTGAGAGGGAACAGAGAGTCTGTTTGACGTTGTGTCCACAAGTTAAGGAATATGACAAGGGGTTTATGTATCGGCAACTACAATTTTTAGATTGTTTTTTGTTTTACGCATTTATGTCATGCGTAACTTGCATCTTGCTGAAAAGTAGCCATTAAATAGCTAAAAAAAAGTAGCCATTGATACGATTACCCCAAGAGGGCGACCACAAGGGTACGCCCGTACCGAAGAGGGAGACCACAAGGGTACGCCCGTACATCTTCCCCCTATTCCCTGTTCCCTTCTTCCCTAGAGTGGCTATCCTTGAAGTTGTGAGTGCATTCGTGTCTCTAGCGACCGATAGCCCGTAAAAAGACCTATAGAACTATCAATCCAACGATTATGACAACCTTTTACGTCAACCCCGAGACCGGAAGTAACGCCAATCCGGGAACGGCAACGGAACCCTTCAAAACCATTACTCATGCCCTCAGCCAAGCCTCAGCCGGCAGCTTGATTCAATTGCGGATGGGTCAATACAGCAGCGAGGAGACCTTTCCGCTGACAGTCCCCGCTGGGGTGAAGCTGGTGGGGAATGAAGGTAGCAAAGGCAAGGATATTGTTATCACGGGGGGTAAAGAGGTTCGTACCAGTGATGGGAATCAGTCGTTAACCATTCGTCTGGAAGCTGACGGAGAAGTGCGAGGTGTGACCGTCTCCAATCCTGAAAGTCGTGGGACGGGGATTTGGATTGAGTCGGGTAGCCCCATTGTGGCGAGTACGACTCTCCTCAATTGCAAGCGGGAAGGCATCCGCATGATGGGAAGTGCGAAGCCGATTCTGGACAGTAATGTGTTGAAAGGCAATGCCTCCTATGGAATCTGGGTTTTGAACAATGCCAAAGGGGAAATCCGCAATAATACCCTTCGGGATAATGGTACAGGTATTGCCGTTGGGGACGAGGCGGCGCCCCTGATTGCCCAGAATTTGATTCAGCAGAATCGCTATGGGTTAGTGATTAACGGGAATTGTCGCCCTGTCTTACGGGGGAATACGATTGAGGAAAACCAGGATTATGGCATCTCTGCCATCGCCGACGCCCTGCCGGATTTAGGGAAGTCCGAGGAACCGGGGGGTAATCTCTTCCGCAACAATGGCATGAAAGATTTGCAGAATGCCACCAGTCACACCTTTATCTCTGCCGGAAATCAACTCAACCCCGAGAAGGTGGAGGGGTCGATTGAGTTTGTCAATGTCGATGGAGGGGTTCCTACGCCGACACCAGCGCCGTCTCCTGACCCCACCCCGACGCCAACGCCGTCTCCTGACCCCACCCCGACGCCAACTCCCACCCCCACCCCTTCGCCGACCCCCCCGACGGAGTTAACGGATATTAAAGGGCATTGGGCAGAACCGTTTATTCAGGCCCTATTTGACCGTCAACTGGTGAGTGGGATGGGGGATGGAACCTTCCGCCCGGAGACTCCCATTAACCGGGCAGCCTTTGCGGCCTTGTTGGCCCAAGCCTTTGATAAGCCTCTCGCCCAACCGGCGAAAAACTTCACCGATGTTGCCAGTAGCTTCTGGGGGGCGCAGGCGATTAATAAGGTGACGCGCATGGGCTTTATTTCTGGGTTCCCCAATAACACCTTCCGCCCCGGTGACAATGTGACTCGGTTACAGGTGTTGCTGGCACTCAATGCGGGGTTGGGACTCAGTGAAGGGAATCAGAACCATCTCAGCTTCTATACGGATAAAAATCAGATTCCTGAGTGGGCCACGGCGGCGGTAGCGAAGGCGACGGATGCCAAGTTGGTGGTGAATCATCCCAGTGTGCGGCAGTTACGACCGATGATTGATGCAACTCGGGCGGAGGTTGCGGTGATGGTGTATCAGGCGTTGGTTCAGGAGGATAATTTCCCGGTCATCGAGTCTCCCTATCTGGTGAATGCGGAAGCGACGGATGTGCCCAAGTTCTCGGATATTGAGGGTCACTGGGCTAAGGACTTTATTGTGGAGTTGGCGAGTAAGGGGGTGATTAATGGGTTACCCAACGGAACCTTCCAACCCAATAAGAAGATGACCCGGGCGGAGTATGCGGCCTTGTTGGCGACGGCGTTTGACCCCAAACCGGAACGTCCCGCCATCAAGTTCCAAGATGTCCCCAGCGGTCATTGGGCGAAGGCGGCCATTGACAAGACTTATACGGGGGGGTTTCTCTCGGGCTTTTCTGAAACCAGTTTTGGCCCCAATTTAAATGTGCAGCGGTTACAGGTGTTGCTGTCGTTGGTGAATGGTTTAGATTTATCGGGAGGTTCAGCGGATTTGTTGAATCGCTATGACGACCGAGACCAAGTCCCCACCTGGGCCCAGCCAGCAGTGGCGACGGCGACGCAGAAGCAGTTTGTGGTCAACTATCCTGATGTGAAGCGTCTGCACCCTGAACAGGATGCAACCCGGGCCGAGGTTGCGGCGATGGTCTATCAGGCGTTGAAGGATGCCAATAAGTGGGACTTATCGGGGGTTAATTCGGACTACATTGTGACGGCCTAAAGACTAAGAAACCGAGTGTCTCCAAGACACCCGGTTTCTGGTATTCGACCCAGGTTGACCTAGATTTGGTTGGGTTAGTCGGTTAGAGTCAGACACTCGGTGTTTTTGGAAACACCGGGTGTCCACAACACCTCTGAATGTTGAGAAACCGAGTGTCT
>SMDP01000570.1 GCA_012911965.1 Geitlerinema sp. P-1104
ACTCTGTCAAGCGCCTCAATCGTTCTTTTTCTCAACTCAACCACGATGCAAAAGAGACTGCCATATCGATTTCCCGTTCTGCAACTACTCCTGCTACTGGGTCTTGGAACGGTGGCGTTGCTGGCTGGGATGTTCCTAGCTAGTCGTCCTGGCCCCGAAGAGTTGCCCCCGAGTGCTGAGGAGTCAGAGACAGTCGCGGCTCTCTCTCTACCGGAGTCACAACAGCAACAGGAATTGCAACGGTTGGCTCAGGGGCCGGCGTCAGCGGAGCGCGATCGCGCGGCCTATATTTTGGCGGCACAGGCCCTGGAGCAAGGTCAAGCGGCTGAGTCTTTATCTCTGTTGAGTCCCTTAGACCCCAAATCTTCCCATCTCGGGGGCTATATCTTGCTCAAACAGGCTCAAGCTCAGGCACTGGCGGCCAATGACAGCCAAGCTCGTGATTTGTATGAGCAAATCCTCAGTGATTTTCCTGAGGACCCCGTGGCCGCTGAGGCCCTGTATGAGTTAGGTCGCCAAGAGCCAGAGTTTTGGGATCGGGCCCTGGCAGAGTTTCCCCGTCATCCCCGCACGGCCACCATTGCCCTGCAACGATTGGAGAGTCAACCCAATGATCTGAACTTGTTGCGAGTTCTCTCGACTCATCTCTATTTGAGCAATTTCACGGAACTGCTCGATCGCCTGGTGAGCCAGCATCGTCAAGTCCTGACTCCCGAGGATTGGGAAATCATTGGCTTTGGCTATTGGGAAAGAACCGTCTATGGCAAAGCGGGAGAGGCCTATGCTCAGGCGGCCAACACCCCCCGTAATCTCTACCGCACTGCCCGAGGACGACAGTTGGGAGGAGACGCCGGCCGCGCTCGTCAAAGTTATCGGGTTCTGATTCAGGCCTTCCCGGAGGCGGAGGAAACTGGGGAAGGGTTGTTACGCTTAGCTCGCCTGGTGGAGTCACCTCGGGAGGCTCTGCCGCTGTTGGATCAGCTCATGGCTAATTTTCCTGAGCGGGCCCCGGAAGCCTTGTTGCTGCGATCGCAGGTGTTGACCCAGCTCAATAGTCGGCAATCCGCTCAACAGGCCCGTGAGTCGATTTTGAGCCAATATAGTGACTCGGATACCGCTGCCGGGATTCGCTGGCAGAATGCTCAACAGGCTGCTGAAGGGGGTGATCTCCGTCAAGCCTGGAATTGGGCCGAGCAGTTGGTTACGGAGAATCCTCAGAGTGATGAGGCCCCTCAAGCGGCCTTCTGGATTGGTAAATGGGCCCAACAACTCAATCGTCCCCAGGATGCTGAGGCGGCGTTTACGGCTCTGCTACAACGGTATCCAGAATCCTATTATGCTTGGCGAGC
>SMDP01000571.1 GCA_012911965.1 Geitlerinema sp. P-1104
ACAGGGAGAATAGTGCGTTCTTCTCAAGACTATGTTTCAACGACTGGTTCAACTCTTATCCCTATTGGCGATCGCCAGTGTTATGCCAATTTCTCAGGCGATCGCCCAGCCAAGCCTTCACATTGATTCCGATACCTCTCCCTTTAGACAGCGTGAACTCCGTGAGGCAAATCTGCAAGTTTCCCTTCGCTACGACGGACATCCTGAGTTATCAGGGCGTTATCACCGTAATAACTTACACTATGAAATTCGTTATCGTGAATGGACTCGGGAGTTGAGGATACGGGATAGTACCCTCACCTTTTCCTGGGCGAATGTGAAGTTAAAAGACTTAAACCAAAGCGGAACCCCAGAAGTTATTATTACAACCTTTAGCGGTGGCGCTCATTGTTGCACAGCTCATAAAATTTATAGCTGGAATGGAGACTATTTTGACACCACTACCCTAAATTGCCAACAATTAGGCGGTGGAACCTTCCAAGATATCAACGGTGATGGACGAGTCGAATATTTAACCGTTGATCAACGCTTCTTTTATGCCTTTAGTTCCTTTGCCGGTTCCTTTCCCCCCTCTCGTATCTTAAGCTTTGAGGATGGAGACTTTCACGATGTCAGCCGCCAACACAGGCGGGAACTGCGGCGACGGGCCTGGCAGATGTATGTGACACTCCAAGAACGCAACCATGAAGTGAACGGGGTGTTAGCCGGATACGTCGCCCAAAAAGCCCTGTTAGGAGAGTTTACAGAAGGGTGGGAGTTTATGTTAGCCCATTATGACCCCGACGATGACTCAGGAATCTGGGGATATAACATTTATAATGATGAGCGAGAGGTGATTGGCAAACATCCCGACTTTCCCACCGCCTTACGGGCCTTTTTAATCAATTCGGGCTATATTGACGAGTCGGACTTACCCTGTCGTTGTGGCCAGTATTACCGCCCACAACGACAGGAAACAGGGCGTTCAGATGTCTGGCAACTACGCCGCTTCTAAAGTGCGTTTATAGGCTTCATCCAACACTTCGCACAAGGTTGGGTGAGTATGCACATTAAAGGCTAACTCCCGTACCGATTGGCGATTGGCGATCGCATTGGCGGCCTCTTGAATCAAATCCGCCGCATGAATACCGATAATATGAACCCCCAACAATTCCCCCGTATCCTTACGGTAGATAATCTTGGCAATCCCGTCGGTTTCCGCTTCCGCCAAAGCTTTAGAATTAGCCTTGAAATAAGTGCGGGCGGTTCCCACCTCAAAGCCTTGCGATTCTCCTAACTCCTTAGCTTGGGGTTCCGTTAAGCCAACAAAACTGATTTCAGGATGAGTAAAGGCGGCGGCGGGGATACT
>SMDP01000572.1 GCA_012911965.1 Geitlerinema sp. P-1104
TTGACATCCTCCCCCACTTAAGCCATCTCGCTACGCTTGATGTCTTTGAAGTGGGGGATTCCCAATCCTCGCGAATCAGGATTTCTGCTTCGTTCCGTGCCAACTAGAGCATCATGACTGATACTCCCCGTTGCATCCAGTCCACAGACATTTTCCACCACCGTCTGCCCGACGGCTGTTAGACCACGATTTCTGATTTCTTGACTCGCTGCTACATCTCTTGTAGTTTGATATCCACACTCATCACAGTGGTGAACGCGAATCTCCAACGTTTTCTTGCCGGTATGTGCCCCACAGTTAGGACAGGTCTGGCTTGTGCCATCCTTATTGACCTTGGCGAAGTAGGTATCCGTTTTCCAACAGACCCACTCCAATCGATGGACAAACTGACCAAACCCCGCATCAGCACTGTGTCTTGATAGCATTCCTCTTTGCCAACTGACAAAGTTGATATCTTCGACAAAAATCATGCCAGCACCCTCACAAAGATGGTGAGCTAATTTAAAATGCCAATCTTTACGATGGTCAGATATCCGTTGATGTAGCCGAGCTATTTTTTGGTTTAATTTGTGTCTATTATTTGACCCGTTTTGTTTGTTCTTTAACCGGCGTTGTAGCAATTTAAGCTGACGCTGCTTAGTTTTTAAGAACCGAGGTCGCTTAATCTCTTCACCATCACTGGTCGCGACGAACTTATCGAATCCTAGATCTAATCCTCGTGGATGACCCTGAGGCATGGGTTGAGGAATAGCGACATTGAGCTGTAGTGACAGCATCACAAAGTAACCCGATGCTTTTCTAACGATTCGTGCTTGCTTGACCTCAAATCCCTCAGGAATGGGTCTTGACTGTCGCCATTTAATCCACCCGAACTTAGGGAACTTAATCGCATCATCTTTAACTGGCTCTTTCCCGAGCTGAGGAAAGACAAATGAACGCATCCGATACTTGTTTTTAAAGCGCGGAAACCCAAATCCTCTAGCTTTCATGTCATCCCAAGCTCGATCCAACGTTCTTAGGACTTGCTGCAAAACCTGAGAATGAACGGTTTTTAAGTGAGGATATTGGGACTTAGCGTCTGTGAGTTGTTTGGCTTGTTTATGGTAGCTCGGAAAAGGCTCATTGGCTGAAATGATGTACTCAGATCTTAGCGAACAGGCGTTGACCGGTGACCGACGAGAGCTACACCAATCTTTACGCTGACGAAGCGCAAAGTTCCAAACCGAACGACAGACATCTAGCGTGTGCTCGATCACAGTCATCTGTTCGGCTGTGGGTTGTAACTTGTATTCGTAGGTCATGGTTAGCATGACTCCAGTTTACCTTACATGAGTTAGTTTGGTAT
>SMDP01000573.1 GCA_012911965.1 Geitlerinema sp. P-1104
CTAAAAACTCAGAGAAAACAATCAGAGACTAGAGAACTGAAAATGGAATTTCTAAGGTGGGATTTGCTCCATCTACTGCACCCGAAAAAGAACTAATGCCCTCACTTGTCGCAATAGACAATTCAAAGGGGATTGGTCCCGTTGTGGACTGGCAACGAGTCCACAAATTCACCTGTGCCGTATAGTCTCCAGGTGGAGCCGATTGATCCAACCAAAAAATGTTCTCAGCCGGGCGGGGTGTTAGATTCGTACAAGCCGCATTAGCATCTACATCTAAACGTCCCCCAGAAGGAACTGAGCGATTCCCAAAGAATACAGTCTCGCCAAAGGGGTCTGTCACGGCTAAATCCAGGTCATCCACCGACTGCCAACGTAGAGTGACCTGAACATCCCCGACTCCTAAAATCCGAAAATCGCTGAGATTGATAAAATCCACTGAATGATCAGGAAAACGCACTAGCATTTGTCCGGTTAGATCATCAAAAACTAGAGTGTTCCCAGCATCGTCTCCCGTTCCCTGTTCAATCCGCAACCGCTCCCTTGAAAAGCTCGGGTCGGCGTCCAGGTCTGTATCCTCTAAAATCCGCGAATTGGGGACAGCAATTTCAATAATGTCCACTCCCGGCTGAAAATCAGTAATCACATCCGCTCGACGTTCTTCTAGAGGAATATCACTCCAAAAATAGTTAACCGGCTGGATGACAAAAATATTCGCCCCTCCACCCCCTGTTAGGGTGTTTTGGCCGCGATCGCCAAACAGAACATCATCTCCTTCACCCCCGAGTAACACATCGTCACCTCGTCCCCCGTAAATCGTGTTATCACCTGAACCTCCGTAAATCGTGTCATTGCCAGCATTGCCAAAAATGACGTTGTTGCCGCTCCCCGCAATGATCACATCTCGGTCTTCAGGTGCTGATGGCTCACCAATTCCCCCACTACCGCCCACGAGGGTATCATTTCCTGGACCGCCATAGAGGGTATCCGAGCCACGACCTCCAACAAGGATGTTATTGCCAGCATTGGCAATCAAAACATCATCGCCATCAAACCCAAAAATCGTATCATCCCCATCAGAACCGACCAGGGTATCATCCTCTGGGCTACCCGAAATCAGATTAGGACTGTCATTCACTTGAAACAATTGAGTAATCAGAGATTCATTAGGACTAGACATAGTAGAAAGTTCTCCAACCTTGAAAGGTATTGTCTTATCTCTCTATAGTTCTGGGTCCTCTGAGGTTATTCACTTCCTCCGCTTAGTACCTACCTGATTGAGTCTGGGAGAGCGCATCAGCGAGGAGATTACTCTATCGGCGTCCACTGCCCCGAAAACAGGAACGA
>SMDP01000574.1 GCA_012911965.1 Geitlerinema sp. P-1104
ACAGGGAGAATAGTGCGTTCTTCTCAAGACTATGTTTCAACGACTGGTTCAACTCTTATCCCTATTGGCGATCGCCAATTTTCTGCCACTTCCCCAGGCGATCGCCCAGCCCACCCTTCACATTGATTCCGATACCTCTCCCTTTAGACAGCGTGAACTCCGTGAGGGAAATATCCGAGTTTTTGTTCGCTACGAGGGACATCCTGAACGAGAGAATCTTGGCTATGATGGCAACCTTCATTATACAATTTTGCATCAAGATTGGCTGGGTTCCTTTCGTCTAAATGATAAAATTTTAGCGGTAAATCGTGGCGATATTATCTTACAAGATATCAACAACAATGGCACGCCAGAAGTGATTGTGTCAGGCTTTAGCGGTGGCGCTCATTGTTGCACAACCCATCAAATTTATAGCTGGAATGGAGACTATTTTGACACCACTACCCTAAATTGCCAACAATTAGGTGGCGGAACCTTCAACGATATCAACGGTGATAGACAAGTTGAATACGTAACCGTTGATCAACGCTTCTTTTATGCCTTTAGTTCCTTTGCCGGTTCCTTTCCCCCCTCTCGTATTTTAAACTTCGAGGATGGAGAATTTCACGATGTCAGCCGCGCACACCGGCAGGAACTTCGTCAACGGGCTTGGCAGATGTATGTGACACTCCAAGAACGAAATCACGAAGTGAACGGAGTGTTAGCTGGATATGTTGCCCAAAAAGCCCTGTTAGGAGAGTTTGCAGAGGGGTGGGAGTTTATGTTAGCCCATTATGACCCCCATGATGACTCAGGAATTTGGGGATATAACATTTATAACGATGAGCGAGAGGTGATTGGCAAACACCCCGACTTTCCCACAGCGTTGCGGGCCTTTTTAATCAACTTGGGCTATATTGACGAATCGGATTTACCCTGTCGTTGTGGGGGGTAATACTGGCCACAACGACAGTCAGGTAATTAGAAACTCGGCAATTACGCCGCGTCTAAGGTACGTTTATAGGCTTCATCCAAAACTTCGCAGAGAGTGGGGTGAGTATGCACATTAAAGGCCAACTCACGCACCGATTGACGATTGGCGATCGCATTGGCGGCTTCTTGAATCAAATCCGCTGCATGAATGCCGATAATATGAACCCCCAACAGTTCCCCTGTATCCTTGCGGTAGATAATCTTGGCAATCCCGTCCGTTTCCGCTTCCGCCAGGGCTTTAGAATTAGCTTTGAAATAGGTGCGGGCGGTTCCTACCTCAAAGCCTTCTGACTCCCCTAACTCCTTAGCTTGGGGTTCCGTTAAGCCAACAAAACTGATTTCAGGATGAGTAAAGGCGGCGGCGGGGATACT
>SMDP01000575.1 GCA_012911965.1 Geitlerinema sp. P-1104
AGTTGGCGCGGACGTTTCAGGAGAAAGCCGTGATCGCCGCAATTGAGTCCGCCTATGACCAGGTCAGTTCCAGTTAAGAGGAGATCGAGTTAGTCTTAACTAAGACTCCCCGGACTCCTTGGGAACACAGGCGAAGCTCGTTCGAGTTTTCTTGAGGTGATAATACTGATTTAAGGCTTCCGGGCTAAGCTGCTTATGAAAGTCTTCTTGCACCTTACAAGTTAAGCGGCGCGACACTTGCTTGACAATTTGCTTAATCAGGCGATCGCCCGTCCGTTGAATTAAATTCGGGGACAAGGAGCGAATAAACTTGGGAAAAACCACGCCGACATTTAAATCTAACTCCCAACTCACCCGGGTAATGGGATGCTCAGGATCGTGCCACTCCGACTGTGAGACTGGCTCTAACACCTGTGTCGCCCGAAACTCCACATCATAGCCAGGGGGAGTGTAGTTGGGAATAGGAATCGTCTCAATACGATAGACGCGATCGCGTTGAGGAATTAACTCCAAACCAATCTTCGGCTCCACATAATAGCCTAAGGCCCCAAACTTACCAATCGTCAAATCATAGCCACTCGCACCCAGGGGGGTCACCTGCATCGGAGCCGCACAGCGACGAAACCAACCCTGATGCACATCGAGATAGTTACTGACCGCATCAGCTTCAGCATACATCTCCATCACCCCCTCGAACTGGGTATAAAACCAGTAGAGGCGATCGCCAGCTTGAGTGTTAGCTGGTGCATCCCCTGGAGAACATGAGGTGTCTTGAGCGTTGGTGAACTGGGAGTTAGCAGACGACTGCATCGTTCAAAAGTCCTTTACTGTTAGGCGAGACTGCTCCTAAGGAACAATTCACCCGTCCTCTTTCTTAGCTTAGCCTGTTCATCTGTATCTGCAATGAGTAATATCTCGGAACTTTGACGAAATTGGTTAAGATGGCAACAGTACTGCTGTTTCTGACCCCTAAATTTGACTAAGGAACCGTGAAAGCATTTGTCGCTGGAGCCACCGGAGAAACGGGACGTCATATCGTCCAAGAGCTAGTTCAACGGGACATCCCTGTACGAGCCTTCGTCCGTAACCTCGATCGCGCTCGGGAGATTCTACCCCACCAGGCTGAACTGGTGGCAGGAGATGTGCTAGATGCCTCGTCGCTCAACGACGCCCTAGGAGACTGTACGACGCTTCTATGTGCCACCGGCGCACGTCCTGGCCTCGATCCCACCGGCCCCTATAAAGTCGACTACCAAGGCACTCAAAACCTAATCCAGGCCGCCCAAAACGCCAATATAGAGCAGTTTGTCCTCGTCAGTTCCCTCTGTACCTCCGAATTTTT
>SMDP01000576.1 GCA_012911965.1 Geitlerinema sp. P-1104
CCCGCAAAAGATTACAATACATTAAGGAAACTTAAACAGATGTAGGACAACGCAATATGCGAGTTGCGATCGCCGGTGCCGGACTTGCCGGACTCACCACAGCCGTCAACCTAGCCGATGCCGGCCATGACGTAGAAATCTTTGAATCCCGTCCCTTCGTCGGCGGTAAAGTGGGCAGTTGGGTGGATGCCGACGGCAACCATATCGAAATGGGGCTGCATGTCTTCTTCGGCTGCTACTACAACCTCTTTGCCCTCATGGAAAAAGTGGGCGCATTAGAGGCCCTGCGCCTGAAACAGCATACCCACACCTTTATTAACGAGGGTGGACGAGTCGGAGAACTGGACTTCCGTTTCCTCACCGGCGCACCCTTCAACGGCCTCAAAGCCTTCTTTACCACCTCGCAACTCTCCCTACAAGACAAGTTGCAAAACTCCCTAGCCCTGGGAACCAGTCCCATCGTGCGCGGCTTAGTCGATTTCGACGGGGCCATGAAAACCATTCGCGACCTCGATCGCATCAGCTTCGCCGACTGGTTTCGCTCCCACGGGGGCAACAACGGCAGCCTCAGACGGATGTGGGACCCCATCGCCTACGCCCTCGGCTTCATCGATACCGAGAACATTTCCGCCCGCTGTATGTTGACCATTTTCCAACTCTTCGCCGCCCGCACGGAAGCCTCGGTTTTGCGGATGTTGGAAGGCTCCCCCCATACCTATCTCCATCAACCCATCCTCGACTATCTCCAGGAACGGGGAACGAAAATCCATACCCGCCGCCGAGTGCGTCAAATTAAATTTAGTGACCATGACGGCAAAACGGAAGTCGATGCCATTGTCGTGGCCCAGGGGGAAACGGAGGAAATTATCGAAGCCGATGCCTATGTTTTCGCCTGTGACGTACCGGGAATTAAGAAAATCCTGCCCCCCGAATGGCGTCAATGGCCCGAGTTTGACAATATCTATAAGCTTGATACCGTTCCTGTCGCCACCGTGCAACTGCGGTTTGACGGTTGGGTGACGGAACTCGAAGATGCCCAGAAACGGCAACAACTGCAAGAAGCAGCGGGATTGGATAATCTCCTCTATACGCCTGATGCTGATTTCTCCTGTTTCGCCGATTTAGCCCTAACCAGTCCTGGGGACTATTACAAACCCGGTGAAGGCTCCTTGATGCAGTTGGTTTTGACCCCCGGCGACCCCTTTATCAAACAAAACAACGAACAGATTGCCCATCATGTCTTGGACCAGGTGCGATCGCTGTTTCCCTCGGCCCGAGACCTCAACATGACCTGGTATAGTGTCGTCAAACTGGCCCAATCCCTCTATCGCGAAGC
>SMDP01000577.1 GCA_012911965.1 Geitlerinema sp. P-1104
GCCGCCTCCAACAAATTCTCCAAACTATCCGGCGTATGGGCGTAATCCACAATCACACTCACATCCTGTTGCGGCGACACTTGTACCCGTTCCATTCGCCCCGGAACCCCGGTAAAGCGGGGTAATGCCGCCACCACATCTTCCAAGGCCACACCCAGATGCAAAACAACCCCCACAGCGGCCAACATATTCTCTAAATTATACTGACCCACCAACGGCAAACTAAAGGCCGCCGACCCTTGAGGCGACTGAAGGGTTCCCGAGACTCCCGTCGGCGTATAGGTGAGATTCTCCGTATACAAATCCGCCGACGTATTCTCACAAGCATAGGTCCAAACGCGCTCAGCCGGAATCTGATCCGCTAACAATTGTCCATAGGCATCGGCCACATTCACCACCGCCTGTCCTTTCAAATACTGGGGCGAAAACAACAAGGCCTTAGCGGCAAAATACTCATCCATATTCTCATGATAATCCAGATGGTCTTGGGTCAAATTGGTAAACGCCGCCACCTCAAACTCGCAACCCAACACCCGCGACTGGGCCAAGGCATGAGAACTCACCTCCATCACCCCCACCTCAGCCCCTGCATTTCGGGCTTGAGCGAGTTTGTCTTGCAAATGGATTGAAAACGGAGTCGTATGGCTTGCCACCTCTTCAAAGCCCTGCCAGCGGGCGTAAAGCGTACCAAACAAGGCCGTCGATTTGCCCGTTTCCCGCAACAAAAACTCGATTAAATGAGTGGTGGTGGTTTTACCATTGGTTCCCGTCACCCCCACCAGGGGTAAGTGGTGTCCCGGATAGCCGTAAAAGCAACTGGAGACATAGCCGCAAGCCGTCGTGACATCGGGAACCGCAATCACACATTCCCCCGACTGGGCCGGATATCGCTGCAACGCCGCCTCCGAAACAATCGCGGCTACGGCCCCGGCTTTCATGGCCCCAGGCCAAAACTCACCCCCATCTACCCGCGTTCCCGGCATTCCAATAAATAAATCACCCTCCTGACAAGCATGGGAATTGGTACTCAGTCCCTTAATTTCCATCTCTAAGGCGGGATGTTCAGGGAGGCTGTTTAGATTGGGAATTGCGGCGAGAAGTTCACGGAGTTTCATAATTTAGGCAAGAGGCAAGAGGCAAGAGGCAAGAGGCAAGAGGGGGGGGTGCGTTCGGGCTTCGTGGAATCTTGGCCCGGAAGCGACAACCTGGAACTTGCCGGAACGTAGGGGTTCCATAATGAACATAACCCATCGCTTGGCGATTGTTTTAGCCGGAGGCAGACTCGTACTTCTGTAGCATCTGCTGCAATTGTGCCACATTC
>SMDP01000578.1 GCA_012911965.1 Geitlerinema sp. P-1104
ATAATGCGGCTAACAGCGGTTCCTCGGGACATAACCCTGCCAATACCGATCGCCGTTTGGGGGAAATTGAGCAACAACTGTTGCAATCCCCTGCCTATCAAACGGCGTTAAATGGGTTGAAGGAGATGTTTGGGGATGCAGGGTATGCGGCCCAGATGCTCATGCACGAGGTGAGTCGGGAGGCGATCGCCCTGACCCTGAGAGAGTCAAGTCCCACAACTGCCTTAGCCTCAGGCCCACCCATTTCTCAACCTATTTCTCATTCGAGGACTTACGCTCCCCCCCAACCGAGTGCGGCTGTACAGGCGGCGAGGAGTCGCTATCTCTATCGATTGGGGAAATATCTACGGGCCCAGCGTTGCCGACAACATCTGTCGTTGGTACAACTGCATCACCAGACTCGGATTCCCATTAGTCATCTACACGCCCTGGAATCAGGTCATATTTCCCATTATCCTCAAAGTCCAGCCTATTTAAGAGGAACGCTTCATCTTTGGGCCACGGCCCTGGGATTGAATGCGGATGCCATCATCGCCAAGATGCCCATCACGCCATCTCGGCCACCATTACCGCTTCCCCTACCGCCACCGCCTCCCGTTACACCATCTCCCGTTGTACGGCCGACGGTCTTGCTTCAAGAGAGGTTCAATTCTCCCTGGTGGTGGCGATCGCTGGCCTGTGGAACGCCGTTACTGGCAACCCTGGGACTGGCATTATGGTTTGCCGATCTCCCCCCTGCGTCTGAACATTCCCCACAACTCCCTGAAGTGGAATCTCCAAACCGTCAGACTCAAACTCCTCAATTCTCTCGTGAGGGTTTGTCCGAGGGCGATCGCCCCGACGTCATTCCGCCTGAATCGCTCCTGCAACGCCGAGATTAACTGGATTTGATAGTCTGAACCATTCGTAATAGCCAGAGGGAGCAACTGAGGGCAACGAAATGGGCAAACAGGCTATTGGTGTTGGCCAGAACCACGAAAATATCAATCGGCTGGACCAAACGACTTAACGCCGCCGGAGAGAACTGCACCCCTTCGGAACTCAAAACTTTGACCATTAAGAGTCCGGTGATGATTTGTGCCGCCACCAGGTTAAACAGCATCCCCACCAGGTTAATGATGACCCCAGTTTGCAAAGATCCCAGGGTTTGCGATCGCGTTGGCCGCAGGGAAGGGTCAGGAATCGCCAAACGCTTGGCAATCTGGGTGTAGCGTAATGCCCAATACATGCCAATAGCCAAGGCGACTAGCCCGGCAATGGCAAAAAACAGTCCGGGCCCCTCTTCTGGACTAAGGCGATTGGGTTCCCCAGTATTCGAGCC
>SMDP01000579.1 GCA_012911965.1 Geitlerinema sp. P-1104
CACTAGTGTCCGGTTAAAGTTATTTTAGCAGCAAAAAAGGATAATTCAGTCAGCATGTTAGACGCGTTTTTTGGTGGTGTCGACTTGAACGGCGATTTCTGCGATTTTGGCCAGCCGTGCCCTGGAGATCGCCGTCGTGTACAACGGCAAAACCCTGTTTTCGCAGCTGATGGACTTCCTGCCCTGGACCAGCTTCAATCGCATCGTCCAGCGCTACGATGGAGACCGCTACGTCAAGTCGCTGCTGTGCGCTCAGCACTATCGGACAATGGCTTTCGCTCAACTGGCCTATCGGGAGAGCCTGCGCGATATCGAGGTTTGCCTGGCAGCCCAGTCCAACAAGCTCTATCACATGGGTTTCAGGCAGCCGATTCGCCGTGCCACCCTGGCCGATGCCAACGCCAAACGCGACTGGCGGATCTATGCCGACTTCGCCCAGCGCCTGATCACGCAGGCCCGCAAGCTCTACGTCGACACACCGCTCGACATCGACTGGGACGGAACAGCCTATGCGCTCGATTCGACCACCATCGATCTGTGCATGACGCTGTTTCCCTGGGCACCATTCCGATCGACCAAGTCTGCCGTCAAAGTGCATACCTTGCTCGATCTGCAAGGGCACATTCCGAGCTTTATCCATATCTCCGACGGCAAGCTTCACGACGTCAAAGTACTCGACCTGTTGCTCATCGAGCCTGGCGCGTTCTACATCTTGGATCGGGCCTACGTCGATTTCGAGCGTCTGCATACGCTTCATACTGCCGGCGCCTTCTTCGTGACCCGCGCCAAGCGCAATATGGATGCGCGGCGGCTGTACTCCGAGCCAGTCGATCGAGATACTGGCATCATCTGCGACCAGACCATCGCACTCAATGCTTACCGCAGTTCTCACCGGTATCCGGATTATCTGCGTCGCATTCGCTTCAAGGATCCCGATACCGGCAAAACGTTGGGCTTTCTGACGAATCATTCCAGCCTGCCGCCCCTGACCATATGCAACCTGTACAAAGCCCGCTGGCATATCGAGTTGTTTTTCAAATGGATCAAACAGCATCTCCGGATCAAGCGTTTTTTCGGCACATCCGAGAACGCCGTGAAGTCCCAGATCTGGATTGCCGTCTCGGTTTACGTGCTGGTTGCCATCGTGAAGAAGCGTTTGAGTCTGGATGCCTCGCTCTACACTTTGTTACAGATTTTATCGCTGACTTTGTTCGAGAAAATTTCGTTGCAACAAGCACTTACCAATATCGATAACAATTCCGGACAGGCTGTCATCGATAACCAACTGAATCTATTCGATTATTAACCGGACACTAGTG
>SMDP01000058.1 GCA_012911965.1 Geitlerinema sp. P-1104
GCGACGTTGGAATCCTGGGTGATTATCCCTCGTCCCCATGAGAACATTGTGGCAGTTCTCCCCATTGATTATGGCCCAGATGTCGAAGAGTTCCGGGATGCTGTGAATGGGGGACGCTTACCCCGTTCCCTCTCCAGTGGTTCCTAACTCCAAAGTGGGAGAGTTGGACGGCCCGGTGTTCTTGCTAACGCCGGGTTTTGAGTTTTGAGTGATGGCCGTGATTCCCGGAACTTCCCAGCCATGGCCAAGGGCGATTCTTGATTGCCCCGTATCGATATTTTTAACCGTACTGTTATGGATACTGTTGCCTTAGAGTTGCAATCGTCGGTGTTAGTGGTTGAACCCGATACAACCTTAGCTCAACGGATTGCCTTGGATTTACAGGAAGCTGGCTATGAGGTGGCGATCGCCCATGAAGCCAATCATGGCTTACACCAGGTTGAGGAAATGCAACCGGGGTTAATTGCCATCAACCGCATTCTGCCAGGAAACTCCGGGTTATGGCTGTGTAAGCATTTGCGTAGCATCGGCAATCGCGCCGTGGTGATGATGATGTTAGCCAGTGATACCCTAGAGGACCGTGTCGCCTGTCTGGAAGCCGGATCGGATGACTATGTGATTAAGCCCTACCGTTCCTATGAGTTTCTCAAGATGGTAGCGTTTTATCTGAAGCCGGAACATCCTGATACCAATCAGTTACGCTTCGCGGATCTGCTATTAGACTTACCCACTCGCCAAGCCTTTCGCGGCGGACGCGCGGGCAATGGCAATGGGGAACGGGCGATCGATTTGACAATGAAAGAGTTTGAACTTCTCAAGTATCTGATGGAACATCCCCGAGAAGTGCTAACCCGTGAACAAATCCTGGAAAATGTCTGGGGTTATGAATTTATGGGCGAATCCAATGTGATTGAAGTCTATATCCGCTATTTACGCCTGAAAATTGAGAATGAAGGGGATAAGCGACTGATTCAGACGGTGCGGGGTGTGGGGTATGTGTTGCGGGATGGTTAGAAGAAGGGAACAGCGGATCTGGGAACAGGGAACAGGGAACAGGGAAAAGGGAACAGCGGATCTGGGAACAGGGAACAGGGAACAGCGGATCTGGGAACAGGGAACAGGGAACAGCGGATCTGGGAACAGGGAACAGAAATAACGTAGGGGCGTACCTTTATGGTCGCCCTAGGCAATAGGCAATAGGCATAACCCACCCCTGCCCCTCCCAGGAGGGGATGGCAATAGGGGTAGGGTGTGTTCCGGCTTGCAATGGTTGTCGGCTTTGAGCGTTCTAATTGGAACTTGCCGGAACGCACCACTCGCTGGCGGAACCCACCCCTGCCCCTCCTAGGAGGGGATGAAGACTGCCTTAGCTGGCCAGTTCTTTGACTTTGGCGACGATACCGTCAGAGTCAATACCTTGGTGGGGGAATTGTTCCCAGAGACCGCCACAGCCTTCTTCGTGAGTTCCGAGGAAGGCGAATTTGGGCGAGAAGCCCCGTTCTAATAACCAACTGCCGAAGCGGCTGCCTAAACCGGTGCGACGGTTGAAGGCTTCCACCACTAAGACCATGGGAGAATTGCCCAACTTGGTCATCATCTCTTCGTCCACAACATTGAGGGTGGGTTTGTTGATTAAGCCCACATCAATCCCCTCTTGCTTGAGGCGTTCCACCGCATCCAGGGCGCGATAGAGTCCTTCCCCGAAGCTGACCACATAGCCAGCGGTTCCTTCGCGGATGACTTCATCTTTACCGGGGGTGAACTCGTAGTTATCACCGAAAACGTCGTTACCGTCGCTGTCGAGGATGTTGGGAACTTTCGAGCGAGTGGAGAAGACGAAGCGTAAGCCGGGGTCGCCGAAGACCTTTTTCACCACCGCTGTCATCTGTCCAGCATCGGCGGGGAAGTAGAGGCGGGTTTCATAGCCGTCATCTAAACCATTGTCGGCGAACATATTGTTCAAACCGAAGTGGCAGGTGTTGTCGGCCATGTCATCAATCCCGGAGTGGGAGAAGTGGCAGAGAACGTTGGAGTAGTTCAACCGGGCCATGGTGATTTCCGAGATGCACATCTCTAGGAAAGCACTAAAGGTCCCGAAAATTCCCTGTTTGCCGGTTTCCATGCCGAATCCAGCGGCGGCGGAGAAGTTGCCGCGTTCCATAATCCCGCCACTGACGTAGATTTCTGGGGCAGCTTTGCGAATGTGGGCTAAGCCACAGGAGCCTTCGAGGTCACTGTCAACGCAGAGAACACTCTTCTTGCGGGTGTCAGCATCCATTCCCGAGAGGATTTCGGCGACGGTTTGACCGAAGACGTTACGGTTGGAGCCGAGTTTGTCCCCTGAACCGAGATAGGTGTTGGGGTTTTTGGGCTTCTCGATGCCTTCGAGGAAGCTAACCGCTGCATCTTGGCCGCGAGCTTTGAGGTAGGTGAGGGCGGCATCGACGGGGATCACGTCGTGGCCATGGGTGGAGCCTTCGATGCCTTCGATCCCCACTGCCATTTTCCGGCTGTTGACGACGGCAACAGGACCAGTGGTGGTCATGGCTTCGCACATACGACGATAGAGGCCGTCGAGATCTTCGCCGTCTCCTTCGAGGACGGTTAAGCCGTGGCCTTTGAGGGTTTTGGCCACGCTGAAGCCGGGGAGATAGTCGGAGGGATGACCGGCGATGGTGACGTCGTTGTCATCGACAAAGAGTTTGACGTTGAGGTTTTGGGCCACGGCGAAACGAGCAGCTTCGGCGTCGTTTCCTTCTTGTTGTGCTCCGTCAGACCCGAGACAGCAGACGACTTTGGAGGAGTTGGCGATCGCCACCCCGTTCACATAAGACCAAGTATGGCCCAAACGACCAGAACTGAACTTAACACCGGGGGTTAGTCCTAATTCGGGGTGGCCGGGGAGTTTCGCATGAGCTTCCCGGTAGTGCACCAGTTGTTCGGCGGGTAAGTCGCCATAGAGGGCCGCCATGAGATATTGGGTGGCCACCCGGTGTCCGGCTTCATCGAAAAAGACGGGGACAAATCCATCGGGGCTGCCCCGGAAAAAGGCATCGAGGATGGCTACTTCTGGGGCAGTGTCGTAGGGGCCGCCGGTATGGCCACCCACACCGCGAGCCGCACCGGTGGCGGTGAAGAAGATGATGGCATCCCGCATCAGTTGGATGTTGGCTTTCAGGGTTGCCCGTTGCTCGTCAGTTAAGGTTTTAACCTTGGGGTCGAGTTTTAGGGGTTTGTATGCACCCAAGTCAATGGGAAATTTGGTTTGTGTAGCAGTCATAGGGTAGTTATCCTGTTGAGCAAACTTGGTTAATTGGCGACCCGTGCCGTGACGGGGGCTTCGGATTCGTTGGGAACTGGGGCCTGAGTCAAACCTGAACCCCGGACAAGAAACGGTTGTGGATCGATCGCCTCGTTGTCCTCAAAAATAGAATAGTGCAAATGGGGAGCAGTAGAACGTCCAGTATTGCCGACTAAGCCCACGAGATCGCCACGTTCGACTTCTTCTCCCCATTCTACGGAAATTTCGGAGAGGTGAGCATATAAACTGACGTAGCCGTTGCCATGATTGACTTCGACATATTTACCATAACCTCCACCCCAACCGGCATGGGTGACGGTTCCGGAGGCGGTGGCGATGACGGGATCTCCAGGATCTCCGGCAAAGTCAATGCCGTTATGAAATTCTTTGCCGAAGCCGAAGGGGTTTTGCCGTTTGCCGAAGTAAGAGGTGACTTGGGTTGAGACTTTGAGGGGTAGGCCCTGGGGAATGGCTTTTTCTTGTTCTAAGACATTTTCTAAGGCCGGCTGGACGCGATCGCTGAGGTCTTCGGTGAGGCGACTGACATGGGTTTCGGCGTTGCTCAGCAACTCTGCTGCGTTGAGAGGACGCAAGACGGGTCCCCCTTGTCCGAGTTCTCGATAGGCTGGGGGATCGTCTGACATCCCAGAGCGTTCTTTGAGTTCTTCGACTTGGGCTTCGAGGCCTTCGACCTGTTCGAGAATTTCTTCGGCCCGGCGATCGAGTTCGGTGCGATTGGCTTGATAGGTTTGCCAAACTTGCAGTCCTGCTAGTCCTATTCCTCCAACCATTAGGGTTCCCAAGGTGGCGATCGCCAGTCTTAGGGGCAGCCCAACCAAAAGTACGAAGGGACGTTGTCCGGCTCGCTTGATGGTGAGGGTATAGGGTCTAGGGAGTAGTTGCATGAATTTAGATAAATGTCAGGGTCTGGCTTTGGTTTAGAGCAGATGAATCCTGAAAGTTGTAATTTTTGTTAAGATTTCCGACAAGATTGTCAAAGTGTATCCGATAACACTTCCCAACGCAAATTTTCTTCACGTTTTTGCCTCGGGTATGGGGCGGCTGCTCTCGTTTGAGAGGTGAAGTGGCTAAGAGGATTTGCGCAGCAGGACGACGTTACGTCGAGGAACCTCGCAGTGATAGCCCCACTGTTGGGCAATCACCTCAAAGGTGTATTGGCGATAAAAGGTGACATGGGTAGCCTGGCGGCGATAGTGCCAGTTGGCGAAGGCCCGATCCTCGGTCTGAAAACAGGTCATGATGGCCAGCCAGCCGCCAGGGTTGAGTAGGCCGGTGAGTTGGTCAAATTCTGGGGCGGGATGATGGAAATGCTCGACGACTTCGGTGCAGGTTATGAAGTCGTAGATTTGGTGCAGGGGACGGCGATCGCTGAAAAAGAAGGGGTCATAAAGGGCCATGGAATGTCCCGCCTCTTCTAGCATTTGTGCTAAGACCGGTCCTGGACCACAGCCATAGTCCAGTCCCCGTTGTTTGGGGGCTAAGCGGGACAGCAACGGCGCCGCCAGGCGATTGAGAAACTGACGATAGCCCTCATCCTGGGGGTCGTTCTCATGCAGATTGTACCGTTCGCGCTCAAACTCGGGTTCCGGTAACTCCTCGGCGGCTAAAAAGGTGGATTGACAATGTTCACAACGCCAATAGTGGCGATCGCCCACAGTCATAAAAAAGACAACTTGGGGCGATCGGCAGACGCGACAGGATTCAGGAACTTGACAATTCATGCAAAAGGTGCTATGCAGCAGAGACGAGAGATTTCCCCGTCAGTACTTGAGCATAGAATTGCTGTAACTGTTGCGTAGCTGCATTCCAACCCCAGCGTTCTGCCTCCTGGCGAGCATTCAGGCGCAGGGTTTCCCGTTCCTCCTGATTAGCTAACAGCCGTTGAGTGGCCACCACCGCTCCCTGCTCATCAGCGGGATCGAACAAATAGCCATTTTTACCATCGGTGACAATATCGAGAATCCCACCGGTTCCCGCCGCCACCACCGGACAGCCAGCGGCCATGGCTTCCAACAAGACTAAGCCGAGGGTTTCCGTGCGCGATGGGAAAATAAAGGCATCCGCTGAAGCATAGGCTGAGGCCAACTCCAACCCTTGCAGATAACCCACAAATTGCGTCGCTGTTCCAGCGAAATGCGCCTCCAACGCCTCCCGATGGGGGCCACCGCCGACTAAGGCCAAGCGAGCATTGGGAATCGACTCCAACACTGGGCGAATTTGCTCAATCTCTTTCTCCGCCGAGAGTCGCCCCACATACAGCAACAGAGGTGCCTGCGGATGTCCATCACTGAGGCGCGATCGCATCTTCTCGCTGGCCAAACTGGGCTGGAACATCTCCGTATCCACCCCACGCTGCCATAAATCCGTGCGTTCAATGCCGTGGGAACTCAACTCCTGCACCATAATGCTGGAGGTACAAAGATTTAACTGAGCCTGATTATGAGCTGATCGCAGCAGCCCCCATAACACCTCCTCGAACATTCCCAATCCATAATGCTGTAGATATTGAGGCAAATGGGTATGGTAGGAGGCCACCAGCGGCACATTCATCGATTTGGCGTAATAGAGTCCCCCCAATCCCAACACCGCCGGATTTACCACATGAATCAAATCTGGCTTAAAGTCTTCTAGCACCGGGCGAATCGAGGGATTGGGAACTGCCAACTTCAGTTCAGGATAAAGGGGTAGTGGGAACCCTGGCACACCAAAAATTTTGGCCCCCTTATATTCGGTCAATCCGCCATCGGGGGAGATGACCAGAACATTATCCCCCAGACGCTGGAGATGTTCGACAGTATGCCGCAAGCGAGTGACAATGCCATCAACTTTCGGCAGGAATGTTTCAGTAAAAAGAGCAATACGCATACGTACTCTAACGGGATGAAGGGATAGGGAAACCAGGCGGGGCAATCCAGTGGACTGCCCACAAAGCTACCTCACTGTTGACCCTGGAGACAAATCGGGACTTAACGCCGCCACCGTACTTTCGGCAGAATTTGGTCTTTATCCACCCGATCTTTATACTTAACTGCGAAGTTAAGCAGAGAATCCAGCAGGGAATCGGAGAGGTTGTGAGGTTGTAATCCCAAATCAATGAGTTTCGTGTTTTTGGCGTTAAAATAATGCTCTTCCAGCTCAACCCGAGGGTTCTCCAGATTATCAATGCTGACGTTTAGTCCCAAGGCCGAACCGGCTTGTTGCACTTTTAGGGCTAAGTCGGCCACACTGAACATTTCCGTAAACTGGTTGAAGACACGGAACTCACCAGCATTGGCAGGATTTTCCACGGCAATTTCGATACAACGAACTGTATCTCGGATATCGAGCAAGGCGCGGGTTTGTCCACCTTTCCCATACACCGTCAGGGGATGACCGATCGCCGCTTGAATGCAGAAGCGGTTAAGGGCGGTTCCATAAACCCCATCATAGTCGAGGCGGTTGACGAGCAATTCATCCATGCCCGTCTCTTCCGTCAGCACCCCATAGACAATCCCCTGGTTCAAGTCGGTGGCCCGTAAGCCCCAAATTTTGCAGGCAAACTGGATATTGTGGCTGTCGTGAACTTTGCTGAGGTGGTAGAAGCTACCCGGCTGTTTGGGATAAGGAAGGGTATCCTTACGACCGTTATGCTCAATGGTGATGTAGCCTTCTTCAATATCGATATTGGGAGTTCCATACTCACCCATCGTTCCCAGTTTCACCAGATGGCAATCGGGGAAGTCTTCCTTGAGAATATAGAGAAGGTTCAGGTTGCCAATGACGTTGTTGGCTTGGGTGAGAACCGCATGTTCGCGATCGATCATCGAGAACGGCGCCGAACGCTGTTCACCAAAGTGAACCACCGCCTCGGGTTCAAACTGGTGCATGGCTTGACTTAGGAACGGATAATCATTGATGTCGCCAATAAACAACTCAATGCGTTTTCCCGTCAGTTCATACCAGCGTTGAAGCCGACGCTGAATGGGAGCGATGGGAGTTAGGGTTTCAATTTTTAGCTGGGAATCCCAATGACGACGGACTAAACTATCAAGGATTGCAACGTCGTGACCGCGATTGGACAAGTAGAGTGCTGTTGCCCATCCGCAGTAACCGTCACCGCCAATAACAAGTACTTTCATCTTGTGGTTTGTTATACGATTGCTGAGCTGATACTCGCTAAATCTACCAGGTTTGGTGTACGTTGCGACACCGGGCTTGACGACTTGACTGTAGAATCTGCCAATGCTGGTAATTTTGGAGGTTCGCGGCCGATCACCCTACTGTAACCGAGATTACAACATTAGTTCGTGGGCAAAGCTGGTTACTCGGTCAAACTCAAACGCCCCGGCAACGGACCCCCACACTCGCTCGCCCGTCTCAGGATGACGTCCGCGATCGAGGGTTCGGAAGTGATGTTCGCTGATTTCAAAGCGACTGTCAAGGTAGGTGGTTTGACCGTTTCGTTCCACACAGCACTGATTCCCCGGTTCCACCACCCCAGTAAAGCTATTATCTTGACGTTCCACCACAAAATTACAGCCGCACAGACGAGTTAAGCGTTCAGGGGCCAGAGATTCTAAACGATGGGGTTCTCGCGACGCGCCAAACCACTCCTCGGCGTTCTCGATCGCATAATTCTCAATAATCAACCCTCCATCTTCCTCTTTCAGCATCAACACCCGCGTGCGGTAGGGACGATTTAGGGCATATTGATAGGCCTGTTCGAGATAGAAACTAATCCCAGCAAATTTGTCTGAGGGTAAGGGACGTAAACAGGCCCGAACATGGGCAAAGAGGGGGGGATTATCAAAGGCTTGCTGTTGATTACTAAAATCGGAAGCCATCCAGCGAGCTAGGGTTGTGATATCGTCAGAGTTTGTCATGGGGGAACAGGGAACAGGGAACAGGGAACAGAAAAGACGTAGGGGCGTACCCTTGTGGTCGCCCTGGGCAACAGGGAACAGGGAACAGGGAACAGAAAAGACGTAGGGGCGTACCGCAAGTGGCGCGCCCTGGGCAAGAGGCTTAAATTGATCGGGATCAATTTTCTGAGATTCAGGCCCCCCTGTCAATTCTCAGATTCGGGTCTTAACGTTCGGCGGTGAGTCGTAGTAGCACAAACTGATTGACTTGATTGTCTCGGAAATTGTCATCGCTGACGAGGATAAGACTTTGGGAACCGTCGGGGAGTCGGGGGCCAAAGGTCATTCCTTCTAGGTTGTCAGGACGGAATCCTTCAAGGTAATTGAGGTTTAAGAGGAGTTGTTTTTGTACGGGTTGAAAGTCTTTCGCGTCTCCTTGTAGGTAGGTTAGGGTCGAGATATCGCTGGCGGAGGCGATCGCCATCTGAAAGAGTTTGGCCCCAAATCCTTCTGCGCCAAAGGTGCGTTCTAAACTCAGGAAATAGCCCCCCGGCCTCGAACGCAGGGCATTGGCCCCATCTAAGGCCAGCAGTTCCACTAACCCATTATTCACCGTTAACAGGGAGGGTGGCTCGTCTAGGGGATAGAGATGTTCGGCCACAACCTGGGCGCGATTTTCGACCACCACATAATGTAACAGCCGCGTGGTGAGGGGAATGGGATCGTCGGCGGGGGCCTGTTGTCGTTGCTCTTCAATCCAGGGTAAATCTTGTAATAACGCCGATTCTGTGGCGGCGAAGACTCGGTAGGGTTCCCCGGTTCCTACGCCGCCAATGGTGAGGGATTCAAAGCCGAGATTATTCTGAACCCCTAGGGTTTGCTCGGAACCGGCCGCATCGGGAATCATGTAGTTGGGAATGGGTAGGGCCCGTAAGCGCCGGCCGGTGCTTAAATCAAATTCATCGACAAAGGGGGGAATCCCATCTTGAGAGACTCCCTCGCTGGCGATGAAGAGGGTGCGATCAGGGGAGAGGGCAATTCCTTCGGGGTCAATGGTTCCCGGGGGGAACGGTTCCCCGGCTTCATCCCGCAGGAGGGTGACATCTTCAATGGTGATCTTACGAATCTGGAACAGATCCGGATCGTCGCCGCCAATGTCGATTGATAATGTATAAAATCGAGCGGGAGAGACGAAGCCCCGATCATCGGATAAGGCATAGTAGTTCCCGGTCTGACGATCATAGGTAATCGCCGAGAGACCGCCAATGCGAGTGTTCTCAATGTCTTGGCTGGGGAGAATTGACTCATCAAGTAACTCTAGGGATAGGGGCAAAAAGAGTCGATCTTCGGCTTGGATACGGGGTAGGCCGCAACCCGAGAGGGTCAACAGAAGGCAGAGTAAGGCCAATGGTAGGATCCGCTGATAGATGGGCTGATGTCCTCTTAACCCTCTGGCTAGGCTGTTGGTCTGCATCGGCTGTTGTCCTCGCGTTTGCATGGTTGGATTGCTCTAATGTCCTGAATTATCTGGGTCTGGCTCATGGTTTCATCTTGTTTTGGTTCCTCTCGTCAATGTCGCCTTATGTGTTCTAAGTTTGCCCTTCAATTGTTTACTGTATCAGCCCAGGCTCTGACCTTGCTGATCTTGGGGTTGGCTATGTCGACTCTCGGGCCTGAGAGTGCGCTGGCCCAGGGAGAATCGCGCCGGGGATTACCGGCGAATCCGTTGGAGTTGACGGAGGTGGACCCGCTGATTCCTGAGGCGGTTTGGCAGGGAGAGGCGGTGTTGACGGAGGCTCAACGGCGTGGTTTGGCGACAGCGTTGGATCAACTGAATGCTGAGGCGTTGGCGGCGTTCTCTCAGGGACGGGTGACGGCGGCGTTTGAGTTGTGGAATCGTGAGTTACGACTGCGACGCTTTTTAGGGACGGAGGCGGAATTGGAGGCGTTGCAGCGGGTGGGTGAATTGGCTTGGCAACAGGAGGAGTTTTATCAGCTTCAGGTGATGCGGGAACGGTTACGGCGGCTGCAAATGCGGGAACTCGATGAGGTGGAAACGCCGAATTTACAGCGGTTGATGGCTTTGGCGCAAACTTATGAGACGGTGGGGGCCAGGTCTGCGGCGCTGGAGGTGTATGAGGTGGTGTTAGAGTGGGCGCGATCGCGCGGAGATGAGGCGAAACAAGAGGAGGCTTGGCAACGGTTAGGGGAGACGGCCCTACAAGACCTCAATTATGAGGCGGCGGCGCAGGCTTATGAGGCGTTGCGGGAGTTGGCCCGTCAACGGGGCGATCGCCAGACTGAGGTGGTCTATTTGACGGAGTTAGCCTATATTTATGATCGCCTCCAGGCCTACGACCAGGCGATTGAGGTCAAGCAGGAGTTAATCGCCTATTACCGTGGTCTTAATAATGTGGCCCGGGTCACGGCGTTCAAGATTGCGGTGGGTCAGGATTTGGAAAACTCTGAGCGTCCCAATGAGGCGATCGCCCAGTATCAACAGGCTTATCGCTTAGCTTGGGAGGCTCTCCAGTTTTATCGCGCTCAGGAAGCGTTGACGGCCCTGGCACAGTTGTATGAACGCTATGGGGACTGGGAGGCGGCGTTGGAGGTCTATCAGGCTCAAATTGAAACCCATGAAATTGCCCGCAATCAGTATGGACTGATGATGACCTATGGTCGCATGGGTCAGGTTCACCAAGAGCAGCAAAACTACCCGGCGGCGCTCAATTCCTTTCGTCGGGGGCTACAACTGGCTCAACAACTGGGCAATCGGGAAGCCTATTTTCAAAGTCGCATTGATACGGTGAACCGGGCCCTGTCCGGGGGTTAATCCTTAAGGGGATGGGCCGTCAGGTGCTTGTTGGCGGCCGTCTCCTCCGGCTGAGACTCTAGGCGCAGTTGTAGGCGCGGCCCCGTTGACCCCAAACGGATGACCATGCCATCGTCGACGGGTGACTGCTGGACGGGTTTTCCCTCGAAAAAGGTGCCATTGGCCCCAAAATTGAGCAGTTGCCAATGACCTTGATGATTCCAAAGTTCTAGGTGATGCCGGGACACTAGGGAACCGTGAATTACGACGTCATTATCTTTGGAGCGCCCAACCCGCACTACGGAGTCTTGCTTAAAAGTCCAACTCCGGATGGGTTCGGCTTGAGTTGGATGAATGAGAAAAATCGTGATCACAATGGCAACCCGGACGACAGAAAACTATCCTAGGGCAGGACAGGGGAGATGCCTGAGTACTGCTGGTGGAGACTGAGGCGTGATGTTGACGTAGATGCCCGGCAATGGTATAGGGTGTAACCGCGTTAACGGTTATTCTTTAATGTTATCTTATTGTGCGATCGCTTAGGAGGGGATTTCTTTGGCTGCGGTCACGATCTGGTAGGCATTATAGAGGTTTTGAAAGACGATGTAGAACATCGGGCCGAGGGCAAAGCTGGGATTGAGGAAGGCCAGGATAAACCAGACGGCAAACATGGTGTTTTTATGACCGAGGGATTGGCTGACTTCTCGGGCAAGTCGGCCATGATGGAGCCAACGACCGAGGAGTCGTCCCAGGCTAAAGTTGACGACGCAGATAATTAAGGCGTGAAGGGCGATCGCAGCGATGCTGAGGGCGGAGAGGGCGTTGTCCTGGCGGATGAAGTCGTTGGCGGTGGCACTGGCGAGGGTGAGTAGGATGACCCAAATGTAGAGAGATAGCCCCCGTTCGTTGATGGGCGATCGCCAGGATTGGGGAAGTCGCTTCCACAGTTGTGCCAGCAGGAGGGGAATGGTCAGTAACAGGGCCACGGACTGCAACATGGGCAGGGGATCGGCACTGCGATCGCCCTCGAAGAGCCAGGTGGTCAATAGGGGCAGGGACAGGGCCACCAGGCTATTGGTGAGGATGACGGAGACGGTCACATATTCGATGTTACGACCCAAGAGATGGATGACGGCTGGGGCGGCGGCGGCGGTGGGGGCGATGGCGGTCATGAAGTAGAGGCGGCCCAGGCTCACGTCGAGGGGAGTCCAGAGGGCATACCAGGCTAGGGCGATGCCAATGTTGGCGATGGCAATCCAGAGGGCTTGGGGACGTAAGTTTTGCCAGACTTGGTGCAGGTTGAGGTTAATGAAGGTGGTGAATAACAATGCCATTAAGAGGGGGCGAATGGCATCGCTAAAGTACGCCAGTTGGGGCAGCAACGCCCCGGTGACAATGGCAATGAGGGGAAGTAGAGCTTTCAAACCCATGGTGGCGGCGGTTTGGGGGGATTAGGTTGAACGGGTAGCGCGAATGATGGGGTTGAAGGGGAGGCAAACCGCTGATCTAGACTGAGGTGGAGGGAGGGGTCTCTTTTCCCTTGGAGAGCAGGGCGATGGCATCGGCGAGGGCCCCGGTTAACTCGGTTCGGGTTTTTTGATGCTGTTGCTGCTCGCTTTCTAGGGATTCTTCTAAGTGTTCCACCTGGTTGAGAAGGCGATCGCGTTCTAGGGACAGGTCTAAAAGTTGCTGTTGTAATTCGCTGATGTCCAAGCCATCTAAGGCTTGCTGACGTTGACGGCGCAGATCGTCTTCAGACCCCATGGGGGGCGATCGCCGCTCTTGCAGGCGGGCTTCGAGTTCGGCGATGCGCTCGTGTCCCCGTTGTACGTCCTGGCGACGTTGTTCGGCTTCTCGGTTATAGAGCGATCGCCAATGGTCGCCCTGTTTTTGGGCTTGGGCGATCGCCTCGCGGGCCTCAAGCAGTTGCTGTTTGAGTTGGCTAATCTCGTCTAGCCATTGGCGAACGTCTTGGGCCAGTTGTTGGGAGTTGGGGGGTTGGGGACGGTCCATAATTGAGGCAGTTAGACACCGATGACTCGTTTGATTAGTCCGAGTTTGCCCTCATAGGGGGCATAACGCCAGTTGAGGTCGAACCAGAGGCCTTTGTGCAGGACGCTTTTGTAATGACAGAAGCAGTCAAAACTGGCTTTTCCATGATACTGGCCCAGACCACTGGCTCCCACTCCCCCAAAGGGCAGGTCGGGGACGGCTAATTGCATAATGGTGTCATTGACACAGGCTCCCCCCGAGGAGGTTTGTTGCAGGACTTGCTGTTGCACCGCTTTACGGTTGGAGAAGATATACAGGGCCAGGGGTTTAGGGCGGGCGTTAATTTGGGCGATCGCCTCGTCAAGGCGGTCATAGGTCAAGACTGGCAGAATCGGCCCGAAGATTTCCTCCTGCATAATGGGGTCATCCCAGGTAATCCCATCCAGAACGGTGGGGGCGATGTAGCGTTGGCTGCGATCGCAGGTTCCTCCCACGACGACGGTTCCGTTGTTGAGGAAGGAGGCGACGCGATCGAAGTGTTTGTCACTCACTAAACGCCCTAAGTCGGGACTTTCGGCCGGATTCTCGCCGAAGAACTCTTGAATATAGTGGCTGATTGCCTGCAACAGGTCGTCCTTACGGCGGCGCTCAACCAGGATATAGTCAGGGGCGATACAGGTTTGTCCAGCGTTGACAAATTTGCCCCAGGTCAGCCGTTTGGCGGCCACGGGGAGGTTCACCTCGCCATCGACGATACAGGGGCTTTTTCCCCCCAGTTCCAGGGTGACGGGGGTTAGATGCTGGGCGGCCGCCTCCATGACGATTTTGCCGATACGAGTGCTACCGGTGAAGAAAATATGGTCGAAGCGTTGGGCCAGCAGGTCTTGACTGGTCTCGACGCCTCCTTCTAGACAACTCACATAGCCGGGGTCGAAGGTGGCTTCGATTAACTCTCGGATGACGCAGGAGGTGTGGGGAGAGAGTTCTGAGGGTTTGACGATGGCACAGTTTCCGGCGGCGATCGCCCCGACTAAGGGACTCAGGCTCAGTTGAAAGGGATAGTTCCAGGGGGAGATAATCAGAACCACCCCCAGGGGTTCGGGGTAGATTCGTCCTCGGGAGGGAAACTGATCGAGGCCAGTTCGGATAGATTGGGGTTTGACCCAGGATTTGAGATGTTTGATGGCATAGGTGACTTCAGCGATGGCCGCAATTTCAAAGTAAGCCTCAAATTCTGGACGACCCAAATCCGCATAGACGGCTTCGACAATGGCGGCGCTACGCTCTTGGATGGCTTCTTTGAGCCGTTTGAGTTGCTCAAGACGAAACTGGACATCTTGGGATTGACCGCTGGCGAAAAATTGTCGCTGCTGCTGTAACTGTTCGGCGGCTCGGGATGAGGGTTGGGTTGGGGTTTGGGTCATGGGGCGATCGCGGGGAACTCAACAAAAATGGAGGAAGCTGTCGATCAGACGTACTTCCTCCATCATTGTAAAGAATTTTGAACTTTTGCTGACAGGGCAACTCACTCTCGGACTGGGTTGCCAACTGTCATTAACGCTCATTCTCCTGCATGATCCGTTGCAGGGTACTGAGTCCTTTTTTTACTCGGCGAGAGACGGTGACGGCACTAATTCCCATGCGATCAGCGGTTTCTTTCTGGGTGAGGTCTTGCAGGAAGACAAATTCTAAGACTTTGCAGGTTCCCGATTCGAGTTTGGCTAGGCCTTGTTGTAAGAGAATCCGATCTTCTTCTGCGAGTTGGAAACTGCGATACTGGCGATCGGTGACCGTTGCTCCCAAAGACGTCCCGTGCTCGTCTTCTTCGGCGACGGGAGCATCTAAGCTCAGGGGAGAGCGATTTTGCAGGGCCAGTTGAATATCAAGCCATTCGCTGACGGGAATATCGAGGGCCTCGGCGATTTCTTCGTCCGTTGGCGTCCGCTTGAGGTCACTGTTGAGCTGGCGGATGACTTTCTTGGCTTGGCGATGTACCGTCAGCCATTGGCGAGGGACTCGCATCGAGGGACTGCGATCGCGCAGGTAGTGCTGGATTTCGCCTCGGATATAGGGAATGGCAAAGGAGCTAAAGGCATGACCTTGAGTGAGATCGAACCGTTCAATGGCGCGAATGAGTCCTAAACAGCCTACCTGTAATAGGTCGTCGTAGGTCTCATTGCATTGTTTGAGCCAATGGTGAACCTCCTTACGCACCAAGCCAATGTTCAATTGAACCAGTTGGTTGCGCAGTTCGGTAGATGGAGTCTTTTGGAACTGTTGTAGCAGTTCTAAGCTCTCGTGTTTTAGTTCCCTGGATTCTTGAATAGTCATAGTGACCTGCGGGTGAAGTCAAGCGTTTCCCTAAGTTTGTCGATGCACTCGCCAAGAATTTTGCTTGGGTTAAACTTGGACTAAATATGATGGTATTACGCTAACACTTCTGGATTAATCTAAACTTTAAATTTTATACCATTCCTATCTTATCATGTCCACCTGTCTGTCAACTCCGTAATACTACGGAAACCACTGTCCTGACCCCCGTCATTTTTCGGAAAATCCTTTAAAATGGGTTTGTATGTTACGAACTATTAACCTAATTCTATGGAACTGACCTATCTAGATAGCAACTCCTGGCTGCTGGACTTCGACGGCTGTCGGATTCTCTTGGATCCTTGGCTGGTGGGGCCATTGGTGTTTGGCAACAGTCCTTGGTTCTTTAAGGGGACCCGTCCGATTGAGCGGCCGATCCCGGATGACATTGATTTAATTCTCTTGTCCCAGGGACTGCCGGATCATGCTCACCCACCCACCTTAGAACAATTACCGCGAAGCTTACCGGTGGTGGGATCGGCGGGTGCAGCGAAGGTGGCGCAGGGGTTAGGCTATGAGGAGGTGGTGGCTCTATCCCAGCGGCAGATTTACACCTGGGGCGATCGCCTGCAAATCCAAGCCTTCCCCGGCTCTCCCATTGGCCCGACAACCGTAGAAAATGCTTATGTAATTAGTGATTTACACGCAGGAACGTCTCTGTACTATGAACCTCATGGGAATCACAGTTCCTTGTTGAAAGAGCTACCCCCAATTGACGTGGCGATCGCGCCATTGGTTAACCTGGAACTTCCCCTGGTGGGTCCGTTTATCAAGGGGAAGGAGAGCGCCCTAGAATTGGTGGAATGGATTAAACCCCAATACATTTTACCGACTGCTGCCGGAGGAGATATTAATTTTGAGGGGCTATTGCTCTCGATTCTCAAGGCCTCAGGAACCCCGGAAGAGTTCCAAGACTGCTTGAGGGAGCGTCAACTCGAAACCCAGGTGATTAACCCCACCCCTTGGACACCCACTCGGGTTCCCCTCGCCAGTTCGGCCTCATCTCGCTCCTCTTGAGGTGCTGAACCGGGATGAACTCGATCGCCGCTCTCACAAGGTTGGCTGGGTGGGGAGTTGGATTTCAAATTGAGTTTGTCCCGGTCGGGAGGTAATATTGATACTTCCACCATGGGCTTCGTGAATGACCTGATAGGCAATCGATAACCCTAATCCCGTTCCTTTTCCCACTGCTTTTGTGGTAAAAAACGGGTTAAATACTTGTTGCTGGACCGCTTCAGGAATCCCGATTCCATTATCTTCTAGGACAATCGAAACCTGATGACGAGAGCAGTAATGCGTCGAAATCCTAATCTGAGGGGGTGGGTCAGGTTGCTGTTCAAGACGCTCCTGAATGGCATCAATGGCATTGTCAAACAAGTTCATGAGAACCTGGTTAATCTGACTGGCGTAACAGGTCACCTTGGGAATGTCCCCATACTGTTTAATTAGAGAAATATCCGGTCGTTTGCCATGACCTCGAAGGCGATTTTGTAAGACCATTAAGGTACTTTCAATCCCTTCATGGAGATTAACTGATTTCATGCCCATTTCATCAAGGCGAGCAAAGTTCTTTAAGGAGCTAATGATGGCCTGAATCCGCTCCACCCCCACCTCCATTGACTGAAGAATCTTAAATAAATCGTCCTGGAGAAATGGTACATCAATCTCCTCCTGCCAGGACGTGATCGCCTCGGGAGGTTGAGGATAATGCTCTTGATAGCGATGCAGTAGTTCTAGGAGATCGCCAAGATAGTCCCGGACTGGGGTGAGATTCCCATAAATAAAGTTGACCGGATTGTTAATTTCATGGGCCATGCCAGCGGCTAACTGCCCCAAACTGGACATCTTCTCCGTCTGCACCAATTGAGCCTGGGTGCGTTTGAGTTGTTTGAGGGTGGCTTCGAGTTGCTTGGCCTTATCCCGTTCCCGTTCTTCACTCAGCCGTAGAGCCTCCTCAATCTGCATCCGCTCAACAACTTCCTGTTGAAGCTGTTTATTGGTGTCATAGAGTTTGCCAGTGCGATCACGCACCCGTTCCTCTAACTCCTGTTGCGTGCTTTCTAGGAGGCGTGTGAGATTCCGTTGTTCCCGCATATCCTCCATCAACAACAACGCATACTCATCGAGGAATGGTACGACCCGAACCAAGAAGCAACCCGAGGCAGACCACTGGCCCCGGGAACTCTGCCTCATCTCCAGACTCAGACAAAAATGGCTCTCTTGAGGCGGCTGGGCGATCGCCCGCTGAACCGCCTCTAACACCTGTTCCGCTGCCGAATCCCCAAAGCTGTCGTGAAGACTCCCTGCCAGTCCTGAGGCTTCCTTCCCTCCCGATAAGAACGACTCCAAGGGCAGAGACTCATCCCAATCCTGCTGATAATAGCGCCCCTGAGCATTCACCAGTAGCAGGCGATCGCCCATCAAAGAAAACAGCCGCCGCAACTGGCCTTGTACCTTCAGCAAACGGTTCTGAATCCCCTGGCGATCGCTCACATCATAGCCAATACAGAGCAAGCCGGGAGAGTTCCCCAAATGATCCCCCAACAGACAGATGTGCCAGTTCACCCAAACCTGTTCCCCATTGCGGCGGCGAATAGGAACAACCCGTGAAACAGCCACCGTGTGACTCTGGGCTGCCTCCTCCATCAACCCCGCCAAGCCAGGACTCGCCAAGCGTTTCGCGAGGGGCATTTCCTCCAACGTGGGGAAATCATAGCCCAAAAAATTCTGACTATAGAGATTCGCAAAGTGAGGGACCCCCCGCAGATCCAATTGCAGGAGAATCACCGGCGTACTATCAGCCATACAGCGGTATTGGTTCTCCTGAGCATCCAAGCGAGCTAAAATTGCCTGGGTTGCCTCAGACTGGCGTTTATAGCGGTGTAGCCCCCCAGCCATAAACAGCATCGTTCCCACCGTCATCGTCGTTCCTAGGGTGCGAATCCAAGGCTGTAGGGGCGACTGCTGCGACCATCCTTGACTGGGAATCCCGGCAATTTGCCAGACCATCTCCGAGACGCGCACATCGGCGGTCACCGGAAACTCATCAAACACCCTCGGCTGACCCAATAGAACTGACGCAGTCTCTCCTGTCGAGGTCGGGGTTCGCAGGGCCCAATCTAAGTCCAAGACTCGCTCCCCTAAAGGACTCTCCTCCACTAACCGCTCTAAATCAACAATCAGGTGAACCTGTCCCAATACCGAGGAATTCGTCTCCGACAGGGGGGAATGGATGGGAACCTGTAACTGAATCTGCCCTCGGGACGCTAGGGAGTCAGTTTCCCGCTCTAAGGAGGGGGCTGATTCTACGCCAGTGGGGTTGGCCAGCGGCCGCCAGAGAATCTTCTTGATAGCTGGATAGTTCTGTTGTAATTGCTCCTGTAAGGCTGACCATTCCTGGGTTGGGGGGGCAGACTGGGCCAGGGCCTGATGGCCCAGGGAATGGGCCAGTAGCCGATGAGTTTGTAGTTGTCCTTCGAGGAGGGTTCGTACTGTGTTCAGTTCCTGAAGGACTGACTGGCGAGTCTGTGTCTGGAAGCGACGGGATTCAGCCTTATCGATGAGAAGTATTGCCAGCCCCAGTACAACACCGGTGGAGAGGGTCACCCAAGGGATCGAAAGGGGAGAAGGTTTCATGGGGGCAGCAATTCAAGTACGCAACTGGCACAGGGCAAGGTCATGACGGGTCAAGGCGAACATCTGGAAACAGGGGGCCAGGTTAGGTTCCATTTTAAGGGGCCAGCTCCAGGAGTCACGAAAGAGCTAGGCGGTTAACCGGGCTGAGGGGAGACTCTCGCCATTCCCACGCTATCCTCAGAGATTCTAAAGAGAAATCAATGCCCTGAAAGGGTTAAAGTTAAGACAGCGAGGTGTAAATGCACCGACGTTGAGATGAAATGTTAAAGGTAAGTGGATGGACATCGCGACTGAGACAATCACACCCATTGCAATCGTACTGTTTGCTGCTGGAATTTTGGCATGGGGTTATGCCCGTGCTCGTCCCTACGGCAAAATTGGTTTGCTGTCGTGGTTGCAGTCGGTGTCCGTGACGGCACCCTGGTTAGTCTTTTTCGGCCTCTTGGCAGCTGGGATTTATATTAATCTGGCTCTAGAGCTGCTGGTGATTATCCTGTCGATTATTGTCTACATTGGCTTGGGTCGACGACTGCGGCAGGCAGCCCAAGACCCGAAAGAACGGGCTGACTTGCAGAATCTTTTAGAAAACAAGCTAGGGACAGACCAGCCATCTAAGTCTCAAGACCCCCAGGACTTAGAGGTTAAGAACCTAGAGGCGGACTCGGACAGCTCAACGGACTCGGAGTCTAATACCAGTCTCTCATCTGCGTCTGAGTCTGGCAAAATCGGGAACTCGTCTCGGGAGTTACCCCCAAAACTGGGCAATCGCAAGGCGGCCCTGGAGTTTCCTGCCATTCCTGATGAGGATTTACGCCAGATTCAAAACATTTTTGGCATTGATACGTTTTTCTGTACGGAGACGATCCCCTATCAGTCTGGTGCGATTTTCAAGGGCAATTTGCGGGGAGAGCCTGACCCCTCCTATGGGATGTTGGCCTCTCGGTTGGAGGCGGTAACGGGCGATCGCTATCGTTTGTTTTTAGTCCCCGATCCTGATGGCAAGCCGGTGGTGGTGGTCTTACCTCGGGATAAAGACCCGCAACCGCTAACTCAAGGGCAACAACTTTTGGCCCTGGGACTCTGTATCGCTACGGTGGTCACCTCCTTAGAAACCGCTGGTATCTTTTTAGGGTTTGATTTATTTAGCGATTTTAGCCGCTGGCCGGAAACCTTACCCTTGGCGTTGGGAATTTGGGCTGTCCTCTTAATTCATGAACTGGGCCATCGGGTGATGGCCAGTCGCTATGGGGTGCGTTTGTCACCGCCGTTTTTTCTACCCACGTGGCAAATTGGCTCCTTTGGGGCGATTACCCGCTTTGAGTCCCTGATGCCGAATCGTTCGGTTTTGTTTGATGTGTCCATTGCTGGACCTCTGGCTGGGGGACTGTTCTCGTTTGCCCTGTTGCTGGTGGGTTTGGGGTGGTCCAATGCCGAGAGTCTGTTTCAGATTCCGACGGAGTTTTTCCGAGGTTCGGTGTTGGTGGGTGTGGTGGCCAAAGGCCTGTTGGGACAGAATCTCAATCAAGCCTTAGTTGCGGTGCATCCTCTGGTGATCTTAGGTTGGCTGGGCTTGGTGGTCAATGCTATTAATTTAATGCCAGCGGGCCAGTTGGATGGTGGACGAGCGGTGCAAGCCATTTATGGACGCAAAATTGCTGGACGGACGACGATTGCGACGTTAGTGGTATTGGCGATCGCCACCTTTGCCAATCCTTTAGCCTTATATTGGGCCATCATCATTTTGGTCTTACAGCGGGATTTAGAACGTCCGAGTCTCAATGAAATTCGCGAACCCAATGATGCACGGGCCCTGATCAGTTTACTGTCACTGTTGATGGTGTTATTAACCCTTTTACCCCTAACGCCAAGTTTAGCCCTACGTTTGGGCATTGGCGGCTAGGAGGTCATTTGGGGCCGGATGTAGCCCTAAACACTTTTTGGGCAAACTGAGAACAATCGGTCGGGATTTAAGGAGTATGTCAGCACCCCCGGCTGAAGCACGGGGGCTTCGTGCCCTCCCCTTCAGGTAGCTGACCAGCTTAAGCCTTAACTGG
>SMDP01000580.1 GCA_012911965.1 Geitlerinema sp. P-1104
CCGATGGGGTGGGATGCGTTCGGACTTCCGGCGGAAAACGCCGCCATTCAACGGGGAGTCCATCCCGCGAAATGGACGTATCAAAATATTGACCAGATGCGTCAACAGCTTCAGAGTCTGGGGATTTCCTTTGATTGGGACAAGGAAGTAACCACCTGTTCCCCGGACTACTATAAATGGACGCAATGGATTTTTCTGCAATTTCTCAACGCCGGATTAGCCTATCAGAAAGAGTCGGCGGTGAATTGGGACCCTGTTGACCAAACGGTTTTGGCCAATGAACAAGTGGATAATGAGGGTCGGTCTTGGCGCAGTGGCGCGAAAGTGGAACGGAAACTGCTGAAACAGTGGTTTCTCAAGATTACCGATTATGCTGAGGCCCTATTATCGGATTTAGATAGTTTGCCCGGTTGGAGCGATCGCGTCAAGTTGATGCAGCAAAACTGGATTGGGAAATCCACCGGCGCTTATCTGGAATTTCCCATTCTTGGAGACGACAGACAAGCAGGTGATAGCAAAATTGGCGTCTTCACCACTCGTCCCGATACCGCCTATGGTGTGACTTACGTGGTTTTGGCCCCAGAACATCCCCTTACCTTGCAAGTGACGACCCCAGACCGTCGCCAAGCCGTGGAGGCCTTCATCGACGAGGTCAGCCAACAAAGTGAAATGGACCGGACGGCTGAGGATAAACCCAAACGGGGGATTCCCACCGGAGGAACCGCCATCAATCCCTTTAACGGGGAAGACATCCCGATTTTGATTGCGGATTACGTTCTCTATGAATATGGAACCGGTGCGGTGATGGGAGTTCCGGCCCATGATAGTCGAGATTTTAAATTCGCCAGAGAGAACAACCTCCCAATTAAGGTGGTGATTGTCCCCGACGACGCGGACAACGCCGATATGGAGTTAAGCGAGGCCTACACGGACCCTGGGGTGATGGTGAACTCAGGACGCTTTGATGGAAACGCCTCAGAAAAAGGAAAACAGGCCATCATTGACTACGCCGAAGAAGAAGGATTCGGGAAGGCGCGGATTCAATATCGGCTGCGGGATTGGTTAATTTCCCGTCAACGCTACTGGGGTGCGCCAATTCCAGTGGTTCATTGTCCCAACTGTGGCGCGGTTCCGGTTCCCGAGGACCAACTCCCGGTTCAACTTCCCGAAACTGTGGAGTTTAGTGGGAAGGGACTTTCTCCCTTGGCGCAGTTGGAGGACTGGGTGAATGTTCCCTGTCCCACCTGTGGAACGCCGGCTAAGCGGGAAACGGACACGATGGATACGTTTATTGATTCCTCGTGGTATTTCTTGCGCTA
>SMDP01000581.1 GCA_012911965.1 Geitlerinema sp. P-1104
CCGATGGGGTGGGATGCGTTCGGACTTCCGGCGGAAAACGCCGCCATTCAACGGGGAGTCCATCCCGCGAAATGGACCTATCAAAATATTGACCAGATGCGTCAACAGCTTCAGAGTCTGGGGATTTCCTTTGATTGGGACAAGGAAGTGACCACCTGTTCCCCGGACTACTATAAATGGACGCAATGGATTTTTCTGCAATTTCTCAACGCGGGACTGGCGTATCAGAAAGAGTCGGCGGTGAATTGGGACCCCGTTGACCAAACGGTTTTGGCCAACGAACAAGTCGATAATGAGGGTCGGTCGTGGCGTAGTGGCGCGAAGGTTGAACGGAAATTGCTCAAACAGTGGTTTCTCAAGATTACCGACTATGCTGAGGCACTCTTGTCGGATTTAGATAGTTTGCCCGGTTGGAGCGATCGCGTCAAGTTGATGCAGCAAAACTGGATTGGTAAATCCACCGGCGCTTATCTGGAGTTTCCCATTCTTGGAGACGACGGACAAGCAGGTGATAGCAAAATTGGTGTCTTCACCACTCGTCCCGATACCGCTTATGGCGTAACTTACGTGGTTTTGGCCCCAGAACATCCCCTCACCTTGCAAGTGACGACCCCAGACCGCCGCCAAGCGGTGGAGGCCTTCATCGACGAGGTCAGCCAACAAAGCGAAATGGACCGGACCGCCGAAGATAAACCCAAACGGGGGATTCCCACCGGAGGAACCGCCATCAATCCCTTTACCGGGGAAGACATCCCGATTTTGATTGCGGATTACGTTCTCTATGAATATGGAACCGGTGCGGTGATGGGAGTTCCGGCCCATGATAGTCGAGATTTTAAATTCGCCAGAGAGAACAACCTCCCAATTAAGGTAGTGATTGTCCCCGACGACGCGGACAACGCCGATATGGAGTTAAGCGAGGCCTACACGGACCCTGGGGTGATGGTCAACTCAGGACGCTTTGATGGAAACGCCTCGGAGAGAGGGAAACAGGCCATCATTGACTACGCCGAAGAGGAAGGATTCGGGAAGGCGCGGATTCAATATCGGCTGCGGGATTGGTTGATTTCCCGTCAACGCTACTGGGGTGCGCCGATTCCGGTGGTTCACTGTCCCAATTGTGGCGCGGTTCCGGTTCCCGAGGACCAACTCCCGGTTGAACTTCCCGAAACTGTGGAGTTTAGTGGGAAGGGACTGTCTCCGTTGGCCCAGTTAGAGGACTGGGTGAATGTTCCTTGTCCGACCTGTGGAACGCCGGCTAAGCGGGAAACGGACACGATGGATACGTTTATTGATTCCTCGTGGTATTTCTTGCGCTA
>SMDP01000582.1 GCA_012911965.1 Geitlerinema sp. P-1104
GCGTCAACCATCGGCGCACTCAGAGCCTCCTCCAAGTCCGCACGGCCGAGCCGTTCCTCTAAAATATCCATCACCTGACGGCCAAAATCATTGGCATTGCGTTGCCAGGCCTCCAGACAAACCTCGCCGAAAAAGGAGCCGAGGGGTTCCGGGTTCCACAGGAGTTTCCGAGCCGTCCAAGGCATCAAACTCATGGGGTTATAATCTGGTTTTAACACCTCTTGCTCTAAGGCATAGTCTTCCAAGTGAGTATGGGGTTGCAGGCCAATGAAGAAAATCGCCGGTTCGACCTTGTCGCGCCCGAAAATCGCTTCGAGTTCCCGGTGATAGGTGATGGTTTGGCGAATGGTCTCATAGGTCTCGTCAATGACATTAAACGAATAGTTGACGGAGACCAAATCATTAAACCCAGCCGCTTTGAGATCGCGGCAGTTTTCCAACACGACTCGCAGGTTATAGCCCATCCGCATCTTACGGACTAACTCCTGAGAGCCGCTGGTGATGCCAATTTCAAAGTAATTCATCCCCGTTTTGACCATCAGATCACAGAGTTCTGGGGTCAGGTTATCGGCGCGGATATAGGCCGCCCAATGGATATCGTCCATCCCCGAATCAATGATTTTTTGTAGGAGTTCAATGGCATCCTGGATATAGCGGCGGGCGGGGATAAACTGAGCATCGGTGAACCAGAAGTTCCGAATGCCGCGATCATAGAGTTGGCGCATCTCAGCCACCACTTCATCGGCGGGGTTGATGCGGACTTGTTTCCCCTCAATGACGGTATAGACGCAGTAACAGCAGTTATGGGGACAGCCCCGTTTGGTTTGCACCCCGAGATAGAAGTCTTGATCGAGGAAGTAATAGTTAAATTGGTTCCAGATGCTGGCGATGTAGTCGTAGTTGCAGGCGGTTTTCTCGATGGGAGCGGGTTTTTCATGGATGAGCCGCTCTCGGGGTTGGGTTTCCCCGGCGATGTAGCAGCGTTCGTCCTGAAACTCCTGGCCTCGTAGTAGTTTTTCTAACAGGGCTTCCCCTTCTCCGACGGAGATAATGCTGCCCTTCGGGAGACTACGACCGAGTTGTTCGTAAAAGACGCTGACGGCCCCGCCTCCAACGACGACACGGGCTTCGGGGTGATAGCGCCGGGCCCGTTTTAAGCCGCGACGAATCAGTCCCTGGTTACGCCACAACTCACCGTAGTAGGAACCGGCCAGGCGTAATCCCCCTAAGGCACCGCGCAGTTTGACGAGAGGGTTGGTGGCGTAGTAAAACTCAAAGGCATTCTGGAGTGGGTTTCCCCCTCGTCCCCCCACGGGGG
>SMDP01000583.1 GCA_012911965.1 Geitlerinema sp. P-1104
GCGTCAACCATCGGCGCACTCAGAGCCTCCTCCAAGTCCGCACGGCCGAGCCGTTCCTCTAAAATATCCATCACCTGCCGGCCAAAATCATTGGCATTGCGTTGCCAGGCTTCCAGACAAACCTCGCCCAAAAAGGAGCCGAGGGGTTCCGGGTTCCAAAGCAGTTTCCGAGCCGTCCAAGGCATCAAACTCATGGGGTTATAATCCGGTTTCAACACCTCTTGCTCTAAGGCGTAGTCTTCCAGGTGAGTATGGGGTTGCAGGCCAATGAAGAAAATCGCCGGTTCGACCTTTTCGCGCCCGAAAATTGCTTCAAGTTCCCGGTGATAGGCGATGGTTTGGCGAATGGTCTCATAGGTCTCGTCAATGACGTTAAACGAATAGTTGACGGAGACCAAATCATTAAACCCAGCCGCTTTGAGATCACGGCAGTTTTCCAACACGACTCGCAGGTTATAGCCCATCCGCATTTTGCGAACTAACTCCTGAGAGCCGCTGGTGATGCCAATTTCAAAGTAATTCATCCCCGTTTTGACCATCAGATCACAGAGTTCTGGGGTCAGGTTATCGGCGCGGATATAGGCCGCCCAATGGATATCGTCCATACCCGAATCAATGATCTTTTGTAGGAGTTCAATGGCATCCTGGATATAGCGGCGGGCAGGGATAAACTGAGCATCGGTGAACCAGAAGTTGCGAATGCCGCGATCATAGAGTTGGCGTATCTCGGCCACAACTTCGTCGGCGGGGTTAATGCGGACTTGTTTCCCCTCAATGACCGTATAGACGCAGTAACAGCAGTTATGGGGACAACCCCGTTTGGTTTGCACCCCGAGATAGAAGTCTTGGTCGAGGAAGTAATAGTTAAATTGGTTCCAGATGCTGGCGATATAGTCGTAGTTGCAGGCGGTTTTCTCGATGGGAGCGGGTTTTTCATGAATGAGCCGCTCTCGGGGTTGGGTTTCCCCGGCGATGTAGCAGCGTTCGTCCTGAAACTCCTGTCCTCGTAGTAGTTTTTCGAGGAGGGCTTCCCCTTCCCCGACGGAGATAATGCTGCCCTTGGGGAGACTACGACCGAGTTGTTCGTAAAAGACGCTGACGGCCCCTCCTCCAACGACGACACGGGCTTTGGGGTGATAACGCCGGGCCCGTTTTAGGCCGCGACGAATCAGTCCCTGGTTACGCCATAACTCACCGTAGTAGGAACCGGCCAGGCGTAATCCCCCTAAGGCACCGCGCAATTTGACGAGAGGGTTGGTGGCGTAGTAAAACTCAAAGGCATTCTGGAGTGGGTTTCCCCCTCGTCCCCCCACGGGGG
>SMDP01000584.1 GCA_012911965.1 Geitlerinema sp. P-1104
GCCGTCTCCTCCGTCAACCCTTGACCCTGCCAAAACGCCGCCTCCTGCTGCACCTGGGCCGCCAACGGATTCTCCTCCGGGGACTCAGACACCTGAGACACCGCCGTCACCGCCGCATCAAACAGGTCAATCAAATTGGGGAACGCATCCCGGAAAAACCCAGAAATCCGCAGCGTCACATCCACCCTGGGCCGTTGCAACACCGACAAGGGCAAAATCTCGAAATCCACCACGCGCCGCCCTAAGCCATCCCAAATCGGCTGCACCCCCAGTAACGCCAGGGCTTGGGCAATATCATCGCCTCCCGTGCGCATCGTAGAGGTTCCCCAAACCGACAAGCCGAGGGTTTTAGGATATTCGCCGTTTTCCTGGGTATAGCGGTCAATTAAGACCTCCGCCGCCTTACGTCCCACATCCCAAGCACTTTCACTGGGGATGGCGCGGATATCCACGGAATAGAAGTTACGCCCCGTGGGGAGAACTTCGGGACGGCCGCGAGTGGGTGCGCCGGAGGCCCCGGAGGGGATATACTCACCCCGGAGGCCTCGAACTAGGTTGATCAGTTCGCGATCGCAGCCCCGCAACGCCGGCAGTAACACGGTGTCAATCCATTGCAAGCACTCCTGAACTGGGGCGGCCATTGGACTCGGTGTTCCCGCAATCAATTCCTCCACCAGTCGCGCCGCTTCCGCTTCCAACGCCGCCACTGCATCCCCCACATTGCGGAATCGCCCGTCTAAGGGGTCTGTGGGTGGAGTAGTGAGGGGGTCAATATCCAAGCCCCAGGATTGCGCCAGGGCTTGGGTTAAGCCCACTCGTCCCCGTCCTGGACAGCGGGCAATCGAGACCACTAAATCCCGTAACGGGTCTCCTTCGGGACAAACTCCAAAAATATGTAAGCCATCGCGGATTTGGGCTTCTTTGAGTTCACAGAGATAGCCATCCAATTGGGTCATTAAGACGGTTGTATCTAAGTCGTCACTCAGTCCTAAATCTCGTTGCAGGTTTTCCTCTTGAATCAGGCTTTCAATGCGACGAGAGAGGTCTTTGAGACGGCTTGGATTTAAGCTTTCGGCTTCGTAGTATTCATCAATTAAGCCTTCTAAACAATCTAGTTTTCCATAAAGTTCTGCCCGAGTCATGGGGGGCGTGAGATGGTCTAAAATGACCGCTTGACTGCGACGTTTGGCTTGGGCCCCTTCGCCGGGGTCGTTGACAATGAAGGGGTAGAAATGGGGCAGGGGACCGAAGACGGCTTCCGGGTAACAGGTGTTGGAGAGGGCGACACTTTTGCCCGGTAGCCATTCCAGGTTGCC
>SMDP01000585.1 GCA_012911965.1 Geitlerinema sp. P-1104
GCCGTCTCCTCCGTCAACCCTTGACCCTGCCAAAACGCCGCCTCCTGCTGCACCTGGGCCGCCAACGGATTCTCCTCGGGGGACTCAGACACCTGAGACACCGCCGTCACCGCCGCATCAAACAAGTCAATTAAATTGGGGAACGCATCCCGGAAAAAGCCAGAAATCCGCAGCGTCACATCCACCCTGGGCCGTTGCAACACCGACAAGGGCAAAATCTCAAAATCCACCACGCGCCGCCCTAAACCATCCCAAATTGGCTGCACCCCCAGTAACGCCAGGGCTTGGGCAATATCATCGCCCCCGGTGCGCATGGTCGAGGTTCCCCAAACCGACAAGCCGAGGGTTTGAGGATATTCGCCGTTTTCCTGGGTATAGCGGTCAATTAAGACCTCAGCCGCCTTACGTCCCACATCCCAGGCACTTTCACTGGGGATGGCGCGGATATCCACGGAATAGAAGTTACGCCCCGTGGGGAGAACTTCGGGACGGCCGCGAGTGGGTGCGCCCGAGGCCCCGGACGGGATATACTCACCCCGGAGGCCTCGAACTAGATTGATTAGTTCGCGATCGCAGCCCCGCAACGCCGGCAGTAACACGGTGTCAATCCATTGCAAGCACTCCTGAACGGGGGCGGCTACTGAAGTGGGCGTTCCCGCAATCAATTCCTCCACCAGTCGCGCGGCTTCCGTTTCCAACGCCGCCACCGCATCCCCCACATTGCGGAATTGCCCGTCTAAAGGGTCTGTCGGTGGGGTGGTGAGGGGGTCAATGTCCAAGCCCCAGGATTGCGCCAGGGCTTGGGTTAAGCCCACTCGTCCCCGTCCCGGACAGCGGGCAATGGAGACGATTAAATCCCGTAATGGGTCTGCTTCGGGACAAACTCCAAAAATATGTAAGCCATCGCGGATTTGGGCTTCTTTGAGTTCACAAAGATAGCCATCTAATTGGGTCATTAAGACGGTTTCATCTAGGTCGTCACTGAGTCCTAAATCTCGATGCAAGTTTTCTTCTTGAATCAGGGTTTCAATGCGACGAGAGAGGTCTTTAAGACGGCTTGGATTTAAGCTTTCGGCTTCGTAGTATTCGTCAATTAAGCCCTCTAAACAATCCAATTTTCCATAGAGTTCTGCCCGCGTCATGGGGGGCGTAAGATGGTCTAAAATGACCGCTTGACTGCGACGTTTGGCTTGGGACCCTTCGCCGGGGTCGTTGACAATGAAGGGGTAGAAATGAGGTAGGGGACCGAAGACGGCTTCCGGGTAACAGGTGTTGGAGAGGGCGACACTTTTGCCCGGTAGCCATTCCAGGTTGCC
>SMDP01000586.1 GCA_012911965.1 Geitlerinema sp. P-1104
CCTGCCCGGCCTCGTATGGGGACCCGCCGGGGTTCCTTTACTCCTCTTAGGGGCGATCGCCGGGGTTCCTTTACTCCCCTGGGGCGACCACAAGGGTTCGCCCCTACGTTGGAACATTGCCTGTTTAATCCTTCAACTGGCTGAACAACTGCCAAATCTCACCCCAGGCTTGTTCGGCGACTTCGGGATGATAACTCTCCCGCTGGTCACAGAGGAAGCCATGGGTCGCGCCTTCGTAGCGGAAGACCTTATGGTCGATGTGATGCTCCTGTAACGCCTGTTCGATGGTGTCAACGTCGTTTAAGGGGATGAGGGGGTCTTCTGTGCCGAAAAGGGCGTATATCGTGCCGGAAATGGCGGGAGTGCGATCGCAGGTCGTCCCCACCTCCTGACCGGGACACATCTGAGCAATCCCAGCCCCATAGCAGGAGGCCGTCACCTGAATATCCGGGAGAGTGGCCGCCAGATAGGCCACATGACCGCCAAAACAGAAGCCGATACAGCCAAACTGGTCCGTGGTATTGGGCAATCCCTTGAGATAGTCCAGACTGGCTTGGGTATCGCCGAGGAGTTCGCTGGCTTTGGTTTGGACCTTATACTCCCGTCCCTTGGCTAAATCGGCGTCACTATAGCCTACCTCGAATCCGGGTTCGAGGCGTTGGTAGAGTGCGGGGGCGATCGCCACATAGCCCTGAGCCGCAATCCGTTCCGTCACCTCGCGGATATGAGCATTAACGCCAAAAATCTCCTGAAACACTACAATTCCCGGATAATCTCCCGGTTCACTCGGCTGAGCCAGATAGGCATCAATCTCTAAGCCATCAGTCTCAACCTTGACCCATTCACGTGATATAGACATGACACAAAAATCCCAAATACACCGATCGTAGGGTCTGTTCGGCGATCGATCAACCCCAAACACCCGACCCCAATCTCCCAACTCACCCAATCCAGAAACCCGGTGTCTCCCAAAATGGTAGGGTGCGTCCCGGCATCGAGCCACCTCGAAGCCACGACCCCAATTTTCAAACTTGCCGGAATGCACCGCCCTTAGGAACCCCGCCGTTCCCTTGATTCATGCTTCTTGATCACAATTATCTAAAATCTCTTGAATTTCAGCATTGCTAATATCTTGCTGTTCCAATTTATTATAAATGGTTAACAATAAAATCAGAATTACTCAGCATCAATCCCCTCCCACATCTGCTCCAAGGGGATTCGTTCTCCTGCCCTCGCCTCCTGCAACGCTTGTCTTAAACTCCCCTGAACCTCCTCCACTAGAGTCGTATTAGCATCCGATTTATCATCTTC
>SMDP01000587.1 GCA_012911965.1 Geitlerinema sp. P-1104
AACTAGAGAACCGACGAAATCTTCAGGAGACGGTCGATTAAACGTCTTCAGCAATCGAGCGTTACGCCAATTCCAAACTTTAATTGCACCGTCAAGTCCACCGCTGACGAGATAGCGACCATTCTGACTAAACTCAACTGAGTTGACATCCCAGCCATGACCTTTGAGGGTTGTCTCAAGTTCTCCGGTTCTCACTTTCCAGAGTTTAATCGTTGCATCAATGTTTCCACTGGCTAAAATTTCTCCATCGGGACTGAAAGCAAGACAGCTAGACCTTAAATTGATTAGATTTCCTCCAACATTTTTTTTAAGCTCTCCGGTTTGAACGTCCCAAATTTTGATATTACTGCTACCCGCCTCTAAATTGCTTGCAGTTGCTAGGGTCATTCCATCAGGGCTGAATTTCACTGATAGAATAGGGCTTGAATGGCCGGTTAGGGTACGGAGAAGATTGCCAGTTTTTAAGTCCCAGAGATTAACAGTTTTATCAGCACCGCCACTGGCTACAATTTGACCGATGGGGCTAATGGCAACAGATTTGACTAACTCTGAATGCTTCCGCAGGGTTTTATTCTGTAGGCTTGACTGTTGAGTTGGGGAGTTACTATATACTGGACTCAATAGCTGCTGATACTCAGCTTCATAACGTGCAATTTGAGGTTTTATTTCATTATCAATACGGTGTTGGAGTTCAAATTTGATAGTAGGACTGGAAGCTACCACCAGTTCTCGCTCAAGAGCGGATAGTTTTTGATGAAGTAGCTTGAGTGTTTCTTCTATATGTTTTCTACGCTGATTCATGGGTCAGACTCCCTATAAAATTTGAGCTAAAATGGGTCTGAAGCCTCCGTCCATGTGGGGGGGCGACCACAAGGGTTCGCCCCTACGAAATTGGGTTCAGTTCGGTTTAAAAGGGTAGCCATAAGGGTTCACCCTAGTATAAACCTTATGATTCCGTGTGAACTCATCCCAATCAGCGAGATAAGTCGAAACGCCTGATTTAGCAGAGGTTAAACAATGGATACCATAAACGCCGATCGCCAAATCGTCCAACAGGTTATCTCTCACTATGCCCAACTTCGTCCGTCTCATGGTCAAATTCGATTGGAGACGGTATTTGACGAAAAGCAAGATCGTTATGCACTGATGCAGGTGGGTTGGGACCGAGGTAGACGAGTCCGAGGTAATCTCATCTATATTGTCCTACGCGACGGCAAGGTCGTCATTGAATATGATGGGATGGAAGCCGGAATTACTCAAGACTTGATTGAGCAAGGCATTCCCGAAGAACGCCTGGTTCTCGGGTTTTT
>SMDP01000588.1 GCA_012911965.1 Geitlerinema sp. P-1104
CTGCTGCCTATCCTATGCTTTTCCGGCGTTCCCTTCGCTTTCTCAAAACCCATTGGTTTGATGTCCTTCGCGATACCTGCGCCGGCGTAGCTCGTCAACGGCTGGTCGGACTCTCCTCGGAAGTGGCCTTTAATGCCATGTTGGCCATGTTCCCCGCGATTATGGCCGCCTTGGCCATTTTAGGTCAAGTCCTACCGGAACGGGCCGTCCTGGATTTGATTACTGAGAATCTGAGAATGCTTCCCCCCGAGGAAGTTCAGAACATTCTCGATGGCTTTATCGGTCAACTGGAACTTCCGAAAGGGGATGGCCTATTTTCTCTGAGTTTTGCGGCGGCCCTATGGATTGCGTCGGCGGCCCTGAGTTCAATTATGAACGCCCTCGATCGCATCTATCGGGTCCCCAAATACAAAACTCGCCCCTTTTGGAAGGCTAAACTGATTTCGATTGCTCTCACCATCGGTTCGATGCTGATGTTAGCCGTCGCCTCGATTTTGATTATTATCAGCGACCTGATTGTGAACTTCCTAGTGGGCCAAGTTGGGGAGTATGAGTCAGAACTGATGTCCGCCTGGTATCAACTCACCTTTCCCCTGGCCTTAACCCTCGTGGCCATCGCCTTCGCCTTCATCTACCGCTATGGCCCCAGTGTCTGGACACGGGGAACCCCAGTTATCCCTGGTGCGATCGCCGCTACAGTCCTTTGGGCCGCCGTCTCTAATCTCTTTCGCCTCTATGTAGCCTCTTTTGGCAGCTATAACCTCTATTATGGGGCAGTTGGGGCAGCGATTGTCTTGTTACTCTGGCTCAAATTGAGTGCCTTGGCGATCCTAGTCGGTGCCCAGTTAAATATGTCCATTGGCCGCTTCCGCCGTCGCAATTATCGTCGCTATTGCCAGGCCCAGAACTCTCCTCAGAACTCCCCTTTGGAGCAACCGGTGGACTCCTCCCATTGAGAATAGGGAAACTTGACCAAATTCGCATTGTAATACCGAGGATCCTCGGACACCTCTACCCCCAACCAAGGGGGAGGGGTAAAGGCCTGTTCCTCTGTCTCAAGTTCGACTTCCGCCACAATTAACCCCTGATTCTCCCCAAAAAATTCATCAATTTCCCAGGTAAGTCCCTCATACATCACCTGATAACGCCGTTTCTCAATAATGGGTGTCTCACAGAGGTTGTCTAGCATCTCCTGGGCCTCCCCGAGGGGAATCGAATACTCATACTCTAGTCGGGATACCCCAACGGTTGCCCCTTTCAGGGTAAGCCAGGCCCGATCGCCCCCAAGGCGAACCCGAATCGCTAAATC
>SMDP01000589.1 GCA_012911965.1 Geitlerinema sp. P-1104
ATAATGCGGCTAACAGCGGTTCCTCGGGACATAACCCTGCCAATACCGATCGCCGTTTGGGGGAAATTGAGCAACAATTGTTGCAATCCCCCGCTTATCAAATGGCGTTAAATGGGTTGAAGGAGATGTTTGGGGATGCGGGGTATGCGGCCCAGATGCTGATGCACGAGGTGAGTCGGGAGGCGATCGCCCTGACCCTGAGAGAGGCCAGTCCCACCACGGCTTTACCCTCGGGCCCACCGATTTCTCAACCCGTTTCTTGTTCGCGTCCGCACTCTCCTCCGACAGCGAGTGCGGCTGCACAGGCGGCGAGGAGTCGCTATCTCTATCGATTGGGTAAATATCTACGGGCCCAACGATGTCGACAACATCTATCGTTGGTGCAACTGCATCACCGGACTCGGATTCCCATTCATCATCTGCACGCCCTGGAATCAGGTCATATTTCCCATTATCCTCAAAGTCCAGCTTATTTAAGAGGAACACTGCATCTTTGGGCCACGGCCCTGGGATTGAATGCGGATGCTATCATCGCCAAGATGCCTATCACGCTATCTCAGCCACCATTACCGCCGCCTCCCCGGCCGGCACCTCGTCCGACGATGCAGCCGACGGCCCCGGTTCAGGAGCGGTTCGATTCTCCCTGGTGGTGGCGATCGCTGGCCTGTGGAACCCCTTTACTGGCAACGTTAGGCCTGGCACTCTGGTTTGCTAATCTTCCCCCTGCGTCTCAACGTCCTCCCCAACTCCCTGAACCGGAGTCTGGGAACCGTCGCACTCCACCGCCTCAAGTCTCTCGTAAGGGGTTGTCCGAGGGCGATCGCCCGCAGGTGATTCCCCCTGAATCCCTCTTGCAACGCCGAGATTAGCTGGTTTTGATGGCCTGAATCAGGCGTAAGAGCCAGAGGGAGCAAGTGAGGGCAACGAAATGGGCAAACAGGGTATTGGTGTTTGCCAGAACCACAAAAATATCAATCGGTTGCACCAAGCGACTTAAGGCGGCTGGTGAGAACTGCACACCTTCGGAACTTAGGACTTTGACCATTAAGAGTCCGGTGATGATTTGTGCTGCTACCAGGCTAAATAACATCCCCACGAGGTTAATGACGACCCCGGTTTGCAGAGATCCTAGGGTTTGCGATCGCGTCGGCCGCAGGGAGGGGTCGGGAATCGCCAAGCGTTTGGCAATCTGAGTGTAGCGTAATGCCCAATACATCCCAATGGCTAAGGCCACTAGCCCGGCAATGGCAAAAAACAGTCCGGGCCCCTCTTCTGGACTAAGGCGATTGGGTTCCCCAGTATTCGAGCC
>SMDP01000059.1:0-5881 GCA_012911965.1 Geitlerinema sp. P-1104
GTGTCTAAAATCATCATTGTTCAGCATCCCATGAGGTTTCGATAGGCGAAATTAGGTCATCTTCAAACAAGATACTATCTTTCAACGGATTAACCGAATTCGATCGCTCCCAGGATTTTGCCTCAATGTCCGAGTGTGTCAACGCCCAAATAATACGAGACAAAACCTCAATCTGGGACTCATCAATCAAGTCGATTTCTCGTTTTAACTGTTCACGATCCATCATAACTGGCCTCAATTACAGTAAATCTAACGACACTAACGAGCGATCGCCGCCACTTTCCGCAACGCCTCAACCGTAGAAATCACATGATCCGCTACCCGCTCAATCTGCTCTAAGGTATTAAAACGGCCAATCCCAAAGCGCACCGACGCATAGGCCAGCGACTCCTCACGGCCCAACGCTGCCAACACATGAGACGGTTCAATCTTCACCGACGTACAAGCTGAACCCGACGACACCGCCATCACTGGCTGCAATCCCAATAACAACGCCTGGCCATCCACCCCCTCAAAACTGACATTCAAATTCCCCGGAAGTCGCTGCGTCGGATGGCCATTGAGATGGATTCCCTCCAATACCGAGAGACGTTCCCACAACTGCGATCGCAACTCCCGCAACCGCGTCGACTCCTCCTCCATCTCGGACAATCCCAACTCCACCGCCTTCGCAAAGCCGACAATCTGCGGCGGATACAGCGTCCCCGATCGCATTCCCCGTTCATGGCCACCCCCATGCAACTGGGCCGCCAACCGTACCCGAGGATTGCGTCGCCGCACATATAACGCCCCAATTCCCTTCGGGCCATACACCTTATGGGCCGTCAGGGACATCACATCCATATATTGGGCCTGAACATCCAGAGGAATTTTAGCAATGGCCTGGGCCGCATCCGTATGAAAAAGAATCCCGCGATCGCGACAAAGCTGTCCAATCTCCGCGATGGGCTGCAACACACCAATTTCATTATTGGCCGCCATCACCGAGACTAAAATCGTATCCTCCCGCAACGCCGCCGCCAACTCATCGAGATCCACTAACCCATCCGACATCACCGGAAGCCGCGTCACCTCAAACCCCAAAGACTCCAAATAATCCATCGGGTCTAAAATGGCATTATGTTCCGTCACCAGCGTCACCAGATGCCGTCCTTTGCTGAAATAGGCCTCCGCCACCCCCTTGAGGGCTAAATTATTGGCCTCCGTGGCCCCACTGGTGAAAATAATCTCCTCAGGAGAAGCGTTAATCGCCGCCGCCAGCGTCTCTCGGGCCTGTTTTACCGCTGCTTCCCCCTCCCAGCCATAGTGGTGGTTAATACTGGCAGGGTTGCCGAAATACTCAGTAAAATAGGGCAGCATCGCCGCCAACACACGCTCATCAACGGGAGTTGTAGCGTGAGCGTCGAGATAAATCGGGCGTTGTTGGAGTGGAGACATCAGCCGTACAGTTCCCAAAACATCACATCTATTTCTCTATGGTAGGGTCAAGCGTCAGTTCTGCACCAACTCCCCACAGTGGCTATCACTGGGATGGGGAAAGTCGCAAATTCTTTGAAGGTTGGTATTATCGCGTTACCCTTCCTGAAGCGGGGGAAACCTTCGCCTTTATGTATTCCATTGAAGATCCCATCGGCGGCGAATCCAATAGTGGCGGCGGGGCGCAAATCCTCGGGCCACGTGACGAGTATCTCTGTCGGACGTTTCCTGATGTGAGCAAGTTCTGGGGCTGGAAAAAGGGGCTGGGCCTAGGCCATTGGGGACAAACGTCCCTCACGGGTCCCCCCAAACTCATCGATCGCGATACCTTCGAGGCTGAAGTGAAACAAGGCTATCAAGCCACCGCGACTTGGCATCAGGGGCAACTCTTCGACCCCGGCAGCGGCCATCACTGTACCTGGCAATATACCATTGAACCGGTCTATGGTTGGGGCGATCGCCAATCCACGGCCGGCTGGCTATCGTTTCTGGAAATTTTTGAACCCGGTTGGCAAGTTCTCATGGCCCACGGTTGGGCGACGGGGTGGATTGACTGGAACGGAGAGCGTTATGAGTTTAACCGAGTTCCCGCCTATGGGGAAAAGAACTGGGGGCGATCGTTTCCGCAAAAGTGGTTTTGGTTCAACTGCAACAGCTTCGACGGCGAACCCAATTTAGCCCTCACGGCTGGCGGTGGCCGGCGACAAGTTCTTAGTTGGATGGAATCGGTGGCCATGGTGGGGATTCATTATGAGGGACAATTTTATGAGTTTGTCCCCTGGAATGGAACCGTCACCTGGGAGATTGCGCCCTGGGGATTTTGGAAAATGCAGGCCCGCAGTGGAGACTTAGAGGTAACCCTCACCGGGACAACGGACGAACCGGGAACGCCGTTGCGAGCGCCTACTCGTGAGGGCCTCGTTTTCGCCTGTCGAGATACGATGAAGGGCCAGGTTCATCTACAGCTTAAACAGCGTCGTCAGGGCCGTTATGAAACGCTTTTAGAGGCAACGAGTTCTCAATGTGGGTTAGAAGTTGGGGGTGGCCCTTGGAATGAGACTTGGATTGTCGGGTAACTCTCCCAACTGCGATCGCCCTCTAGGGAAGGCTTTAAGGCGATGAACGTAGAAGAACTGATTACATTGATTGACACTGCCTTTGAGGGAGTTCCTCAACCTCAGGACTTGACGTTGCACGTAGCCGAGGCTCACGATGACTACGACTACGGCAACGATGAGGAGTATCGCCGCCTGGATTATCGGGGCCATTGGCAAGATGTACCAAACGAGCATATCAAAGCCTGCCAGTCCGCCTTAAGTTACTTGGACAAGGTAGGGATGAGATTTTATTTGCCGGCTTTCATGGTTTGGTATTTGCGATATCTCAGGACTGAGGAGGTTTGGTCAGACAATACCTTATATGCTCTGGGTAGTTATAGCCACAATCCCGGTTTAGCAGAGTATCAGAAGCAACGATTTTCATTATTTACCCCACAGCAGATGAGAGCTTGCGCGCAATTTGTCAAGTTCTGCGCCAAGGATACAACGGGGTTTAGCGACGATTATTTTGCTCAAACCATCTATGATGGCTATTGGTTTCAATTTGATACCCCTGAATAGGGTATGGCTGTTGACTGAATGGGGATTTTTCCGATGTCCTATTTTTTTAGGTTCCCTGGGCCAAAAACGCCATTACCAACTCATTCAACGCCACCATATTAATTAAGAACGCATCATGGCCATGGGGAGACGATAACCACTCTAACTGGGCGTTGGGCATCCATTGGACCAACTCCTGCTGATCCCGAGGTGGATAGAGGAGATCCGAGTCGATCGCCACCACCAGGGTTGGCTGCGCGATCGCCCCCAACGCCGCTAGATAATCCTCCCCTCCCCCGGAAACATCATGACGATCCATGGCTTCCGTCAACGCCACATAGGTATTCGCATCAAAGCGTTTGACTAACTTCTGTCCTTGGTAGCGTAAATAACTGGCGATCGCAAACTCCCCATTTTCCTGAACCTCTCGCCCAAAGCGTTCTTCAAAACTCGCCGTGGCCCGATAGGAAATCATCGCCATCATCCGGGCCGCCGCTAACCCCGTGGTGGGGGGAGCGTCTTCCTCATAGTTACCATTACACCAATTAGGATCAGCAAAAATCGCCTGACGTTGGGCTTCACTCATGGCAATACACCAGGGCGAATGTCGTCCCGCTGCTGCAATTGAGACAATGCGATCGACATAATCAGGATAGAGTTTTCCCCATTCCAAAACTTGCATTCCGCCCAAGGAACCGCCAATAACAAACTGAAGTTTCTTCACCCCCAACCCTTGCAACAATCGCCATTGCAGCCGTACCATATCCCGGACTGTAATCGCCGGAAACCCCCGCCCATAAGGTTTTCCCGTCGCTGGATTGAGAGAAATTGGTCCCGTGGTTCCATAACAACTCCCCAAGACATTACTACAGACAATAAAATCGCGATCGCCGTCAAACGTCCGCCCTTCTCCAAACAGCGGCCCCCACCATTCATCCGCATCAGCACTTCCCGTCAACGCATGACAAATATGAACCGCATTATCGCCTGATTCATTGAGCGTTCCCCAACAGCGATAGGCCACTTCAACCTCCATTAACAACTCTCCCGACTCCAAGGAAAAGGGTTCCGGTAGCTGATAAATTTGAGTCTCGGGGGAAATTAAATGGCGGTATTTCATCAGTGAACAGTTAGAAGAAGGCCACAGAAAAGACGTAGGGGCGCACCCTTGTGGTCGCCCTAGGCGATAGGGGATGGGTCAATATTGCCTCCTCAGGGGAGATTTGACGTAGCCACTCTCAAAATTATCATAAATTGGGTTTTTCCCCCTTCCCTGGGGCGGGGAGGGGGCTAATTTAGCATGAATGACCTAGATCGGGTATCGGTTAGCCCGCTTTAGCAAAGGCTTGGTCAAAGTCCGCTTTGATGTCCTCGATATGTTCCAAGCCAACAGACACCCGCACCATAGCCGGAGAGATTCCCGCAGCGGCTTGTTCGGTTTCGTCGAGTTGCTGGTGGGTGGTGGAGGCGGGGTGAATCACCAGAGTTTTGGCATCTCCCACGTTAGCCAGGTGAGAGGCTAGTTGCACATTGTTAATAAAGCCGCGACCGGCTTCTAAGCCTCCTTTAATCCCGAAACTCAACACACAACCAAAGCCATGATTTAGGTATTTTTTCGCCTGTTTATGATAGGCGTGTTTCGGCAGTCCGGGATAGCTAACCCAATCGACTTTCGGATGTTTTTCCAGCCATTTTGCCAGAGCCAAAGCGTTGTCTGTATGGCGATCGACCCGTAGAGAAAGGGTTTCTAACCCCTGCAACAGCAAGAAGGCGTTAAAGGGACTCAAACAGGGGCCTAAATCTCGCAATCCTTCCACTCGGGCGCGGATAATAAAGGCGATATTGCCAAACGGACCATCGGGGCCAAAGACTTCTTGGAAGTTCAAGCCATGATAGCCTTCAGAGGGTTCGGTGAACATGGGAAACTTGCCATTTCCCCAGTTGAAGTTCCCCGAATCGACAATCACGCCACCGATGGAGGTTCCATGGCCACCAATCCATTTCGTTGCCGATTCCACCACAATATCCGCCCCATGGTCAATGGGACGACAGAGATAACCGGCGCAACCGAAGGTATTATCCACAATCAGCGGGATACCGTTCTCATGGGCGATCGCCGCCAAGGCCTCTAAATCGGGGATATTAAACTTAGGATTGCTGAGACTCTCGACGTAGATGGCTTTGGTGTTCTCGTCGATTTGTTCCCCGAAGGCTTTGGGATCATCGCTGTCTACAAACTTGACATCTACGCCAAGACGTGGTAGGGCGACCTTGAATTGATTATAGGTACCGCCATAGAGGGTGGAGGTAGAGATGATATTGTCCCCCGCCTGACAGATATTGTTGATGGCCAGGAATTGAGCCGCCTGTCCGCTGGCGGTGGCCAGGGCCATGACTCCCCCTTCAAGGGCGGCGATGCGTTTTTCAAACACATCAGTAGTGGGGTTCATAATCCGGGTATAGATATTCCCGAATTTCTTGAGGGCAAACAAATCCGCACCGTCATCAGCATCCTCAAACACATAGGAGGTGGTTTGATAGATGGGAACCGCCCGCGAGTTGGTTCCGGGGGCGGGGGTTTGTCCGGCGTGGATTTGGAGGGTTTCGTAGCGGTGTTGATTGGCTTCTGACATTAAACTAAACCGTTCCTGATTGAAGTGAGTGGTGTTCGGGGTAGTGGGGGAACAGCGTCTCGCTTGGGGCCAATGTATTTTAAGGGATTCAGTCCCTGGGAACAATGGATTTTGTGGGGGTTGATACGTTTTGTTGCAATTGTCCCTTAGGAATTGGGGGACACCGGTTTGGGG
>SMDP01000059.1:6120-13260 GCA_012911965.1 Geitlerinema sp. P-1104
ACCCCACACCAGGCGATCGCCCCGTTGCCCCAAAACTGACAGAATATCGTATTTAGCGCGATCAAAGCCCTTGGCCCAACCTTGATAGGCATCCACCTTACGAAACTCATTCCAGCCCGCCCAAGCCAAGCCAAAAAACAACACCAGCAAGGGCAACCAAATTAAACCGCGTTCCATAACTCTCTTAAAAACTGCTCTCCCCATTGTCCCCCGTTCGGGGCCCACTCGTGATGCGTTATCTTGGGAGAACATCGATAAGTCTCCATAATCAATTGTCCAGTCTCGGGTGTAGCCTAACCGCTCAACCGTACAACCCGGTCGGTTGTACATCCACCAAAACCAGTTAACACCATGAAAAATTTTCTACTCACTTGCCTATTTTTCCTAGGCTTGGGGTGGGCCCTAGCGACCTTCTCAGGACTCGCAAATCAGGGAAGCTACGAGTCCCTGATTCTCAACTTCCGCGATGACCTCTCCTCGGCCGAGGTCAGCCAGCAGTTAGAGGAGATGTCGCAACAGTTCAACCTCACCCCTCGTCTCAACAGTGAATTTTCCCAACGGGATCAGATTTATATCGTCGAGGGCGATCGCGAGGTTCTGCGAGACCTGCGCCGCCAATTCCGCCCCTACCTACAGTTCGCCGAACCCAACTATATTTATGGCGTTCCCGAGAAGCCGATTCAGTCTAGCTTTGACGGCAGCGCCATCCCTGGACTGTCAAAAGCCTATCCCAACGACCCCCTCTATTCCAAACAATGGAACCTGAAAGCCATTAACGTCGAAGGGGCCTGGTCTGACAGTACCGGCGAGGATATCATCGTGGCGGTAATTGACACCGGGATTCTCAAAGTCGCTGACTTAGAGGGAACCGAGTTTGTTGAAGGCTACGATTTCGTCAACGACCGAGTCACCGCCGATGACGACAACGGTCACGGAACCCATGTGGCCGGAACCATCGCCCAAACCACCGATAACGAGTTCGGCGTGGCGGGGATTGCCCATCAAGCGAAACTGATGCCCCTGAAAGTTCTCAGTAAACAGGGCGGGGGTACAGTCAGTGATATTGCCGAGGCCATCCGCTTTGCGGCAGACCATGATGCCGATGTCATTAACCTCAGTTTAGGGGGAAGTGGCGAGAGTCACCTGATGCGCGATGCCATCGACTATGCCTATAACAAGGGAGTCGTCATTATCGCCGCCGCCGGGAATGCTAATCAGAACAGTGCCGGCTATCCCGCTCGCTATCCCCGCGTCTTAGGGGTAGCCGCTAGTAACGCCGCCGGAGACAAGGCCCCCTACTCCAATTTTGGCGCTGGCGTTGATATTTCCGCCCCTGGCGGTGATACCCGCAATGGGGAAACCGGGGGGATTCTCCAACATACCCTCAATCCTCAAGATGGGTCAGCGGTCTTTGCCGCCTTTCAGGGAACCAGTATGGCCTCGCCTCACGTGGCAGCTGTAGCCGCCCTGGTGAAAGCCACCGGGGTTGAGAGTCCCGATGAGGTGATGCAAATCCTCAAGGAGTCGGCCCGTGCGGTGGAGGAGGATAGTTTTAACCATTTTGGGGCTGGTCATCTGGATGCCGCCTCCGCTGTCCAGTTGGCGGTGAAAGGCCAGTTGAATTTCCGCGACTTTTTCCGCTGGTTACGGGATAACGGCTATTTGAACCCTCGTTTTTGGATTGATGGGGGAACCATCGCCCTGATTCCCAAGTTAGCGATGGTGATTGGGTCCTATTTGCTGGCCTGGTTGCTACGCAATTACTTCCCCTTCCGCTGGAATTGGAATCTGGCCACGGGGTTGGTGATGGGAAGTTCGGGAGTCTTCATTCTCCGCAGCTTCTATGTGTTTGATTTGCCGCAATGGCCCCTACGGCTGGCGGGGAGTTCCCTGCCGGAGTTAGGGACAGCGGTTCAGGGGAATCCGGCGTTGAACCCCATTTTTGCTAGTGTCTTGATTCCAGGAGTGCTACTGGTGTTGCTATTGGGTCATGCCCAACGGAAGTGGTGGGCCATTGGCGCAACCCTTGGGGTGGCAAGTTGTTTGGCTGTCAGTGCGGTGGTAGACCCTGAGTTAGTCTGGCTGGGCAGTGGCTGGCTGGCCCGAGGCTTCTTGGCGGTGAATGCGATCGCCTGTTGGATGTTGGCCCGATTGGCCGCGAAACCTGGAGGAATTACAGCATGAAGCTAACCGGAGTGATCAAACACGTCGCGATGGGGACGGGGACCTGGACCCTCGAAACCGAGACGGGGCAAGTCTATGAACTCCATGAAAGCACCCCGTCAGAGGTCTTGCAGCCGGGTCAATCCGTCACCCTAGAGGGAAACGTCCGTGATGATGTGATGACCCTAGCTGCCGTGGGTCCAGTTTTTGAGGTTAAATCCTTCCAACTGGGAACTGATACTTAGGCGGGTCAGTCACAGAATAATGAATGCCATTAAAAACACTTTGGACTTAAAAAATCCAAGGTGTTTTTGCTTTTTCCGTGAAAATGACTAGATTGATTAAGTGAAAATACGTAGAAAGCTAACCCGTATTTTTTCTAGGTCTATCATTGGTTTTAAAAACGAAATGTCGGCAATTTAGAGGTCAGGTATGAGTTAAGGTCAATATCTGTATTCTTCACGGGGTAAGGCATAGACTGATTACAAGCTGTGTTTGAGAATGACTGTTCTATTTATGAAGCTTATGTAAAGCTACAGACGTTAAATAATAAAGTTTGGGTGAACTCTTGCCAAAACAGAAGACATCGTAGAAAGAGTCCCCTAAGATAAGGATGTGGACAAAAACACCACCTCAACGAAGGCGACGACCCAGAACTCGGTTCGCTTTCTAAACGTAAACTATTTAGAATGGAGCCATTCCCAATGAAATTCTTTAACTCAACCCTTATCGGTCTCTCCGTTGCCGCCGTCGCCTCCTTGACTCTTGGTGTAGAAGGGGCGAGTGCTCAACTTTCTGTGGTAGATGCCTCTTGTTCAGTGGCTAACCTCACAGGAACCACAGACTGCGAAGGGGTCTACAGTGGTAACGATTCCAATAGCATCAGCACCAGTACCGAGTTGTTCGGCAAGACTGGCTGGTCAGAGTTATGGAAAGTCGATGACAGTAGTGGCACGGCAGGTCCCCTAACTGTTGCCCTAAATAACGCAGGAGATAACACCTCAGGAACTTGGACCCTTTCTGACGACTTTGACTTTGGTGACTACGGCGATATCATGTTTGCCCTGAAGGGAGGTCCCACCTTTACCGCCTATCTCTCTGACGGCCAGACTCGTTCTGGCACTTGGAATACCGATGACCTACGCAATGGTGGTGGACGTGTCGGTCCTGGCTTATCTCACTTCACCGTCTGGACGACTGGCACTGGAAGTGGTGGTAATGGTGAGCCTCCCGCCTCTGTTCCCGAACCTGCCGCTCTCCTCGGTTTAGGGTCTGTTGTTCTAGGCTCTCGGTTCCTGCGTCGCAAGTCTGAAGACGCTTAGGTCTCCTGGGTGTTAAGGTCTCTGGTCTAGTCTGGCTGCTTAGGCTCACGGACATTTAATAATCTTCTCTCCATACCCCCCGATCTAGGTCGGGGGGTTTTTTAATTCCTCCTCTCCCCTCTCGTGTCATGGCTGAAGCCGTGACACGCGCTCTGGGCGGCTCTGCCGCCTGCCTTGGGGAGGCTCTGCCTCCCCAAGGGCATGACTTGGCAGAGCTAAGTCACGAGATTACGGTATTTTTACGTGCATTCACGGTCGAATCTGGCAAAATCACCATGAATGGGAGGATTATAGGGGAATGGTTCTTGAAGCTTACGTGAAGACACGCAGCCAGTATTGTGAAGCTTCGATGAAATTTGCGTGACTTTAGTTACATACTAGACCTCCTGGTTTAGAATAGCAGTAGAAACACGTAAAGTCTAGGTCGAAAGCCGCAGTCGCGGGTTTCTCTGGATATTTCCCTTGATAACCCTTTAGGACGTTCCGATAATGAAACTATTAAACTCAACCACCACAACCCTCTGCGGCATCGCTGTTGGCCTCCTCGCCGCCTCCGCTCCCGCCCAAGCAGCTAACCTCGTCTGGGGTACGCAGTCTGGCAACGACTGCTCAGGTTTCTTTGGCACAGGATTTGAAAACTGTGAAGTCAACGGCTCTCCGGTGATTGCTAAAGTTGATTATGAAGATGACAATATAGCTGAATGGGAAACTAACTCCATGTTCCCCACCATCACCGGCGTAGAATGGACGTTTGATGATGACGGGGCAGCCAGCGGCACTTGGACATATACTAAGGATGATTCTGCAGATCCCGATATTCGCTATTGGGTTGCCAAAGGCGGTAATAGCTTTAACCTCTTCTATCACATTGCCGATGATGCAGATGCCTCTGCTTGTATGGGGGCCAATGCGTTCAGCTCTGAGTGTTTGCAACAAGCAATTGTCTCAACCACTGGGGAATGGTTTACTCCCAACACTCCTGGTCCTGTGGGTAATCAAGCTGGCCTGTCTCACCTGACGTTCTATGATACGAAAAATGGTGAACCTAATCCAATTCCTGAACCCGCTACGATCTTCGGTTTAGGTGCGATCGCCCTAGCCTCCCGCTTCCTCCGTCGCAAATCTGACGACGCATAACATCCAGGAACGAGATTAGATATTAACTCGGTCTATCAACGCCCCCAACCGTAACTTGGGGGCGTTTTTGTGGGGTCATTCAGGGAGCTTGCCGGGAGGGTCGGCAAAATGTGAGAATGCTAGGGTAGTTCGACCGTCACAGTCTCGAAACCTTATGGCCAGTCAATCCCCCATCCCTGTCGTTGTTAACGGTGCTGCCGGAAAAATGGGCCGCGAAGTCGTCAAAGCCGTTGCCCAAGCAGAAGATATGATGCTCCTCGGGGCGGTGGATACCAATCCCAACGTGGCGGGCCAGGATGTGGGTGAGGTGGCCGGCTGTGGTCCTCTGGAAGTGCCAATTCTTAGTGACTTACAAAGTACCTTAGTCATGGCCACCCAGGAACAAACTCAAGGGGTGATGGTGGATTTCACTCATCCCAGTGGTGTCTATGAGAATATCCGAGCGGCGATCGCCTATGGGGTGCGTCCGGTTGTAGGAACCACGGGCCTAAGTCCTGAACAAATCCAAGATTTAGGGGAATTTGCCGAGAAAGCCAGTACCGGTTGTCTGATTATCCCCAACTTCTCGATTGGGGTGGTTTTGATGCAGCAGGCGGCCATTCAGGCCTCGAAATACTTTGACCATGTGGAGATTATCGAACTCCATCATAATCAAAAAGCTGATGCTCCCTCGGGAACGGCTATTAAAACCGCCGAAATGTTGGGGGAATTAGGCAAACGCTATAACCCAGCGGCGGTTGAGGAAGAGGAGAAGTTACAAGGGGCCCGAGGGAGTGTGGGCCAAGAAAATATCCGTATTCATAGTGTCCGCCTTCCGGGACTGATTGCCCACCAAGAGATTCTGTTTGGGGCAGCCGGCCAGGTCTATACCCTACGCCATGATACGAGCGATCGCGCCTGTTATATGCCCGGCGTGCTGCTATCGATTCGCCAAGTCACCCAACTCACCTCCCTCGTGTATGGTCTAGAAAAGATTATTTAAGGTCAGTGTTCCCTGAGAGTGCTACCCCTCCGGTCAAGTTTTGTCATTCTTCGTACACTAGGAATAGTCTGTTTTGTCGGTTTGAGTCGGAATCGGCAGAGGCTTGTTGATGGTTCCCACGGACACTGAGGCGATCGCACTCGGAAGATATAACATGGTCGAAATTCTCGCCGCCTTGTCTGCATCCGCTGCGGCTGGCCTGAGAATTGGCTTACCACTGCTGATGATTGGCTTGGTGAAAACTAATCTTTGGTCAGATGTGCCAATTCTCTCTAACTTCTCTCCCTCTGTGGTGGTGGGAGTTCTAGCTGCTTGGTCTTGTTTTGAACTTTTTGCGTCAAAACAACTTCTCGGGCAACGAGTTTTACAAATTATTCAGTTGGTGTTCTCTCCCATCGCCGGGGCGATCGTGGGGATGGCGGTGGCCCAACTGGCGGAAATTGAAGATTGGCAAATTGGCGTCATTGGCATTGTTGGCGGACTGTTGGCCTTAGTACTGCAATTAGTGCAAACGGGTTGGTTTTTCCGGCTGCGGGGACTCCCCATCTGGGCAATTTGGCTGCAAGATGCCCTCTCGATTATCCTAGTTCTGTTTGCTTTTGATGCCCCACAACAGGGAGGATTGATTGCCCTACTCCTGTTATGGCTTGCCATTCGCAGTTCCTCAGCCTGGTATCGTTGGCATCGCCAGGAACGCTACAAACGCCGTTTGATGCAACACGCGGAATATCAAGAAGCCTTACAGGATGAGGAAAATCAACAATCTTAGGGATATCGCAGGGATTTTTGCAAATTCTCCGGAATCCCTCCCTGACTGACGAAAGTAAAAGACAGGTAGATGCACCCTGATGATTCAACCCCGGCGATTACACCCCGCCGGGGTTTTTTTGTTTTTGTCTCAAAACTTGCCTCAAAAGGGCCATCGTAGCCAGCGGCGGAGACGGTTCGAGAGGCGATCGCCCAACGTAATCTCATCAAGCCAAGTGGCTTCGTTGGCGGCCCATTCATCCACCACCTCTCGCCCTAGGGGGGTTAAACGAAAACTATCGGTAATTCCCTGGCCATCCACCTCTCGCCGTAAAACCCCCACATTGATTAGCCACAATAAATCATTCTCTGCGGCCAGTTCTCCGAGAGGATAACGGCTGTAGTCCTGATTTACCCCCTCCTCCCCGACAATCTTTTCCAGGAAAATCCCTTGTTGGCGAAAGTCTTGATACAGTTTCAGGGTGAAGGGGGCGCAACGGAGGGCCCGACGGGCGCGATCGATGCTGGTTTGGGAATGGGGAATGGGGGTTGCGGGCGGAAGCGTCATAACTGATGGGACTTGGGGACGTCTACCCTGTATTCTAAAGGAACAGAGGTGCGATCGCCCCCCGGCCGTACTGTCTGTCGTGCTACTTGTCTTTGTCTGTTCTGGTTTCCATGTCCATTGTTGTCGCCACGTTCTATCAATTTGTCCCCCTCCAGGATCTCCAGGGCCTGCGATCGCAGCTTCTGGAGTTCGGGGGCGATCGCCATCTCAAAGGAACCCTG
>SMDP01000059.1:13481-20961 GCA_012911965.1 Geitlerinema sp. P-1104
AGGAACCTATATTCAAGCTACGGAGTGGAATCAACTCATCTCAAATCCCGAGGTCACCCTCATCGATACTCGCAATGAGTTTGAAGTCGAAATCGGCACATTCAAAGGAGCTAAAAACCCCAAAACTGCTTCTTTTACTGAGTTTCCAGATTATATCAAAGAAAATCTAGACCCCCAAAAAACTCCCAAAGTCGCCATGTTTTGCACCGGGGGTATTCGCTGCGAAAAAGCTACATCCTACCTCTTAAAACAGGGATTTAAAGAAGTTTATCACCTCAAAGGAGGGATTCTCAAATACCTAGAAGATATCCCCGAAGACGAAAGTTTATGGGAAGGAGACTGTTTTGTCTTCGATGAGCGGGTAGCCGTGCGACATGGCCTAGAACCGGGAGACTATGAACTCTGTCTCAGTTGTGGACATCCCCTCTCCCCAGAGGAGCGCAACTCTCCCGAGTACGACTGGGGGATTTCCTGTCCCCATTGTTACGGAAGTCTGAGCGAGGAAAAACGCCGCCGCCGAGAAGAAAAGGTGCGCCAGTTAACGCTTCAACGCCAACGTCAAGCCGTCGGCGATGGGAACGACACTTAAGGAGATGCGATCATCTTCATGAAGTTGGCGGTTAAACTCACGAATCGCCTCAGTGCGTTTGTCGGTGACCGTTTCATCGGCAACGCGCCCCGACCATAAGACATTATCGATGGCAATCAGTCCCCGCGATCGCACCAATTGCAAACAGTACTCGTAATAATTGCCATAATTGCGCTTATCGGCATCAATAAAGGCAAAATCAAAACTCTCTCCCTCACCGGCGTTGAGCAGTTGCTCTAAGGTCTCTAACGCGGGTCCCAGTCGTGACTCAATCTTCTGGGCAACCCCTGCTTGTTGCCAATAGCCACGGGCGATCGCCGTCGTCGTTTCATCACAATCACAGGTTACGAGCCGGCCCTCTGGGGGCAGGGCCAGGGCCACCGCCAAGGCACTATAGCCCGTAAAGGTTCCAATTTCTAAGGTTTTCCGCGCCCCTAAAAGCTGCACCAGTAGGGCCATAAACTGACCCTGTTCCGGCGCAATCTGCATCCGCGCACCGGGGAGTTGGGCCGTTTCCTGCCGCAATTGTTGCAAAACGGGGTTTTCTCGTAGGGAGGTATTGAGGAGATAGTCGTGGAGTTGGGGGGATAAGCCGAGGGTTTTAGGAGACATAGGGAGGAGAAGGCAGTAGGAAAGACGTAGGGGCGTACCGCAAGTGGCACGCCCTGGGCAATAGAGGGGATGCCGTAAGGGGTTAAAATGAGAGTCGATTGACTATGTTAAAGCGTTACAGGGTTTTTACAACGGGATGGATACTACAAATAAGCGGATTGAACTCCCCGATGATTTAGAGGATGCGATCGCCCAGGCGAAGGCGGCGACGAAAGCGGCCTTGGAGGATGGCTATCGACTCATCCAAGTTGAGATTGTCTATCCAGAACTGAAGGCCCAACCCATTGCTGAAACCTTTATCCCCGTTTTGACGGAGATGGGCTATACCCTTAAAGTCATGTTTCCCGATACTGGTGCGGCAGCCTTGGCGCGGCGGGATTGGGGAGATACCCCCTTTAAGATTACTGATGTGGGGAGTCGTCGTCTCCCGGTTACCAGTCAGATGGAAGAGACGGATGAGTGCTATCTCTTGGTAGAACCGTCAGATGTAGAAATTGAACAGGTGGAGAAACTGGCCAATGAAGCCGGCGATCGCCCGGTAATCCTCCTCCTCCCCCGCCTCGAAAGTGTCGCCACCGTGGGTATCGGCTACGCCGCCCGCCAGTTGCGGGAACGCTTCCTCAGCAAAATCACCTCATGTTATTATGTTCGTCCTCTCCCTGGCGGCGCTGTGTTCCGGGCCTATCCCTCATCTTGGATTGTCTGGACGTTAAATGAGGAGAATCAATATGAGGTGTTAACGGAAATGTCCTATAAACCTATTGGTGAGGAACTTGAACGCTTACTAATGGGTGAAGAACTCGAAAATGAGTCTTCTGAAGCGGCTGAGGCGAGTCCAGATGCGTCCACTCGTTCCACAAAACCCAAATCCCGAGGCTTATTTGGTGAAGTGCAACGCTTTATCCGCGCCCTAACTCAATAGTCGGTTCACCGTAAATCGTTGCCCGAAGAGCAAATCGTTGCCCGAAGAGGGCGACCATAAAGGTACGCCCCTACGTCTTTTCTCTTCCCCCTTTTGCCTTCCCCCTTTTGCCTTTTGCCTTCTTCCTCCCCTATGCCAGATCTACAAGACGAATTGATTGAGGTTCTCCAAGAACCGCCCGATTTGGATTTTGATTTACCAAATCCTGATGATGAAGATTTGCCAGATTTTGAGTTTTTGCAACAAGTCGATCGCGCCTGGCTGGTGTGCGATCGCTTTAATTTGCAAACCGATATTTGGCGGGGGCGGATTTTGCGGGCCGTGCGCGATCGCGAGAAGATTGGCGGGGAGGGACGCGGTAAGGGCTTTCTCAAATGGCTCAGCGAACGGGAAATTAGTAAAAGTCAAGCCTATTCCCTAATTGAACTAGCTAATAGTGCTGATACCCTGCTAGAACAGGGCAAACTTGACCCCAACAGCATCAATAACTTCAGTAAGCGGGCCTTTGTGGAAACCGCCAACTCTCCCCTTGAAGTGCAGCAGTTAGTGGCCTCAGCAGCCCAGGATGGCGATCGCATTACCCGCCGCGAAGTCAAACAACTCTCCGATGAGTGGATGGCCATGACATCGGAGTTGTTACCTGAAGAAGTCCGGGATTTAGCAGCGGATCATTCCTTACCCGCTCGTCATGTGGCCCCCTTAGTTCGGGAATTGGAAAAACTCCCAGAAAACCATCTCAAAGAGATTCAACGGGAAGCCGCCGAACATCCCGATGTGGAAACCTTGAAACAACTCACCACCGAGGCCCGCAATCTCTCAAAATACATTGATGCCGCCTCTCAGGTGCAAACCCTACAAGATCCATCTCTGGATTTAGAGATGGCCCTAGAAGAAGCCTTACGAATTGGCTCCTTGAGTGTCGCCTCAGATTTAGTCAAACAGGCGGCCCAACTCGAACAAACGGTCACCAAGCTCTACACCACCTGGAAGCGTCTCTCCAGCCAAGCTGATCGCCTCTATGTGGACACCGGAGCCAGTACCCCCAACCTGCGATCGCTCATCACCATTGTCGAACGCATCAGCGGCCCCGTTATCGAAGTTCCCCTCGATGACAGCGGCGAACACACCGTTCGTCTACAAATCCTGAGCGAGTAACCCAAGCCAAGCAAATTAAGGCGGTGCGTTCCGGGAAATTCCCATTAAACGCTCAAAGCTAACAACGATTGCAAGCCAGAACACACCCTACCCTCCCCATCTTGCCCCGGGGTTAGGGGTGGGTTATCCCCTATTCCCTATTCCCTGTTCCCTATTCCCTATTCCCTATGCCCCCTATTCTCATTACCGGAGGAGCCGGATTTATCGGCTCAAACTTTGTTCGCTACTGGTGTCAAAACTATCCTGATGCCCCTGTCGTGGTTCTCGATGCTCTCACCTATGCGGGGAATCGTGCCAATATCGCCGACTTAGAACATCAGGGTAACCTAACCTTTGTTCAGGGCAATATCTGCGATCGCCCTCTGGTGGATCGTCTTCTGAGCGACCATGAAATTGATATTGTGGCCCATTTCGCTGCTGAATCCCACGTAGATCGCTCAATTCTGGGGCCCGAAGCTTTTATCCAAACCAATGTTGTCGGCACCTTTACCCTCCTAGAAGCCTTCCGTCAGCATTACAGCCAACACCAACGGGGACGATTCCTCCATGTCTCCACTGATGAAGTCTACGGAAGTCTCGGCCCAGAGGATCCTCCCTTCTCAGAAACCACCGCCTACGCGCCCAATAGTCCCTATTCCGCCTCCAAAGCCGGAAGTGATCATCTCGTGCGCTCTTACTTCCATACCTACGGCCTGCCGACGCTGATCACCAACTGTTCTAATAACTATGGACCTTATCACTTCCCTGAGAAACTGATTCCCCTGATGTGTATCAATATCCTCCTAGGGAAACCCCTCCCCGTCTATGGTGATGGGCAAAATGTGCGGGATTGGCTCTATGTGGAAGACCACTGTAGCGCCCTAGATACGGTGATTTTCAAGGGACTGCCTGGACAAACCTATAACATTGGCGGCAACAATGAAGTGAAAAACTTAGATCTCGTCCATCTCCTTTGCAACTTAATGGATGAGATGGCATCTAAACTTCCTGTTCGTCCTAGTCAAGAACTGATAACATTTGTCCGCGATCGCCCAGGACATGATCGGCGCTATGCCATCAACGCCGGCAAAATCAAGACTGAACTGGGATGGCAACCATCGGTCACCGTCGAAGAAGGATTACAACGCACGGTGAGCTGGTATCTCAGTCATGAAGACTGGTGGAAACCCTTGCTGTCGGAAGACTACCGGAACTACTATGACCAGGTTTATGGCGCCGAGTCTGGCCTGGCTTCCACCTGACCCGACAGACTACCATGAAGAAGGGGGCATTCTCCTAAGTTACCAAAGGTGATCCCCTTTCTTCTGTAAGTTTGGGATCAGTTGGATATGTCTCATGATCTTTTAATACCCCTTAAACAACGGATACGACGATTTAGTAGTCAGGTTCCGTTGCGCCTCATCTTAGTTATTCCCTTTCTCCTGGAAATCAGCTTAATTGTGGGGTTAACTGGCTGGTTTTCCTTGCGTAAGGGTCGTCAAGCTGTTCATAATCTGGTGAGCCAACTCGCCCAAGAAAAGAGCGATCGCATCGAAACTGAGATTGCTAAGTTTCTTGAAATTCCCTTGACGGTCAATCAGATTACGGCTAAGTCTGTTGCCCGCGATCGCATTGACGTGAGCAATGTTCGGAACTTACAACCCCTATTTTGGGATCAACTGCAAAGTTTTCCCTCAATTAATAGTATTGGTTTTGGAGATGCCAATCAGGGTAATTTCATTGGCGTTGCATCACGAAAAACTGATGAGCAAACTCACTATTATATTGAATATACTGACGAAGAAACTAATGGTGACTTCATCAGTTTCTCAGTTGATGTGTTAGGACGGATGACTACCGGCCGTCTCATGAAGGAAAATTTCGATGCTCGTGATCGCCCTTGGTATCAACGCACCATCGGTTTAGGTCATAGTAACTGGAGTCCCCTTTATATTCCCGTCAGTCAGACCGTAGATAACGCCTTTGCAATCACCGCATCCCAACCAATTTACGATGAACAGCATACTTTGTTAGGAGTAGCTACAGTCACCTTACGACTTCAATATATCAGTACCGTTCTTAAACAACTCGATATCGACTATGATGGACAAGCTTATATCGTGGACTCAACAGGTCAACTGATTGGCATTTCCGACGGAACCGATCCCCTCAGTGCGATCGCCCTAGAATCAGATAATTCCGACCCATTGCTGCGTCCCTATGCTCGGAACAGTCATCAGTCTGTTATTGCTGAATCTGCACAATACTTAGAAGCTGAATTTGGGCATTGGAGCCAGATTACAGAGCAAAAAAATCTCTATCTTAAAAGTGAAACCGAAAATTACTTCTTGCAAGTCCGTTTAATACAGGATAACTATGGCGTTCGCTGGCGGAGTGTCGTCATTATTCCTGAATCGAACTTCATGGCAGAAATTGAAGCCAACCAGCGTCTAACCTTAATTTTATGTGCGATCGCCCTCATGATTGCCGCTGGATTGGGTTGGCTAACGGCCCGTTGGCTAACTCGTCCCCTATTAGAACTTAGTGAAATCAGTCAAGATATCGCCCGTGGAAAACGCGATCGCCCGATTCCAGAAGGAGGAATCCGAGAAATCAGTCAACTCTCAGACTCCTTTAGAGACATGGCTCAACAACTACAAACCTCCTTTGATGTTCTTGAAGATAAAGTCGCCGAGCGGACGGCTCAACTCCAAGAAGCAAAGCAAATTGCCGATGCGGCAAATGCGGCCAAAAGTAAATTCATCGCCAACATGAGCCATGAACTGCGCACTCCCCTGAATGGAGTTCTCGGCTATGCCCAAATTTTAATGCACTCTCAACACTTAACTCCCTTAGAATTAAAACAACTGAACTCCCTTTATAATTGTGGTAATCATCTCCTCAACCTCATTAACGACATCCTCGATTTTGCTAAACTTGAAGCTGGCGAACTGACGATTAATCCCAAAATCACCAATCTTGGCAAATTATTAGATACGGTTATTGAAATTTGTCAAGTTAAAGCTGATGAAAAATACCTTGATTTACTGATCAACCGTTCGCCCAGTTTGCCCTCCTATGTGCGGGTTGATGATAAACGGTTAAAGCAAGTCTTAATTAACTTGTTGGGAAATGCAATTAAATTCACAGAACCCAAAGGTCAAGTCAAATTTTGTGTTCATCCCCTCAATCCTGCCACTTCTAATCTGGCTCCAAAAAATGAAAAAGAACCCGCAATAGACGCAATACAAAACATTGGATCTACTCAAGTTCAATTTGAAATTATTGATACAGGAATCGGTATTGATCCTGCCGATATCGAACGAATTTTTCAACCCTTTGAACAAGTCAGCACCCCAGATCGCAACACAGACGGAACCGGATTAGGGTTAGTGATTGTTCAAGAAATCCTCGACCACATGGGAAGCCAGCTTCAAGTTGAATCACAACTTGGCTCAGGCAGCCGCTTTTGTTTCGACTTACATCTAAACATTGACCTGTGTGACCCCATCGGCCGCCATGGGGAGCGCGCAACACGTGACACCAAAGAACAGCTTACCGTCGTATCTCGTACAGTAGCCCCCAAAGAACTGCCCGAAGAGTCTCACCTTGTCGAACTCTTACATCTTGCCAAGCGGGGTAGTTTAAATCGCTTGAGCCAGTACCTAGATAACCTAGAACTGGAAAATTCAAATCTCATAGACTTTTGTCATCACTATCGTCAACTGGTTCAAGGCTTCCAAGTGCGGCCACTGGTTGACGAACTGACCCAAGATCTCGAACTCAAGTCAAGCTCCGACGTAACCCCAGACCGATTGAGCTAGCAATACAGTAAGATGGGATAGCATGAGAAACACCTGCTAAACTCTGCTGAATTTTTGTGTTAGGGTTCTACGAAAACCTATGAAATTTCATATTCAATCGGACAGTGACATTCCTGCCTCCAACCAACTCTTTAATCAAATTCGCTTTGCGATCGCCTCCCGTCAGTTTCCCCCCGGCCATCGGCTTCCCAGTACCCGGCAACTGGCGATGCAGACTGGCTTACACCGCAACACCATCAGTAAAGTCTACCGCCAACTCGAAGATATTGGCTTAGTCGAGGCCCAAGCCGGCTCCGGAATTTATGTCCGCGCTCAGGGCCATGAAGGCGGGGGGACACATCTGAGTTCTCCCATCTGGGCCCAATATCCCGAGGCCCACGATGTTATCAAACGCAGCCT
>SMDP01000590.1 GCA_012911965.1 Geitlerinema sp. P-1104
CTGCTGCCTATCCTATGCTTTTCCGGCGTTCCCTTCGCTTTCTCAAAACCCATTGGTTTGATGTCCTTCGCGATACCGGCGCCGGCGTAGCTCGTCAACGGTTGGTCGGACTCTCCTCGGAAGTGGCCTTTAATGCCATGTTGGCCATGTTCCCCGCGATTATGGCCGCCTTAGCCATTTTAGGTCAAGTCCTACCGGAACGAGCCGTCCTGGATTTGATTACTGAGAATCTGAAAATGCTTCCCCCCGAGGAAGTTCAGAACATTCTCGATGGGTTTATCGGTCAACTGGAACTTCCGAAAGGGGATGGCCTATTTTCTCTGAGTTTTGCGGCGGCCCTGTGGATTGCGTCGGCGGCCCTGAGTTCCATTATGAACGCCCTCGATCGCATCCATCGAGTCCCCAAACACAAAACGCGCCCCTTTTGGAAGGCTAAACTGATTTCGCTTGCTCTCACCATCGGTTCCATGCTGATGTTAGCCGTCGCCTCGATTCTGATTATTATCAGCGACCTGATTGTTAACTTCTTAGTCGGCCAAGTTGGGGAGTATGAGTCGGAACTCATGTCCGCCTGGTATCAACTCACCTTTCCCTTGGCCTTAATCCTAGTGGCCTTCGCCTTCGCCTTTATCTATCGCCATGGCCCCAGTGTCTGGACACGGGGAACCCCAGTTATCCCCGGGGCGATCGCCGCTACGGTCCTTTGGGCCGCCGTCTCTAATCTGTTTCGCCTCTATGTAGCCTCTTTTGGCAGCTATAACCTCTATTATGGGGCAGTCGGGGCGGCGATCGTTCTGTTACTCTGGCTCAAGTTGAGTGCGTTGGCGATCCTAGTCGGGGCCCAGTTAAATATGTCCATTGGCCGCTTCCGTCGTCGCAATTATCGTCGCTATCGCCAATCCCAGAACTCTCCTCAGAACTCCCCTCTAGATCAACCGGTGGACTCCTCCCATTGAGAATAGGGAAACTTCACCAAATTCGCATTGTAATACCGAGGATCCTCGGACACTTCCACCCCCAACCAGGGGGGAGGGGTAAACGCCTGTTCCTCCGCTTCAAGTTCCACTTCCGCGACGATTAACCCCTGATTCTCCCCAAAAAACTCATCAATTTCCCAGGTAAGTCCCTCATACATCACCTGATAACGCCGTTTCTCAATGATAGGTGTTTCGCAGAGGTGATCCAGCATCTCTTGGGCCTCCCCGAGGGGAATCGAATACTCATACTCTAGCCGGGATACCCCAACGGTTGCCCCTTTCAGGGTAAGCCAGGCCCGATCGCCCCCAAGGCGAACCCGAATCGCTAAATC
>SMDP01000591.1 GCA_012911965.1 Geitlerinema sp. P-1104
TCAACTCGTCCCTCGCGAAACAGCTCTTGAGCCAACGGAGATTCACGTAAAACAGCCATATCCCACCTCATAATCTGTTGTACTACCGGCAACTCTAACACAAACGTCGAAAAAAACGAGAGCAACGACTCCAACTGAGACAACTCCTCATCAGCCCGCAATTCCCGCAGGGCCCGACGAACCACTTGTTCCTCTCCACCCCCCTTTAAAATCGGCACAAACGGCAACAAACTGCGAATATTCTGCTCAAAAACCAGATTAACATCTACCTCCCACAAATTGATAACCCGATACTCCTGCAAAGCACGAATCCCATTAAATTCTGACTCATAGCGATTGGGGATTTGTGGGTCTTTGACGTGGGGCAAAATGTTGATTAACACCGGATACACGGGTAACTCATATTTGTCCTCGGCTAAGGCAGTATAGGCCCGAACCCGCAGTGGCATTTTCCGAGGATACCGTAACTGAAGTTCTACCAAGAGCAAGAACTCTCCCAACTCGGGGGTACTCACCTTCATGAGACTGTCATTTTCTCGCCCTACCCATTGTAGGTTTGAGTCTAGTAATTCTTCGACTTTGATGTTGGGGAAATTTGTTAGCCAGCTTGCCCAGCTTTCTGGGGCAAGACTCACAAGTTTTTTGCTGCCTATGTCGGCTTTTTTTTCAACCATGACAACCCTGTATTGCTACTAATAGCATAGCTTAAATTTTAGGGAATTTCAAACTTGGGTCGAATACCAGAAACCGGGTGTCTTCAAGACACTCGGTTTCTCAAAATTCAGAAGTGTTGTGGACACCCGGTGTTTCCAAAAACACCGAGTGTCTGACCCCAACCGCCAACCCAACCCCAAACCCAGAAACCGGGTGTCTTGGAGACACTCGGTTTCTCACCCCACCATCCCAAAAAACCATTAAAATGGCCAAAAAACCAACCACCAACCCACCATGGCCCCTCGCAAAACCCCCCTAACCCCCGGCCAGTACTACCACATCTACAACCGAGGAAACAACCGCCAAACCATCTTCTTCGAGCCAGAAAACTACCACTACTTCCTCACAAGACTCCGCCACTACCTCATCGACCCCCACCACATCGACCTCATCGCCTACCAAAAATTTTGGGGTTAGAGCCTCGCCCTTCTAGGGCGACTTTTTGATTGCATATTTCAACAATCTTTGTTATTCTAAAAAAAGATTATGCCGTTTTTAGGTAATGATTAACCTCACATACCAGTACAAACTTGCGCCCACTCAACAGCAGCAACAGACCTATGACGAATGGCTAGAAACCTCTCGT
>SMDP01000592.1 GCA_012911965.1 Geitlerinema sp. P-1104
TCGTTGGTATGTGCTGGAGGAGGGGGACTATCGGCGGCTGGAACCGGATGGGGCGGGTTGTCTGAGGAGTCCGTTTTGGCCGGGGTTGGTGCTGGATGTGAAGGCGCTATTGGCGGGGGAGATGGGGCCGGTGTTGATGAGGTTACAGGAGGGGATGGGTTCGCCGGAACATGAGCGGTTTGTCGAGGTGTTGGGGTCGGGTCAGTAGTGCTACTTAGGAGGGTCATTCGTAGCTCAATTACTTCAGACACTCCGTGTCTTGACCTGACTGCGATCGCAGTCACAAAAATTGTAGGGGCGAAAAATTTTTCGCCCTTTTTTACCGAACATCCTACCGAACATCCTGGACATCCTGGTGTTATGGCTCTGCCATGACACCGATGTGGGGCGGCTCTGCCGCCTGATATGAAAAGGCAGTTGAGAGTGACAATTAACTCGACAGTAAGCGATCGCCCAGCTCTGTATAGCTCGGAAATGCTGAATCAAAACTCATCAACTGGGTATCATGGACTAAAGCCGTGGCAATGATGATTCGGTCCGCAGGGTCGCGATGATGCTCCGGTAGCAGAGAGGCTTTTAAGGCGATCGCCCGATCAATGGGGAAGACCTGAATGTCTCCTTCAAGTGCCGCACAGACCCATTCGTGGAGAGGAAGAGACAGTTCGACTCGCTGGCGTTTAACGAGTTGACCAAGTTCCCAACAAGAGATGGCACTAATGGCCACAGCCTCTGTTGTTTCGATGAGAGTGATGACCGTTTCAGGCAGTGCAAACCGACCGGTTTGCTGATTTTGCCAACGGATCCAAATATGGGTATCGAGTAACACCATGGACGAGGGTGGGGCAGGGGTATCTAAGACAATTGCCAATCCGAGTCAAGAATGCCCGGCGTTGTTAGATCGTCCACGAGGCGAGCCGTACCGGCTAATTTTGGAGAGGGTTTTCGCCGGGGGGTCGGGGGGATTGATTCTTCAGAGGGGATGGGTAAGACAATCACTTCGTAATGCTGTTCACTACTGAATGATGGGGGTAAGTTGATGGCTAATTGTCGATTGACGGGTTGGGTGATGATTCGTAGGGCTTCCATAGCAATGAGGTTTAACCTGGGTAAGTTGGAACCCCTTGGGGGGTCAGGGATGTTGATGTTAAGAGTCATTAGGGTAGAACAGTATTAGTCTAACATGGGCAGTTAAAGACTCAACTGCTCTATGAACGCAATTATACTGAGGAGGAGGTGATTCGCTTCTTTCGGGTGTTGGATTGGATGATGACTTTGCCGTCGGTGTTGCAGGAG
>SMDP01000593.1 GCA_012911965.1 Geitlerinema sp. P-1104
GAACGGTTGGCGCGGGAGTCGGAGGCGGCGCAGCGTTATATTGCGGATAAGGAGGTGAAGAAGGTGATTGTGGTTCCGAAGCGGTTGGTGAATTTTGTGGTTCCGAAGTGAGGGAGGATGGCTGCGAGATGATGGAGGAGAGCCTAGGATAGACCCTCGGCTTATCCTAGGTTTGGGGTTGAGGGAGTTGTTATGGTTGCAAAACGGACAATTGATGAGTTACATCAGTCAGCATCTTTATTTTGGCCCGAAGTTTTAGTTCAAGAACAACTCGAACAGAGTATTCTTCCGGTGCTGATTGAAACCCAACAGCAGTTTCTATCTATTCTCGCCTTAGAGTTGGACAATCCTCTGGATATCTTCACGGCTTTAGAAATATCAAAGCTCTCTGCAAATTTATTTTTAAAGCACCTTCTTGTTTTAGCAGACTTTGGAGGGGAGAAGCTACAGCGTTTAAATCAAGAGTTTGATTTACTGTTTCCTGAGGGAGAATTAGAGTATATTTGGGATAACCGACACTTTAGTTATCGTTTTGAGGTGTTACCCATATCAGGAACATTATCCAATCAGAAACTAAAGGTTTCTAGCCAGAAGTTGCTGTTAAGGAAGCAGACGCTGTCTGAAGTCTATCGAGATATTATCGTGATTCTCCTATTTGCAGGAGATTCCATAACCCCTGAAATTTCTGGAATTTTCAAGACTTGGGGGTGTCAAATTGGACAATTCATGGGTCGCTACGATGAACTTTCAGAGTTTATACGCCAACGTTATATTTATGTCAGCCGTATCACCTCAGGAGCCAAAAGTAATGATTTGGGTCAGCTTTTGCAACGTCATATTTATCGATATTTAGAAAAAACATTAACGACAAAAGAGATTCAGGTAAAGCTAAATTCGACAATTCCAGGAGTGAGCCACCAACGAACCGGCAAAAGAAATACAAATTTTGATATTGTTGTAAATAAAGCTGAAAAATATAGTGCCATTGAAATTAGCTTTCAGGAAACTACAAATAGCACGATTGAGCGTAAAGCGGGCCAGGCTAAATCGCGATTTGAGCAAATTGATGGCTTAGGCCATAAGATTATTTATATTATTGATGGAGTTGGTAACTTTAAACGAAAGTCTGCCCTGAATACGATTAATGAGTACAGTCACTTACTGTTAGCATTTTCCGACTCTGAACTCCATAAATTACACAACTTTATTATAGATTTTATAGAAGATGAAAACAGTTAAGTTTATAGACTTATTTGCAGGAATTGGAGGATTACGCCTCGGTTTTGAACA
>SMDP01000594.1 GCA_012911965.1 Geitlerinema sp. P-1104
TCTTGAGATAGGGCGCGTTCTGGAAGTCCGAGAACGGCGATCGCCGCGATTGAGAGCAAAACAGTTCGTTTCATGGTATTGGTATCGAAAATATGGGACGAGTCCCCCTATCACTCTAGCAAAGGCATTCTTATGTGACGTCATTTGACAAGCCAAGCCTGTGACAGATTCTCAACTGTCTGACCCAGGGGGACCATTGAGATGGCATTTGCGGGGATACCCCTTAGTGTAAACGGGACAGCGATGAAACTGTATCAGAGGGTTGAGGTAAAGCCAACCCAGGGGATCATAGACTGATGGCAGTTGTTCCCCTGCTATTCCATTGCATCACCTCCTTATGAACCCCACGGATGTAGCCTTTTCCTCTGCCCTCGATCAAGCCCGGTTAATTCGCTCTGGGGAGATTTCTCCTTTGGAACTAACCCAGGTGTATCTCGATCGCATTGCCCAACACAACGATCGCCTCGGAGCCTATATCACCGTCGCCGCTGAACGAGCCATTAGCACCGCCAAAGAGCAAACCGAACAATGGCATCAGGGCGATCGCGCCACACTCCCCCCCTTCTTCGGCGTTCCCATGCCCATTAAAGACCTGGCCCCCGTCGCAGGATTGCCCTGTATGCGAGGCTTAGCTGCCCTGCGCGATCGCGTAGCGGAGTACACCCCCGCCCATATCCAAGCCATTGAAGGGGCGGGGTTCAACCTCCTAGGCAAAACCTCCACCTCAGAATTAGGCTCGATGCCCTTCACCGAACCCATGGGCCTGCCCACCGCTCGCAATCCTTGGAATCTCGACTATACCCCCGGTGGCTCCAGTGGTGGGGCAGCCGCCGCCGTGGCCGCTGGACTGGCTCCCCTGGCTCATGGCTCCGATGGTGGAGGCTCGGTGCGGGGGCCAGCGGGATGTTGTGGCTTAGTGGGATTCAAACCCTCCCGAGGACGAATTTCTCAAGCCCCCGAGGGGGAACATCTGATGGGATTAGCCACACCCGGACCCCTGGCACGAACGGTACGGGATGCGGCAGCTCTTCTCGATGTCATGTCGGGATATGTGGCGGGCGATCCCTACTGGCTCCCCAATCCTGAAATCTCCTTCTTAGAACAACTTGACCACGAGTTACCCCCCCTAAAGATTGCCGTCGCCGCCGAGATTCCTAATTGGCCCATTCACCCCGACTGTCAAGCCGGGGTGCAACACACTGCCAAGCACCTCGAACAACTCGGCCATCACCTCGGGGTGGGTTGTCCTGACTTCTCAGGATTAGAAGCGCCATTTCA
>SMDP01000595.1 GCA_012911965.1 Geitlerinema sp. P-1104
TCTTGAGATAGGGCGCGTTCTGGAAGTCCGAGAACGGCGATCGCCGCGATTGAGAGCAAAACAGTTCGTTTCATGGTGTTGGTGTCGACAATATGGGACGAGTCCCCCTATTACTCTAGCAAAGGCATTCTTATTTAGCGTCATTTGACAAGCCGAGCCTGTGACAGATTCTCAACTGTCTAACCCAGGGGGACCGTTGAGATTGCATTTGCGGGGATACCCCTTAGTGTAAACGGGACAGCGATGAAACTGTATCAGAGGGTTGAGGTAAAGCTAACCCAGGGGATCATAGACTGATGGCAGTTGTTCCCCTGCTATTCGATTGCATCACCTCCTTATGAACCCCACGGATGTAGCCTTTTCCTCCGCCCTCGATCAAGCCCGGTTAATTCGCTCTGGGGAGATTTCTCCTTTGGAATTAACACAGGTGTATCTCGATCGCATCGCCCAACACAACGATCGCCTCGGAGCCTATATCACCGTCGCTGCTGAACGAGCCATCAGCACCGCGAAGGAGCAAACCGAACAGTGGCATCAGGGCGATCGCTCCACACTCCCCCCCTTCTTCGGCGTTCCCATGCCCATTAAAGATCTCGCCCCCGTCGCAGGATTGCCCTGTATGCGAGGCTTAGCTGCCCTGCGCGATCGCGTGGCGGAGTACACCCCCGCCCATATCCAAGCCATTGAAGGGGCTGGGTTCAACCTCCTGGGCAAAACCTCCACCTCAGAATTAGGCTCGATGCCCTTCACCGAACCCATGGGCCTGCCCACAGCTCGCAATCCTTGGAATCTCGACTATACCCCCGGTGGCTCCAGTGGTGGGGCAGCCGCCGCCGTGGCCGCTGGCCTGGCTCCCCTGGCTCATGGCTCCGATGGTGGAGGCTCAGTGCGGGGGCCAGCGGGATGTTGTGGCTTAGTGGGATTCAAACCCTCCCGAGGACGAATTTCTCAAGCTCCCGAGGGGGAACATCTGATGGGATTAGCCACACCCGGACCCCTAGCGCGAACGGTACAGGATGCGGCAGCTCTTCTCGATGTCATGTCGGGATATGTAGTGGGCGATCCCTACTGGCTCCCCAATCCTGAGATCTCCTTCTTAGAACAACTTGACCACGAGTTACCCCCCCTAAACATTGCCGTAGCCACCGAAATTCCTAATTGGCCCATTCACCCCGACTGTCAAGCCGGGGTGCAACACACCGCCAAGCACCTCGAACAACTCGGCCATCACCTCGGGGTGGGTTGTCCTGACTTCTCAGGATTAGAAGCGCCATTTCA
>SMDP01000596.1 GCA_012911965.1 Geitlerinema sp. P-1104
CAGTGCTGTCCCATAAACAGCTGAAAAAGAAGGCCTGATTTCAACCTGTTTGATATAATTCAGTTACCGCTAACCGAATGAAAAAACAGGAGAAACCAGGCCATGGCTCATTCTAGCACCGTCCTCGCCCAGATGCTCAAACTTGTTCCGAGACATGAATTCGATAGCCTGGCTGCAGTGCATCATTCTGGCCGGAAATTGCGCAAGATGAGCCGCTGGTCGCAGTTCGTAGCCATGGCCTCAGCCCAGCTGGCCGGACGTACCAGCCTGCGGGATCTGGTCCATAATCTGGAAGCCCAGCTGACCAAGCTCTACCACCTGGGTTTGGGTCGGGTGACTCGCTCCAGCCTGGCCCGGGTCAACGAGAATCAGCCCCATGAGCTGTTCGAGGCGCTGTTCCACAAGCTCTTGGCCCGATGTCAGACATTGGCACCGGGACACAACTTCCGGTTCAAAAACAAGCTCTACTCGCTCGATGCCACAACCATCGACCTGTGCCTGGCGGTATTCCCCTGGTCGCATTCTCAGCAGAGCAAGGGGGCCATCAAGCTTCATGTCGGTCTGGATCACGCTGGCATGCTGCCGGAATTCGTCGCCATCACCGACGGCAAGACCCACGACATCACGGCTGGTCGGGCACTGCAGCTGGCGAAGGGCTCGATGGTCGTCTTCGACAAGGCCTATATCGACTACCAGTGGTTTAACTCATTGAACGAGCGTGGCATTTCCTTCGTGACTCGGCAAAAGCGCAATGCTCGCTACGAGGTGATTGAGCGGCGGGTCGTCGACAAGAAGCAAGGGCTGACCAGCGATCAGACGATCCAGATGAATGGCAGTAAATCGACTCGTTGCACCATCCCGCTGCGTCGGATCGGCTATCGGGATCCCGAAACCGGGAAGCACTTCGTGTTCCTGACTAACAACTTCCGGCTGGCCGCTGGCACGATCGCCGATATCTACAAGGCCCGCTGGCAGGTTGAGTTGTTCTTCAAGTGGATAAAGCAGAACCTCAAGATCAAGGCCTTCCTCGGCACCAGCAAGAACGCCGTCATGACCCAGATCTGGGTCGCCATGTGCGTCTACCTGATGCTGGCCTACATCAAGTTCCTGAGCAAGTCAGCGCTGAGCCTGCAGCAGATCATTCGGCTTCTGCAGCTCAATCTCTTCGAGCGCAGGCCCCTTCAGGAGCTACTTGAGCCCAGACCACCATCCGAAGGGCCACCGACTCCACAACAATCACTTATGCTGGCCTGAAGTTTATGGGACAGCAGTG
>SMDP01000597.1 GCA_012911965.1 Geitlerinema sp. P-1104
TAAAGAAAAATACAATGCCAATTGTTTCTCCAACGAGTAATGTGCTCAACGCCTTTCGGCAATCAGAGGAATTAAACGAGCGGAAATCCCCATGGGGGCGACTACAAGAGTAGTGTGCTCAACGCCTTTCGGCAATCAGAGGAATTAAACAAGACAGTTCACTTAAATGGCCCCGACGGGAAGCCGTGCTCAACGCCTTTCGGCAATCAGAGGAATTAAACAAAGGTATGAGGCTTGAAAGAGAAATCTAACAAGCGTGCTCAACGCCTTTCGGCAATCAGAGGAATTAAACGGCGCAACTACCAAAGTCGTCATGCCTGACGTAATACCGTGCTCAACGCCTTTCGGCAATCAGAGGAATTAAACGTTAATATGACGGTCCCCGTAAACTCTTGCTCCAGTGTGCTCAACGCCTTTCGGCAATCAGAGGAATTAAACAATCAAATTTTCTTGAGTCCGAATATTGGTATTCAATCGTGCTCAACGCCTTTCGGCAATCAGAGGAATTAAACGATTTCCTCCTTGAAGAATTTTCGCCCCGAGAGGGGTGCTCAACGCCTTTCGGCAATCAGAGGAATTAAACCCGAAATAAGAGCGACATGGCATCGGTCAGAATAGGTGTGCTCAACGCCTTTCGGCAATCAGAGGAATTAAACGATTTCCTCCTTGAAGAATTTTCGCCCCGAGAGGGGTGCTCAACGCCTTTCGGCAATCAGAGGAATTAAACCCGAAATAAGAGCGACATGGCATCGGTCAGAATAGGTGTGCTCAACGCCTTTCGGCAATCAGAGGAATTAAACGTCCTAATCCAAATTTGGCGGCTGCTCTCCGAAATGCGTGCTCAACGCCTTTCGGCAATCAGAGGAATTAAACGATTTGGGGGGAGGTTATTGGTCGGGGGCTGGGTTAGTGCTCAACGCCTTTCGGCAATCAGAGGAATTAAACTAACAACTCCCACAGAAAAGCCCAAAAATCGCCATGTGCTCAACGCCTTTCGGCAATCAGAGAAATTAAACAGCCAAATCCGAGCATCAACAGCAAGAATACGAAGTGCTCAACGCCTTTCGGCAATCAGAGGAATTAAACGAGATCTGGCCGACCAATACGGGACGGGAAGCCTTACGTGCTCAACGCCTTTCGGCAATCAGAGGAATTAAACATCAAACTCAAAGTTTGCGAGATGGTCGCCCGAAGCTGTGCTCAACGCCTTTCGGCAATCAGAGGAATTAAACCGCTCAAAAAAGGTACGGCTCATGATGGCTTTGACTGTG
>SMDP01000598.1 GCA_012911965.1 Geitlerinema sp. P-1104
AAGTGATTTTGGTTTTCGACCAATTTGAAGAATTTTTCTTTGCCAATCCTAACCCCAAAGACCATCATCAGTTTTTTGACTTTCTCGGAACTCTATGCAGCAATGTGTTAGAGTTGGGCGCGTTAAAAGTTGTGCTGTCCTTGCGAACCGACTATATCCACCGCCTACTCGTCTGTAACCGCATCTCGACGATGGCGTGTATCAGCCAAAACATTTTAGATAAAACGGTTCTTTATGAATTAAATAACCTTTCCCCACAGCAGGCCAGTCAGGTGATTGCCAACCTCGCGCCTCATATTGCCGATGATTTGCGATCGCGCCTCGTGCAAGACTTACAGCAAGAAAGTGAGGAGATTCGTCCCATCGAACTGCAAGTGGTGGGCTATCAATTAGAAAGTGAAGGAATTGTCTCTCTAGCGGACTATCACGCCCTAGGGAAGAATCCCAAACAGGCATTAGTCAAGCGATATTTAGATGTAGTCGTTGAATCCTGCGGTCCCCAAAACAAGGATTTAGCCGATGCCGTCCTCTATCTCCTCACCGATGAACGAGGAACCCGTCCCCTCCGCACCTACTTAGACTTACTGCGGGACTTAAAACTGTTTGAGACAAACTATGGTCAACAGCCGCTGCGATCTGCCTTGACGTTAGTCTTAGACATTCTCAGCGAATCCCGTTTAGTCTTTTTGATTCCCGGACAAGAAGAACGGTATCAACTCGTGCATGATTACTTAGCCGAGTTTATTCATCAATCACGGGGCGGCGGTTTACTGGCTCAGCTCGAAGAGGAACAGGAAAAACGAGTGGCAGCAGAAAGTAGTTTAGAAGAGTTAGAGCAGCAACAAACTCGGGTGAAGCGCCGGATACGCTGGATGAGTGCCCTTGGGGGGTTAATTATGGCACTTTCCTTAGGAACTCTAGCTTGGTCAAGTCGTGAGATGAACATCGCACGTTCAACCACAAAATTGGAGCGAAACAGTCGCCTGGCCCTCAGACAGTTTGCCCAGAACGATGAGTTAACAGCACTGTTAACAGCAACAGCAGCAGCTCGGCAGTTGCAAACTCTACCCGTTTCAGCCCAAAGCGAGCCAAGCGTCCAACTGATTGACAGTCTCAGCGGAATTTTGCGAGATATTCGTCTTCAAAATACGTTAGAACATTCGGGTCTGGTCTGGAGTGCGGGGTTTAATGGGGATGGCACGAGGGTGGTCTCGGCTTCATGGGACGGAACCGTGAAGCTGTGGGATGTGACCACTGGGGAACT
>SMDP01000599.1 GCA_012911965.1 Geitlerinema sp. P-1104
TGCGGGCTTCGGCTTCTCTGGGAGCACGGGTGATTCGCACCTTACCTCGGGGACAGAATCTCACGATTCGGCGATCGGTCAATGGGGCAACCTATCGCATACCCAACGGTCAGACTCGTTCTGATTGGTATGAAGTGGAGGTCGGAGGCCAACGGGGATATGTGGCTGCATACTATGTCAGTCAAGGTCGCCGCAATCCAACACCACCCCCCAATCAGGGTCGTCCTCCCCTCCTAACTCGACAGTCGGCTCAGTACTTCAGGAATCGTCCTCAATTCTATATTGGCGGCAATATCTTTGCCCAGTCAATGTTTGGTTCTAGTCTGGTCGGAGGTCGGGGTCATACTGAAGGAAATTGCACCTGGTATGCTCACGGTCGCCTCTTGGAAATGGGTAAACGACCGGCAGCTTTGCGAACAATGCGTGGTAATGCCAATCAATGGCACAATCAACTGTCGAATGGTTCGAGGATTGTCTCTTCACCTCAGGTAGGTGATATCGCTCAATGGACTGCTGGTGGGGCGAATCATGTTGCTGTTGTTGAAGCTGTTCACCCCAATGGGACAATTACTATTTCCGAGTCCCATTACCGCACTAATTGGGATGGCGGAGGTCTAGGAACATTACATTGGGTTCGACGTATTTCGGCTCAATCTCCCACTCGTTATATCCGAGTTCCCAATGCTTAGCTAGGGAAGCCAAGTAATCAGTCACGGTAGTCACGGTAGGGTGCGTCCCGGCTTCGTTCAATCTTTGGATTTTGCCAACAGGATTAAACTAGCCGGAACGCACCGATTTGGGAAACCAACGACAAATCCCCAGATAAATTGATGAGCCTTGCCAGATGATCGAGCCGGTGCGTTGCGGCAGATTATAGATTGTCGCCCGGGTTCTACATGGGTTTGAGCCGCAACACACCCTACCGTGCGATCGCCCCCTTTGAATCCCCATGAATAAGGTAGGGTGCGTCCCGGCTTCGTTCAATCTTTGGATTTTGCCAGTCGTAGGGGCGAAAAATTTTTCGCCCCTACCGGAACGGACCGATTTGGGAAACCAACGACAAATCCCCAGATAAATTGATGAGCCTTGCCAGATGATCGAGAGCCGGTGCGTTGCGGCAGATTATAGATTGTCGCCCGGGTTCTACATGGGTTTGAGCCGCAACACACCCTACCGTGCGATCGCCCCCTTTGAATCCCCATGAATAAGGTAGGGTGCGTCCCGGCTTCGTTCAATCTTTGGATTTTGCCAGTC
>SMDP01000006.1:0-38754 GCA_012911965.1 Geitlerinema sp. P-1104
GGCTGTGGGTTGTAACTTGTATTCGTAGGTCATGGTTAGCATGACTCCAGTTTACCTTACATGAGTTAGTTTGGTATGTAAAGTTTTGTGCCTCTGCCCAGGGTCGGGACATCGAACCCATCAATTGACTTGAGGGAGTCTATGTATCCCTGCCTTAAACATTGTTCGTCTGAACGACTCACTCGTTTTGAAGGCAGGGTTTTATCGCTCCCTCAAACTCCCTCTTCCGTGATAAAGAGGGTTAGGGGACTTCCTTCGTAGAAATGCCAGATTTCTTCCTGTTGGATGCGATGAAAGGCGGAAAATTCTGGGTTTTCCAACAGGTAGTAGATGGAGGTGCAGTAGGTGCGATCGCCCCCAAAGCGTTCTGGGAGTGCTGACTGGGGAATCAGCTCATCAGAGCGATAGAGTTCGCGATACAGTCCCCCTTCTTCTGGGAGAGGAACCAAGTCCAGCGTCTCAATCCAATCGGCAGCGGTATACATCATCGGTTCGGTAGGGTTTTCGAGAAAATTGTAGAGGATTGTCGGGTTGACATACTCCCCACTCTAAAGAGATGGGGATTCTCCGGCTAATCAAACAGACTAAGCGGCTTAACTGACGGTTGGTGTAATGGCTGGGAGGAGTCCTATTGACAGAGAAAGCGACCTCTTGCTAATACGGGGATGATCAAGCAGCGACCCCCTTGTATCATGACCATTGACGTATCTCCCCGTTCCGGTCTAGCTGGAGTCTTAGACCGTTTCACCGGGCCAAGAGCGACTGGGGCGGAGTTAGTCTTGCAATTTCTCCCCCCTCTCATTGCGGCTATCCTAGCTCCCGCCTATGCCATCAGCCAACAGTTAGACTGGAGTCTCTGGCAATTGGGACTTGTAGCATTGCTGGCCTTAGATTTGCTGGGAGGGGTTCTCACCAATGCCACTGCCACGGCCAAACGTTGGTATCATCGACCGGGACAGGGGTTTGCCGAGCATTTTAGTTTTGTTTTAGTACATTTGCTGCATATCGCTGCCGTAGCTTGGCTGTTTCGGGGTGGGGATGGGATATTTTTTCTGTCGGTGTCGGGGTATTTGATGGTTGGGGCGATCGCCATTTTGCGGGCCCCGCTGTATCTGCAACGTCCGATTGCTCTGGGGTTGTATGGCTTGGCCCTGTTGGGCGATCGCTATCTCTTCACCCCCACGGACGGGTTAGAGTGGTTTTTAGGGTTTTTCTTCCTTAAGCTTTTTGTCAGTCACCTCTTGTTTGAGGAACCCCATCAGAGAACTCAACCAGAGTCTTAACTGGGATTAGTTAGACAAACCTAGGAACTCCTCAATCCGTTGAGCCGTAGCTTCTTGACGGGAAAAGCCCAGTCGATTCCCATACTCAGTAATTGGGACGGTTTTTTCGTCGTCAATTTGCACCACTAGCCGATGCTGCTCATCATCATCCCCCCAATCTCTGGACTGAACTGTGACCCCAGTGATGGACTGCAAAGGATAGTTAAGTTTCTGTTTATCAGAGACTCCAGTATGGACGATACTCAGGCTATCTGAGGTCTTGTCAAAGGTACAGCAGACCGTTTTTTTGAACCCGATAGGTATCACAAGTCCACTAATAATAAGAACCAAAGAAACGGTAAGATACTCCCAGATTGTTCGAGTTTGAGCCACTAGATGAGACTCCTCTGAATTGTTCAGAAACTGATTGATGTCCTGGGCTAAACTTTCTTTAGGCGACCTTTGACGGCGACTAAAAAGATTCATGTTGATGGTTTCGCCTCGGGTATGTAAGACTAGCTGATGCCAGGTCTGATCTCGGGGGCGACTACGTCGGCTATCGCGTCGGCTATCGCGTCGGCGACGACGTGTTTCATGGGATTCAACATCAGCTCCCTGAACCTCTTGAATGGGGAAGTTTTGAGGCTTGAAATCTACCGTTGGCACAAGAACATGGCGATAGCTAAATTGACATTGATTGGTGTCATTCCCAACCCTATCAGCACCCTCTCGATTGCATTCAAGTCGCCCGGAGGCAGATAGTGGCAGGAAGGCAATCCCGAGCAATATCGCTCCAATCCAGGTTAACCATAAGCGCCAGGGAACGAATTTCAACTGGAGTTTTTCGGGATTTTTTTGGATGACTCGCATAGATAGTCGTGCAAAACGTTCAAGCTAATTGACCTCACCTCTTATGAGCTGGAATTGTTCTGACGTTAATACCCTTGCGACTTCTGATGTTCCTGGCCCTGAGATGGAGATCATGCACTCTCGGCCAACCTAACGTCTTTTTGCCATTCTGCCAAATCATGCCTCCTAATCCAGCCAACGAAATGCTCGTTCAAGATTCTCGACAGCATTGTTCTCAATTAGGGCCCCGTGAGCCAGGACAATCTGCTGAGGATGCCAATCTAGGAGTTGCTGGCGTTGCTGTCGTAGCTGAGATTTATTCCTCAAAAAGGTCAATCGTAAATCGAGGGGGGCCTTGCCATGAGGGGCTAAATTCCCCGCTAATCTCAACGGAATTCGCAGCCAAAGGGGAACCCGGTTTGGCTCGAAGTTCTCGATCAAATCCGTCACAATCAGAGTTCGACTCGGCCGGTGAAAGAAGATGACCTCTTCCATGAACTGACCCCGAAAATGACACGCTTCAATCTCATCCGCCCAAGGTGCCGGTTCCGACTCCCGTAACTGGGCATCCACCTGAATCGAGATCCCATGTTGTGCAGCTCGTTCTGTGACTCCATCTGCGGCCCAAGTCAGGGAATTTGGATACTTCTGCCTCCAATTGGGAAGATGAACATAATGCAGCTTATTAGGGGCAATCAGATATGTAACGGGCCCAAGCTTTCCCAGTTCTGCTTCTAACCCTGGGGTGAGGACAGTGGGGGAGTGGCACCAAAGCTGGCCCGTTTTGAGGCGAATGACAGTCATGCGAGTCGGAAAGGGGAACTTGACTCCCAAAAGAGACATCTTGACCACGGGACCATCGACAATCCAAAGATTCTCGGATAGAGGTTTGAGGGTATTTAATGGCTCGTAGAGGGCCATCTGACGTAACTGACCAGTCATAGGACGTACCATCTGTCATTACTTTCTCCTGTCAGATTAACTTTTTTTGACTGTTCAATCGTCTAAATTCGGGTAAACTCGGGTTGCGAGAACTCAGTCTCTCACGATTAACCTCAAGAGCATGAGGGCCTCCTCCTTGTTTTAATCGTTAAGCTATGTAGATATATTTCATGAAAATCAATCAAGTTGTGTTCTTAGGCTTTGGGTTTGTATTCGCTGTTGCTGGAATTTCCAGTCTTGTATCTCACCGTAATATTCAGATTTCTGACGAGATGGATCGTCTAATTTTTCATACCTTTGAGGTGAAATTAGAACTTCAGAATCTCGAAAAACATTTAGTAGATGCTGAAACGGGACAACGAGGGTTTATCTTAACGAATAACCCCCAAGCATTAACACCTTATCGTGAGGCTGAGTCTCTAATTTCAGAAGACTTAAATCAGTTAAAAAACTCAGTTCAGGATGATCCAGAGCAGCTTCGACGCGCTGAGGAATTAGAACAGCTCGCTCAAGCTAAGCTCTCAGAACTGGCTGAGACAATTCGCCTGCAACAACTTGGCAATCAGGAACAAGTTCGTCAAATGATTGTATCTGGCGAGGGACAAGACCTTATGAACCAGATTCGCCGACAAATTACAGAGATGATTGCCGCTGAGGAAGAGTCATTAGCAGAGCGAAAAGCTGAAGCTCAACAAATGACGATTATTACTCAATCCGTCAACTGGGGAGGCTTAGTTATGATTGTTGTGGTAGGGTCTCTTGCCTCTTACGTGATTATCCGCGTGATTATGCACCCCATTGATGAGGTGACTGGGGTGATTGCCAATTCTTCGGCTGAAATTGCCGCCTCGGCCAGTCAACAGGAAAAGGCTGCCAGTGATCAGGCGGTGTCGATTCGCCAGACAACCACCACTTTAGATGAGTTGGCGGTTTCCGCTCAACAGTCGTCTCAACAAGCTCAAGCCTCTTTGGATGCCGCTCAGAACGCCTTAACTCTCGGTAGTGCAGGAAATGAGGCGATTCAGGAGACGTTGCTCAATATGGGAGAGTTGAAAGATAATGTCAATCAGGTGTCTCAACAAATTCAGGTTTTGACTCAGTACACTAACCAAATTGATATGATTTCTGGGTTGGTGTCTCAGTTGGCGAATCAGACGAATATGTTAGCTCTGAATGCGTCGGTTGAAGCGGTGCGAGCTGGTGAGTATGGCCGTGGTTTTAATGTGGTGGCCCAGGAGATTCGTAAACTAGCTGATCAGAGTTATGCAGCGGCGGGGAAAATCAATACGTTGGTTGATACTATCCAAGCCACCATCGAGGGAACGGTTACGATAACTCATCAAGGAACGCAAAAAGTCAGCCAGGGAATGACCTTGACGGAGAAAACCGCGAGTCTGTTTGGGGATGTTTCAGGGGCTATTGATCATGTGGTCATGAATAGCAAACAAATCTCCTTGACGGCTCAACAACAGGCGATCGCCATTCAACAAGTGGTCGATATTGCTAGCCAAATCAACGAGGCGGCGGTACAAAGCGTCAGCGGGATGACGCAAACGAAAGTTTCAACTGAGCAACTAAAGGAAGCGGCCCAAACCTTACACGAGTTGGTGTAGGGAGGGCCGCTTCCTTCGAGTATCAATCTGGATTAGAACTGGCCGGCTAAAGCACCGACGCACCGCTCACAGAGGCTGGGATGTTCCTGGGATTCACCCACATGGGTGGAGTAGTTCCAGCAGCGTTCGCACTTATCACCGTCAGCACTGACGATGCCAATTCCGAGACCCTCGCTTTGGCTGGCATAGGCCACCCCTTCGAGAGCGTCGGGAGAGTCTAACAGTTCCACTTGGGAGCAGATAAACAGATAGCGTAACTCATCAACGCCATTGCCGACGCTGCCAGCGACCACAGGAGCGGTGGTTTCCTCAGCCATAGCGGGGAGTTCCGGGGGGGTTGGTGGGTCAACCTCATTCACCGGGGCGATCGCCGGTTTATCCGCCACCTGCTGCACCGCATTGGGGGGAAGTTCCACATCGGTTCCCAAGACTTTCAACTTGAGGTCATTGGCTCGTCCCGCCAGTTTTTGGCGATCGCTCGCATACAAGACATTACGATAGCCAAAGCGTAGGGAATAGCCAAAGCCGATCGCCGTGAAGAACTCCGGTAAGAACAAGAGACGATTCACCGCCGCCAACAGGCTCGACGAGAGATAGGCCACCATCACCAGAGCCAACAGCAAGGCCAGATTGCGAATCGCCAACCGGTTCGTACGATAGACATCCACCAGATACCCCGGTGCATCGACGATAAAGTCCATGACATCGCGAACCTTCAGATTCTCCCAATGGGGAAGGGCTAATCCCGAGGGACGCGATCGCTCTAAACCGTTAGTCCTGGACGTTGGTTCTGGAGTCTCATGATGGACTGACTCAGGGACGGCCTCGGAGACTGGCTCAGGGCTTTCCGTTTCCATCCCTTCAGAAGCCGCCACAGGAGCTTCCTGGGGGACATCGGCAACGGCGGTAGCCGTAGAAGCGGCCACTGCCAATTCCGGATTCATGGCCGCCAGTTGCTCTCGCTGAGCCTCATCGGCCACAAACAACTTCAATTTAGCCTCCAACGACGAGCCAATCTTCTTATCAGCCCGCGCCTTCTCCATCACCTTATTCACTTCCGCACGATAGAAGCGCAGCCTTTCCCAACGTTGAGCCAACTCTGGATGCCGCCAGTCTTCCTCTAACTGCACCCAACCAGCTTCAAACACCGACTCACAGTCCGTCTCATAGGGGAGATTTTGCCAGATATCCTCAGCCATGTGACAGAGTACAGGGGCGATCGCCCGAGCCAAATTCTCCACCACCATCGCCAACACCGTCTGACAACTGCGACGCCGGCTAGCATCCTCAGCACTGATATAGAGCCGATCCTTAGCAATATCCAAATAGAAATTGGACAAATCCACCACACAGAAATTCTGAATGGTTTGGAAGAAACGGAAGAACTGATAACTCTCAAAGGCTTCCGTCACCTCATCCATCACCTCAATAGTGCGATGGAGCATATACTGGTCCAACTCCGGCAAATCTCCATAGGCCACCGCATCCGTTGCTGGGTTGAAATCATGGAGATTCCCCAACAGGAAGCGAGCCGTGTTACGAATCTTGCGATAGACATCCGAGGTTTGCCGCAGAATCGTCCCACCGAGAGGCACATCTCCCGAATAGTCCACCGAGGACACCCACAAGCGCAACACATCAGCCCCATAGGGGGGTTGTTGCTTCTTATTGTTGCCCCCATTAATGACCACCGCTGGGTCAACCACATTCCCCAGGGACTTACTCATCTTATGGCCCTTCTCATCCAAGACAAAGCCATGAGTTAACACCGTTTTATACGGTGCTTGGCCCTGAGTAGCCACACTGGTGAGCAAACTGGACTGGAACCAACCCCGATGTTGATCCGACCCTTCCAGATATAAGTCCACAGGATAGCCCAATCCTCGCTGTTTGGCCACCGCCGCCCAGGAGGAACCGGAGTCAAACCAGACATCCATCGTGTCGGTTCCCTTAATGTAGGTGCGGCCATTATTGCGATACGACTCGGGCAGTAACTGCTCAACCGGCAGTTCCCACCAGGCATCAGAGCCTTTCTCAGCCACAATATCCCGCACATAATTCACGGTTTCTTCCGTCAGCAGGGGATCATTGGTTTCCTCGTCATAGAACACGGGGATGGGAACCCCCCAACTGCGTTGGCGAGAAATACACCAATCTGATCGCTCACCCACCATGGCGGTGATGCGATTTTCCCCTTGTGTGGGAATCCAACGCACCTGACGAATCGACTCCAAGGCCGCCTCTCGGAAGCCTTCGACGGAGGCGAACCATTGTTCGGTGGCCCGGAAAATGGTGGGTTTCTTGGTGCGCCAGTCGTAGGGGTATTTGTGTTGATAGGGTTCCTGTTTGAGCAGGGAATGAGCCTCGGCTAAGGCTTCGGTGATTTTCTCGTTGGCATCTTTGAGGACATTTAGGCCCGCAAAGGGTCCCGCGTCCTCGGTGAAGACACCTTTGGCGTTGACGGGGGAGAAAATCGGTAGGTTGTAGCGCAGGCCCACCTGATAGTCTTCTAAGCCATGACCGGGGGCGGTATGTACTAAGCCTGTCCCCGATTCGGTGGTGACGTAATCGCCGCCAATCACTACGGGACTGGTACGCTCAAAGAGGGGATGGCGATAGTGGCATTGGTCTAATTCCGCCCCTTTCAGGCGCTCTAAGACCTTCAATTCAGCGTTAAAGGTTTGAGACAGCCGTTCCACGGCATCGGCCGCTACAATCAAGAATTTACCGGCTGCGGCTTCAAACTCCACAGGGGCTTCGACTATGGCGTAGGTCAACTCGGGGTTGACGCTAACGGCTAAGTTGGCGGGAATCGTCCAGGGAGTGGTGGTCCAGATGGCCAGCCAGAGATGGGGTAAATAGTCGGCGAGACGCTCTTTGAGACCATCGTTTAGGTCTGTGATTTGGAAGGCGGCGTAGAGACTCGGGGAGGTGTGACCCTCGGGATATTCTAGTTCGGCTTCGGCTAGGGCGGTGCGAGAACTGGGACTCCAATGGACGGGTTTGCGGCCGCGATAGATATAGCCTTTGAGGGCCATGTCTCCGAATACGCCAATTTGGGCGGCTTCATACTCGGGTTTTAGGGTCAGATAGGGATCGTCCCAGTCTCCCCAAACTCCGTAGCGTTTGAAGCTTTCCCGTTGTTCTCGGACGACCTGATGGGCAAATTCTTTGGCCTTAAACCGCAGGGCTAAGGGGGTCAGTTGCCGCCGTTCTTCGGATTTTAGGCTTTGCAGAACTTTGAGTTCAATGGGTAAGCCATGACAGTCCCAACCGGGGATGTAGTGAACTTTGCGCCCTTGCAGGAGCTGATAGCGGTTGATAATGTCTTTGAGGATTTTGTTTAGGGCGTGACCAATGTGCAGCGACCCGTTGGCATAGGGAGGACCATCATGGAGAATAAAGGGATCTCCAGGATTCGTTTGCGAGAGTTTCTGATAAATCTTCCGGTTGTCCCAGAAGGTTTGCAACTCGGGTTCACGCACCACGGCGTTGGCACGCATGGAGAACTCGGTTTGCGGGAGGTTGACGGTTTCCTTATATCGCTTTTCTTCGGTCACGGCTGGCTACCCAGAGACGAAAGAGCAAGTCGTCAAGGGTCGGGCGATCGCCCCCTCGGGACAATGCACCCCGTCTTGACAACGGTGAAATAATTTGTAACTTTTTATTACAAACACTTGACAAATCGTGAGACAATGGTAAGCAAAAGGAAGCAGCCAGAGGTCACGATTCTATCAATGCTCCATTGTAGTCGAAGAGGGGGTCAATGGGAACGCTGACCCTTTCCTTAATCGCTTTCCTTAAATCTAGAGTCATGAGTTCCCATGGCGGTAAGGGAGTCGCTAGCATTAGGGGGCGATTGCGGTTCCCGCACGCTTCGCGATCGCGCTACCCAACCGAGGAGTTTTACGGTAGCTTGAAAAATGAAAGCGATGTCCGGCCTCGGCGTCTGATCCTTTGCCCCGTCACATTCTTCATTATTGTAACGTTCCCCCACAATGCAACCGACTGACCCTTCCAAATTTACCGATCAAGCCTGGGATGCCATTGTCGCCTCTCAAGACGTGGCGCGACGCTATCGCAATCAAAATTTAGAGGTTGAACATATCATTCTGGCGCTGCTGGAAACGGTAGAACCCTCCCATCAGATTCTACAAAAAGCTGGCATTGATCCGGCGGCCTTAGCTCAAAAACTCGATATATTCGCCAAGCAGCATCCTCGCCTGGGAGGGGTGGAACAACTGTATCTCGGCCGTCACCTAGATGTGATGTTGGATAAAGCGGAAATTGCGCGGCAGAATTTTGAAGATACTCAGGTTGGAATTGAACATCTGTTATTAGGGTTTGCTGAAGACGATCGCATTGGGGGCAAAACCCTACATATCATGCAATCGGATCAATCCAAAATTGTGGCGGCAATTAAAGGTTTCCGCGCTCAGGCAGCCAAGACGAAAGAGTTGGCCGGGGGGACATCGGGAGATGAGCAAAGTCAGGATGTCTTAGAACGTTATGGCCGGGATCTCACCCAACAAGCCCGGGCCGGGAAACTCGATCCGGTGATTGGCCGGGATGAGGAAATTCGTCAACTGATTCAGGTGTTATCCCGTCGTCGTAAGAATAATCCCGTCCTCATTGGAGAACCAGGGGTTGGCAAAACGGCGATCGCCGAAGCCCTGGCCCAGCGTATTGTCAATGGGGATGTGCCAGAATCTCTGAAAAATCGCCGTCTGATTTCCCTGGATATGGGCAGTTTGATTGCTGGGGCTAAGTTTCGAGGTGAGTTTGAGGAACGGTTGCGTTCGGTCATTCGGGAAGTGACTCATTCCGATGGCCAAGTGGTGCTGTTTATCGACGAACTGCATACGGTGATTGGGGCCGGTGGCGGTGGCAGTCAGGGAACCATGGATGCGGGGAATCTCCTCAAACCCATGTTAGGGCGCGGCGAGTTGCGCTGTATTGGCGCCACCACCCTCGATGAGTACCGCAAACATATTGAGAAAGATAAGGCCCTCGAACGACGGTTCCAGCAAGTGTTTGTGGGACAGCCGGATGTGGAAGCCACGATTTCCATTTTGCGGGGCTTGAAGGAACGCTATGAGGTGCATCATGGGGTTACCATTACGGACTCCTCCCTAGTGGCAGCGGCGACGCTCTCCAATCGCTATGTGACCGATCGCTTTCTCCCGGATAAGGCCATTGATTTGGTGGACGAGGCGGCGGCCAAGTTAAAAATGGAGATTACCTCGAAACCGACGGAATTAGAGGATGTCGATCGCCGTCTGATGCAATTAGAGATGGAGAAACTCTCCCTCGAAGGAGAAGAACAACGGGCCGCCCGAGGCACGTATTATTCCGCTCAAGAACGGCTCAGTCGCATTGAAGAGGAGATGAAAGACCTCAAACAAAAACAGGGGGTGTTAAGTTCGCAATGGCAAACGGAAAAACAACTCCTCGATGATATCAATGCCCTCAAAGAAGAAGAAGAACAATTACGGCTCAAGATTGAACAAGCCGAGCGCAATTATGACTTAAACACCGCCGCTCAGTTGAAATATGGCCGTTTGGAGAAGTTGCAGCGACGGGCGGAACAGAAGGAGGCCCAGTTACTGAAGTTGCAAACGGACGGGGTGGCCCTGTTGCGGGAACAAGTCACGGAGGCAGATATTGCCGAAATTGTCGCTAAATGGACGGGCATCCCAGTCAATCGCTTGTTGGAGACGGAACGGCAAAAACTCCTGAAATTGGAAGAACAACTCCACCGCCGGGTTGTGGGCCAGTCGGAGGCAGTTTCAGCGGTCTCGGCGGCGATTCGTCGCGCTCGGGCGGGGATGAAAGACCCCTCCCGGCCCATTGGGTCCTTCCTGTTTATGGGACCGACGGGGGTGGGGAAAACGGAATTAGCCCGGGCCCTGGCGGCCTCGTTATTTGATGATCATGATGCACTTGTGCGCATTGATATGTCTGAGTACATGGAGAAACATTCCGTGTCTCGCTTAGTGGGAGCGCCTCCGGGCTATGTGGGCTATGACGAGGGCGGACAACTCTCGGAGTCCGTGCGGCGGATGCCCTATTGTGTGTTGCTCTTCGATGAGGTGGAAAAGGCTCATCCCGATGTCTTTAACATTTTGTTGCAAGTGCTTGACGATGGACGCATTACGGACTCTCAGGGACGAGCCATCAATTTCTGTAATACGGCCATTATTATGACCAGTAATATCGGCTCACAACATATTTTAGATGTGGCGGGGCAAGAGTCGGATTATGAGACCATGCGATCGCGGGTGTACGAGGCGTTGCGATCGCAGTTCCGGCCAGAATTTCTCAACCGGGTGGATGATTTAATCATCTTCCATCCCCTGGGTAAAGATCAGTTACGGGATATTGTCTCGATCCAAATTGTACGCATTGAGAGCTTGCTAGCGGAACAGAAGCTACAAATTAAGCTCTCGGAAGCGGCGAAACAGTATATCGCCGATGTGGGTTATGACCCCGTCTATGGGGCGCGACCGCTCAAACGAGCCATCCAGCGGGAGTTGGAGAACCCGATCGCCACCAAGTTACTCGAACTTGAGTTTGGCGCTGGAGATACGATTTACGTCGACTGTACCGAGGATGAGGCAAGTTTGCGTTTCAGCAAAACTCCCTTCCGCCGTAAAAATGCCTCTAAGCCCTCATCTAAGACCCCATCTAAGCCCTCACCCCAACCCCCAGCGACTCCTCAAGCCCCAGCCCAGTCCGCCCCCAAACCGGAGTCGCCTCCTAAACCCACGCCACAACCTCCAAGCCAACCAAAGCCCAATCCTAGGGCTGAGGCGAACTCCAACGGCGAGAAGGACATGAGATCACAGTCTCCATCTCAGCCGGACCCTCAGAAGCCGAAAGGGGACGATGACGATGTGGTGTCCGTGAGTGCGACGGTGGTCGATCCCATGGAGATTAACCGAGGCCGCCCGGTTCAGTCCGATGGCTTTCCTTGGGAGTGAGAACTGTCAATGCTTTGTGTAATCCACCAATTGCAAGAGTCGTTGACGCAAAGTGGCTAGGCCAAACCCGGCGGTAGCGGAGATGAAGGTGGCTTGGGGATATTCTTCTTTGGCCAGTTCCAAGGTATCCCCGTCCACCGAATCGATTTTATTGAACACCAACAAAATGGGGCCGGGGGTAATGGGCATTTCAGCCAAGATTCCCATGACGGAATGGATTTGATTCTGCCAAGCCGCATGAGATAAGTCGACGACATGGAGAAGTGCATCGGCTTCGGTGACTTCTTCGAGGGTGGCCCGGAAGGCGTCAACGAGGGCGGGGGGGAGTTCATGGATGAAGCCGACGGTGTCCGTTAGAACTAAATTATGGACAACATGGGTGACATCTTCTTGAATGCTGAGACGGCGAGTAGTGGGATCGAGGGTGGCGAAGAGTTGATCGGCGGTATAGATTTCTGAGTTCGCGAGAACATTGAGGAGAGTGGATTTACCGGCGTTGGTGTAGCCGACGAGGGCGATAGAGGGAACGTCTTGGGCCTGGCGTTGCTGACGCATTCGCGCCCGGTGGGCCTGGAGGTTGGTGACTTCCCGTTGTAGGCGAGAAATGCGCTGGCCAATCGCCCGTCGTTCGGTTTCCAGTTGGGTTTCACCGGGGCCTCGGGTTCCGATTCCTCCCCCCAGGCGGGACATGTTCTGACCTTGTCCGGTGAGGCGGGGTAGGGTGTATTCGAGTTGGGCCAGTTCGACTTGTAGTTTCCCGGCCCGGGACTGGGCGCGTTGGGCGAAGATATCGAGGATGACTTCGGTGCGATCGACGACTCGGACACCGATGCGTTTTTCCAGGTTACGGACTTGGGCCGGGGAGAGATCGCGATCGAACACGACGAGATTGGCCCCGAGGGTTTGTACGGCCAGGGCGAGTTCATCGACTTTCCCGGACCCAATGACGGTTTGAGGATGGGGCCGCGATCGCCCCTGTTGGATGGTTTGCAACACCACGCCGCCAGCGGTATCGACGAGGCGCACCACTTCGGCGAGATGTTCCTCAAATTCGGCTTCACTCATGTTCTGGGTTCGCAATCCCACCAGTAGCACGCGATCGCCGTCGCTATCAATCGATTGACCAATAAATTCCCGTTCAAACTCCCCTTCGAGGGCTTCGACGAGGTCGAGAAAGTCCTGTTGGGCGATCGCCTCTAGGGTCATTTCCTCAGATAGCATCCAACTGGCTTCGCTAGGGTTGGGAACCAGATGGGCCAGATAGGCCCGGTGAACATAACCCGTTTCGCCGCCGCCTCGTCGCTGAAACCCAGACCCGGTGAGGGTGAGACAGATTAGGGCATCTAACCGCTGGATGGCCATAGCCGTCAGGGTGGCGGTTCCCGGTTCATCCCGTTTCAGTTGGGTGGCGATGCAACGAATCCCACTGAGACGACTAGCCCCGTAGCGAGGGAGTTCGAGGGGTGGGATTTGGGTTTGGCGAGGACTTCCCACCCCGACGCGAATCACTTGGCCACGACGGTTGAGATAGGCGGACACGGGTTTCCCTAAATCGGTACTGATGGCCGCCAAACGCTGGGCGAACTCTGGTGTCGTGAGGCGATCGCCCGGTAACCGCTGGTGATAGAGCCGTTGCAGTTGTTTGAGTTGGCTGGATTTGAGTCCTTTAAGGTCTCCGTAGATTTGATGATTAATGGAGTATTCGCCCCGCTTTCGGGGGTCCACGCAACAATTGTTATACCATTTTTCAAAAATTGTGCCACAGACGGCTGTAGGGGCGAACCCTTGTGGTCGCCCTCCCCCAGTATTGATGTCTGGCAAGGTGATCGAAAAATGGTGTTAGGTTCTCAGTGTAGCGAATTTTGCTATGGCTAGTCGAGGATTGAGAAACCCACCCGGTCTCAATCTGAGTGAGAGAGAACTGGGTGGGTGTTCTGTTAGCGAAATCTGAAACCGATAACCGTCCGCCAATGGCGATGTTAACCGCGCTGGATGGCTTGTCGAGAGACTTGTTTTTCAAACTCAGCCTGAGTCTCGTGGAGAAGTTGCTCGCGGCTATCAGCGGCTTGAGTTAGGTTAGGAACCAGGTTACGCGCTTGAAGGGTCATGTGGAACTGAAGGTGAGCGACGTAGTCACCGATATCCTCGTGCGCGTTCTGTCCGTGATGCGATAGGGATGCGTTCAAGGGAGTTCTCCTGCCAAACTTGGCGTAGTCAGCTAGTTTCGTGTTCTGGGTAGAACGTTAACATGAGTGCTTCCGTTGCTCAGTGCGATCGCAAGAAAGCTTAACACTCTGGGTTTTGGGGGTGGAGATTCAGAGAACGCCTTTGGAACTGGGGATGGTACTGGCCCGGCGGGGGTCGATTTCCACGGCCATGCGCAGCGATCGGGCGAAGGCTTTGAAGGTAGCTTCAATAATATGATGGGAGTTGAGGCCATCGAGTTGGCGGATATGCAGGGTGAGTTGGGCGTGGTTGACGATCGCGACAAAGAACTCTCGCACCAGTTGCGTGTCATAGGTTCCCACCCGTTCCGTGGGAATCTCTAGGCCATAGCTGAGATGAGGCCGTCCCGAGAAGTCTAGGGCCACTTGAATCAGGGATTCATCGAGGGGTGCGACGAAATGACCGAAGCGAACGATTCCCTTGCGATCGCTCAAGGCTTGGGCTAAGGCTTGTCCGAGGGTAATCCCCACATCTTCATTCGTATGATGGTCATCAATCTCCCAATCCCCCACGGCGTTGATGTCTAAATCAATCAGCCCATGAGAGGCGATTTGGTGCAGCATATGGTTGAGGAAGGGAATCCCGGTGTTGGCGTGACATTGGCCAGTTCCATCGAGGTTCACGCTAACTTGGACATCGGTTTCCCCAGTTTTGCGGGAGACGCTGGCTTGACGTTGGGGGAGGCTGAGTTGGGGACGGGTTTCGGACGTTTGCATAGTTTTGAGTCAGTTCGGGAGCCAAGGGCTTGCTTCCCATCTATTTTATAGGGAGATGGGGACTCGAACTTACCTGTCGACGTTACTCTCCATAGATTTGCTTTACCACCTGCGCTCTCCGGTGCTGATAGAGCCAAGCAATGTCTAAAGAATACTTGCCGCACATCTTATAGTATAATCAACCCTGATATAAGGTATACTTTTATGGTCTAATAGGTCGTACTGCATACAAAATGAAAGAAAATCAACTACTATCCGCTTATCACAACATCCCCAAGAATCCACAAAAGTCAATCCACATCTCGAAAGAGTTTATCAAAAATAATCCCTCATCCTCGGAAGGATTTTTTGTTTTGGGGAGTGCCTTCCAGCGTGTTGGGAAACTACAGGAATCTAATCGAGCGTTCCAAAAAGCAGTACTTTTAAACCAAGTAGCTACGAGTCTTGTCCTGAACGAAAGAGCTGATTTCTTAGCTTACACTGGACAAACCAATCTGGCAATTGAATTATATAAGCAAGCAATTCAATCTAGCGAAAATGATAGACTCTCTGCTGATCTATCCGTCAAGCTAATTTACTCATATTCTTGGATCAATGCTTTAGATGAAGCCATACAAATTTATGAAGAAACCAAAAAAATCTACAATAAATACTTAAGAAACAACGGTCGCTTGCATCGTTACATTGAAGAACAAAGGAAATGTATAGGATCACCTAAGAGTTACGATCTTGGTAAAAGTGATGAATTTGAAAGAGTTTATTTTTATCACATTCCAAAAACTGGAGGAACCAGTATCTTTAACTTGTTTTTTAAAATCAATGACCCAGATCTAAGTAGCATTCATAATGCTTTAGTTGATCGGAATTTGCACGTCATTAATGACAAAATTTATGTTGGATGGCATCCATTGTTAATCAATCGCGGCGACTTTTTCTTTGCGTACTCTCATAGTCCTTTTCATGCACTAAGTGTTCCCGCAAAAACTTTTACATTTACCTGTTTGAGAAATCCAATTCGTCGCGTAATCTCTCATTATAAAATGATTCGCTATGATTATGAAAACAAAATTGGTCATCCTGGAAACATTCCATACTACTCCTGCTTAGGCACAAGTTTTAAGGATTTTTTATCTAGATTTCCCAAGCATATGCTTTTAAATCAAATATATATGTTCTCCAAATCAATGAGTAACCAAGAAGCCTTAGATAATATCATGAATTTATCACATTTTATGTTCTTGGAAGAATTTAACTCTGGTATATTGGAGCTAGAAAAAAAGTTAAACTTAACTTTGCCAGATATTATCCACGCTCGCAAAGCACCTAATAAAATAAGAATAGATGCTGATGATATGGATATCTTAAAATCTCTGCTAGAACCAGAAATTAAACTTTATAATCAGCGTTGGAATGTGAAATACTCGACCGACCCAAGTAATGCCTGAATAATGCTCTGCTCCCTGCCCTCTTGTTTTCGAATACGGCGCGTTACCACATATTTAATTAAAAAACGTCTTCAGCTAAAACTTTACCCTTAACCCGTTCATATTCATCTTCCAGAAGCCAATCCTGTGCAGCCTCATAGTCAGGGTGAGTGACAATCAGTTTATAGCCAGAAGCAGGATTAAAAATATGACAACTGCCATTTTTATTAGCGACTAGCATCAGGATTTTGGGTGGAAACAGAATTGGGTCAACCCAAAGTTCTATGAATTGCCAGAGTTCAGCCTGTTCGTCGAGGACGGTTGCGTGGGATTGCATGATATCTACCGGTTGTTTTTACAATTTTTATCTCACCGTAATTAAAGAGGGGTTTGGCTCCCATCTTCTGTAATTATGTAGCCAATTGGCTCAGAAAAGAAGAATAGCATTTACACTCAGTTTGCACTCAGTTAACTTCTGTCAACCCAGTCAAAACTCATGCTATCTTCCTTTAAGATACAGGCTTATTCACTCTCCTCCCAATCTTTTCGAGTTATTTTTCTTAAACCCGGCAAATCAGCAAGTGCATCATCGAACACCTGATTCTTTTCATAAATATCCGATAACGTCAGCAAGTGCAGCTTGAAGTCATCTCCATCTGGACGATTCCGCAAGCAATTTTCAAATCCAGATTTTGGGTTTGACGGAGTTGGTTTTGTGTATCCGACTCCAGCTAAAACGATAATCACATCGGCTTTTTCTCTCTGCGCTGCACCATAGATAGCATCGGCAACCGGAGCACCCAATTTAGCTCGACTCAACCGACATTGAAAATATACTTTATTGCCCTTGACGATACCCACACCATCTATCCCTCCATCGGCTCCCCTGGGACCAGGAGATAAGCCTAGAGCGAAGGCATATTTACGCCCAAGTTCTTGCTTCTCTTGAGAGTCTAACTTGACTATCCCTTGGACAATCGAGCGAATCACCTTAGAACTAGGACGGTTCATCTGAATTATAAAACTCCTTCAATTCTTCTAAGCTTAGTTTGTCAACGATATTTTGTTTATGCAAAATATTCAAACCAAAGCTAACACAGCCACTGATGCAATCCATTAGAGCCATTTCTTCTAAAGCTTTCTCATCTCGATACTCTAAACTCAGCTCCTGTGACATAGCGGCTTCGTTTTCCTCAACACCTTGCTGTAATTTCTTGACCTGTTCCACGAGCCAGCTTCTGCTGATTTCATCGCTATAATAAAAACGAGTCACCAGAATAGATTGACGAATTAAGCTATCCCTAGATACCCCCAAATAGCTTGAAACTTCTTTGAACTTAGAAGCTTCAGTCTTCGAGTACTTAATTTGGTGCTTTTTATCTTCATTGTCTTTTTCACTTTCCAGATGTTTTTGCTTACCTTTTTCGAGGGCAGCACCAACTTTTGTCTGTATCATAGTTGTAGTCTTCCTTCAATTAACTGCACTAGACAAATTTTATTTTTTACTTAGCGAGAAGTATTAAAAGCCAAGTATTCAAAATAGTTTTTATTATGTTCAAGACCCACAGAGTCCCAAATGTACCTTCTGTCCTTATATATGAGTTTGTCCATTTTTGTACTCAAGTCCTCCATGGAGTCAGCCACCAAATACTGCTTTGAATGATATTCAATTCGTTCAAGTTCACTTTCTATATTTTCTTTGTCAATTCCTAGGGGAACAATTACGACTGAATAAGGGAGAGCAGGATTGCCATCTATTCCTCCCACCATTTCCAGAACAGAGGCTAAGTTGTCTATGGACTTGTACATGTGGGATCGGTTCAAGGGGATAAAAATCAAGTCTGGATGAGCATTTAAAATGACCTGAACTGTATTTTCTAATACAGTATCAATATCAATTACTATAAAATCGAACTGATTAGGCTTAACTTTCAGTTTTTTCAAGGAGCGTCTTTCAGGGTTGGCGATGACTTCTATTCCACGAGCCGACCCTTGGTCTACAGGAACTCCTGGCTCTTTCTCCATGAAAAATTTCCAGGAATCCGCTTGCTCATCACAGTCTACGAGAAGTACTTCTCCCCATTCGGATAAGTACCCTGCTAAGTGAACTGCTAGGGTCGTCTTTCCCACGCCGCCGCTATTGTGGGTACAGAGAATTACTTTCATTGGCTGACTACATTAAGATAAACAGTGCTTTAGGCAAACAAACTGGGATGCTGGGATGCGGTGTAATCGCTGCTAATCCTGCCGTCCTGAAACCCCAAACTATAGGAAAAACTGGTTCCCCACTTTGACTGAGGTTTTATATCCTTATTGAAAGGATACTGTTCGTCTAAGTTTTTTAACCTTCAGCTTCAGCGTACATCTATATACGAAATCGTACTACATATCATTGTCTTTGTCAAGTTATTGGTCGCTAAAATGTTAGAGTCCAGGAGTTTGCATACTGTCGCTGTAAGGTTCTTTCTTCATTTTGTATGAACTCATTATTTTTTTTAGTCAAATGATTTTAACGACTATTTTTTACAAATTTAAAGCTTTTCCGGTATTCAGGTTAACTCGATTTGATAATCTACAGCTCTACAGTACTCTCAGTCTCGATTTCAGAATGCAAATTCTCCGGAGTGATAGCGTCAACAAGTTCATCTAACGAATAACGTTGACGAGATCTAGGTTTGACGACCAAATTACCGTCAATCACAACTAGATCGACTTCAGCACCTTCAGCTAGCTGAATTTCCTGAAGAATGTGCTGGGGAATCCGAAGGGCTAGACTATTGCCCCACTTGGCAACTGTTGCGACCATAGGTTGTCCTCAAAGTTGGGTAGGTGAGTGTCACTGCGATCTGAATTGTCTCAGAAAGAGTGTCAACAGGGTATCTACATTCTAGCTGAGTCGGTGGTAAACTTCGCAATCTGGGCATGATTCACCTCCTACTACAACTATGAGTGTCAGGAGGAAACTCCGAGATGAAAAGGGTTGGGAATGATTGAAGATTTCTCAAGACCTGGCTATCCTGGATCGCAACAGCTCATCCTCAACCCCCATTATGTCAGAGACCATCTTCCATTTGGCGTTTCCCGTCGGCAACCTAGACGATACCAAAGCCTTTTACGGAGACGGCTTGGGCTGCCAATTGGGCCGTGAATCTCCCCAGGCCCTAATCATGAATCTCTATGGACATCAACTCGTCGCCCATGTCACCTCAGAACCGCTCACTCCGCAGCAGGGCATCTATCCCCGCCATTTCGGCTTAGTGTTTCCTGAGTTAAGCGACTGGGAACAGCTCCTGAACCGCGCCCAGGGACGGCAACTTGAGTTTTACCAACAGCCTAAACACCGCTTTAAAGGGGAACTGACGGAACATCAAACCTTTTTCTTGCAAGATCCCTTTCACAATCTCTTGGAGTTTAAGTTTTATCATCACGCTGAGGCGATTTTTGGGGCGCGGCAGATGTCTGCGGTGGGCGATCGCCCCTAAGGTGAGATAATCGAGAGGGTTCCTCAGTAAAGAGTTACGAGACAATTATGGTTGAGATCGCAGTGGTCGATTACGATATGGGTAACCTCCACTCCGCTTGTAAAGGATTGGAGAAGGCCGGGGCAACTCCCATCATTACCGATTCCCCGGAGGTTATCGCCCAAGCCCAGGCCGTCGTCTTACCCGGCGTCGGTTCCTTCGATCCAGCGGTGGAACATCTACGATCGCGCCATCTCGTCGAACCCATCCAAACGGCGATCGCCCAAGGAAAACCCTTTCTCGGCATCTGTCTCGGCTTACAAATCCTCTTTGAACGTTCAGAAGAAGGAACACAACCGGGATTAGGCATTATCCCCGGAGTTGTGCGCCGCTTCCGTCACGAACCGAGCATCACCGTTCCCCACATGGGTTGGAACGCCCTCGACTTCCAACAAACCGGGATTCCCCTCTGGGAAAACCTCCCCAATCCCGCCTGGATGTATTTCGTTCACTCCTACTACGTTGATCCCGCTGATCCCAGCCTCAAAGCCGCTACCGTCACCCACGGAAGTCAAGCGGTTACGGCGGCGATCGCCCGCGACAATCTCATGGCGGTCCAATTCCACCCCGAGAAGTCCTCCACCGCTGGCCTACAACTTCTCTCCAATTTCGTCCATCTCGCGGAAAAAGCCATCTCTGTTGCTTCGGTTTAACACATGAGCGGTGCGTTCCGGCAAGTAGGGGCGAAAAATTTTTCGCCCCCACTATTGCAAGCCGGAACACACCCTACCCTATTGCCTGTTGCCTGTTGCCTGTTCCCTATTGCCTGTTCCCTTCCATGAGCCTGCGAATCCACGGCAATCGTTCCCTGAAAACTCTCCCTGGAGAGACGACTCGCCCGACTCCAGCACGGGTTCGTGAAGCGTTGTTTAATATCTGGTTGGGGGAGATTGAGGGCTGTCGTTGGTTGGATCTTTGTGCCGGAAGTGGGGCGATGGGGGCAGAAGCTTTATCACGCGGGGCGTTTGAAGTAGTGGGAATTGACCAATGGGGCAAGGCCTGTGGCGTGATTCAGCAAAATTGGCAACAGGTGGCGAAACCCGAGCAACAGTTCCAAGTTTTGCGAGGGGATGTGCTGAAGCGATTGCCCAGCTTGGCGGGAAAGCCGTTCGATCGCATTTACTTTGACCCGCCCTATGCTAGTGATCTCTATAATCCGGTTTTAGAGGCGATCGCCCAACTGCAACTTCTGGGCCCTCAAGGAGAGATGGCCGTCGAGTGCGATCGCCAACGGCCCGCCCCCAAAACTCCCGCCAGCCTAGAACTAACACGAGAAAAACCCTACGGCAACACTCTACTTCGTTTCTATACTAGCCATCAGAGCTAAGACGCTCTTAGCTTAGGGCGACCACCACTTCGACTATCGCTCAGTGACCAGGGTTTGCCCCTACGTTGTTTCGGTTCCCTCCCCAACCATGAGATAATGATTCTCATTCCAGTGGAATAGCCCCAAGACCACCGGCCCCGATCTACGAGAATCTATCAGTTCTATCTCATGCCGTTTCGACATCAAACCAATCCCCCAACGCCCTGGGATCAAGACCTAGAAGCACCCCAAATCCATGATTCTGACTATGTTCACCCCCGTGCCACCCTCATTGGAGATGTCCGCCTAGAAGCGAACGTTCTCATTGCTCCAGGAACCTCCATTCGTGCCGATGAAGGCTCACCCTTCCACATTGGTGCCAACACCAACGTTCAAGATGGCGTGGTTATCCATGGCCTCGAAGAAGGACGAGTTACCGGAGATGATGGAGAACTCTACTCCGTTTGGATTGGCAGAAATACCTGCATCACCCATATGTCCCTAATTCACGGGCCAGCCTATGTCGGGGATGACTGCTTTGTTGGCTTCCGTTCGACGGTGTTCAACGCCAAACTTGGGGATGGCTGCATTGTCATGATGCACGCCTTAATCCAAGATGTGGAAATTCCCCCGGGTAAATATATTCCCTCGGGAGCCGTCATTACCACGCCCCAAGCAGCGGAGCGTCTTCCCGATGCTAACGATTCTGATCGCCATTTTTCTGAACATGTGGTGCAAGTCAATCAGGATCTGCTGGCAGGATATCACTGCGCCGAGGATGCTGCTTGTTTAACAGCTATGGGATCTCGCAGTCGTTCTGGGAATGGTTCTCAACCCCCCTCGGGTTTAAACGGTCCCGTCTTAACCCAAATTCGGGCCCAACTGGCTCAGGGGAATCATCTCGGTTTGGAATATGCCGATCGCCGCCGTTATCGTGCCAATTCCTGGAAAGTCGGACCTAGCTTTGAGAATCAAGCCGAATATGAGCTAATTAATTCCATTCAGGCATATCTACGGCAGCATTCTGGGGATTATGTTCGCTTACTCGGGATTGAACCGCGAGAGAAAAAGCGGCTGTTCGAGTTAGTGATTCAACGGCCCAATTAAGACAACGCACTGTTAAGCCAACCCAGTTGGGAGCAACCACCCGCAAAAATCGGGTGGTTTTTTTGACTCAGCTCCCCAGCCAAGGTTGGCATCACTAGACGGACACTATAAGACATTGATTGTTGGTGAAAACTATACCCAAAGGGATGTTTAAATTATCAAATGCCTATTATTAAGTGTCCATTATTAAATTTACTGACCGTCAACTCAGGAGTTAGTCTTCCGTGAGAGCGTTGCCGCGACGGTATTGAAGATAAGCGGCGACAAACAGGCCAGCCAAAGTGATGGGGACCAAACCCAGAACAATACCAGCCAGTAAGGGTTCTACCATGAGTCTATTCTCCTCGTAATGTAAAAGATGTTAAGTTTGCTCTGGTTTACCATTGTACGGGCTTCTGGGGCGATCGCCGCCTTGGAGTTGACCAGAAACCCAACAACTGCCCTGGTTAATTGCCCAAGTCCCTTGGATTTTCCCAGGTACGTCCTTTAAGATTGAAGAAGATTGGTATATTTATATAAACCTGTCCGAGTCTCCGCCGGCAAACGCTTTTGAAAACGCCCGCTCTACACCTCAACATCGATCGCCTAATCCGGCAACTCTCCATCTGCACCATGGTGGGGTTGCTTCTCATTGGCCTGTCGGTGTTTACGATTCACCAGTTGCAGACCTCTGACCCCTACATTCAAGAGGTATTAGCCCTCCAAGGAAACCCAGAACAGGGCTACGCCATTTTTCAGATGAACTGTTCCGGCTGTCATGGAGACGGCTCTAACGGCCTAGTCGGCCCGAGTTTGCGGGATGTCTCAGCTCATAAGTCCCGGGCCAGCCTCATCCGTCAAGTCATCAAAGGGGACACTCCACCGATGCCCCAGTTTCAACCAAGTCCGCAAATCATGTCAGATCTGTTGGCCTATTTGGAAACGCTTTAGGGGAACAGGGAACAGGGAACAGGGAACAGGGAACAGGGAACAGGGAACAGAATCTATATCGTGTCCTCTGTGACTCTGTGGTTCCCCTATTGCCTACTGCCTGCTGCCTTCTGACCGTAACTGCTCCCAGATTTGTCGATATTGACTCAAACTAGCTTCCCCTAAGTCTAACTCAATAAATTCGCTGCGTTGTAGACGATCGCCCTGGGGGAGTAAGAGGCGGTTGTTCCGTAACGACTCCGGGAGATCAGCCTCCGCCGTCCCGAGAACCTGAGGGGAGGTGGCAAAACCCAATAACGAAAGCTGTTGGGCGATGCGGGGTTTCCAGCAGAAGTCAATCCAGAGATCGCCAAACTCCTGTACCGTTGCCCCCGCTGGACGTACCCAGTAATCAGCCCAGAGAGCTGTCCCTGACTCAGGAACCACCCCGGCTAACTGTTGCCCGTATTGGGGAATCGCGAGGATATCCCGTGAGTAGGCCTGGGCCACCCAGATATCTCCACGAAGTAAGGGCTGCTGAAAGGCTGTTGAAGAATAAAACAACAGTTGCCGCTGAAGGGCCTGGAGTTCTTCAAATAATTCTGGGACATCCTGAGGACTCTCATGGTTGTAGGAATAGCCCAATTTTTTCAGGGTTAAGCCAATCACCTCTCGGGGACTATCCAATAGGGCCACTCGTCCCCGTAACTCCTCGCGCCATAAATCTGACCAATCCTGGGGAGTCCAACCCAAGCGAGCAAACTTGTCCTTACGATAGACGATGACGGTGGTTCCCCAACGATAGGGGGCCCCCCAGAGGCGATCGCCCTGACGAGCTAAGTCCTGCCAAGCAATGGGATCTTGAGGGAGATTATCCCAGTTCTCCCAGGCTTGAGGGTTCAGAGGCTGAAGTAACTCGGCCTCGATCGCCCTAGGGAGCCAACTATGACCGAGCAAACTTAAATGGGGGATTTGCGGCGATCGCCCCCAGGGAAGCCATCCCGAGTCATTCTCAGTGTCATCCTCCGCCTGATGCTGCCAACGGACGAGGGCCTCAAACAAATCCGCTAACTGAGGTTCAGGGGAAAAGTCTAAACTGACTCGTTGTCCCAAAAAACGGCGAAATTCTCCCAACATGGGAGGGGGAACAGCATCCCGGAGGAACTTCACCACCAGATGCTGTTCTGACGCGGTTTGACATCCCGTCAGGAGTTGAGCGACTCCCACGGCCATCGCACCAGTTAGGAGAGAGCGGCGACTAACAGACAAAGTAGCTTTCGTGTAATTCCATTGCACCTTTCAGCATAGCGTTTTGTTGACTGTCCTTAGCACAAAACTGGCGCAATCCCAGACGAGGAGAGGAGATTCGCGAGATCACAAGGAGAAGCTCCCCCCCCTGAATCCATCTCTTTTATGATATTGGTCAGATCTATTCTTCCGCTCCTGAATTGTCAGGTGGATTCGTCTGCCATGGATTTGGGATGGAAGGGAAATGGCTCTCAACCCCTAGTCTGCATGGGCGATCGCCAATCGTAGCCATTATGACGATAACGTTACACAAGCTTTACAAAAGCCAACTTAACTTGTATTAACCATGACCTTTTTTTGTAAAAGTTAAATAAACTAGAAGTAAATTAGGATTTCCAAAATTCTTGACTACTATGAATGAGTAACAAGCCGTAAACTGTCGAGATATCAAGCTATGGATCCCGTACAACATCAGATACTGACCTTAAACAGTAAGGTCGATGGACTCTATGAGACGATTGAGCGTCTAAATCTGAAAGTATCACAAGTTCTGGAGCAAAATAGCTCTGCTACGCCCTCTGAATCTGACCTCAGCCCCGAGTCGTCCTTAGAGACTCCGTTAATCGCAGATCCCACAACTGACGATTGGGGAGATTTCATGCAACACAAAGATGTCTTAGGAGATGAATCTCGCCCGGGTTTCGGACAAGCCAGTCCAGAAGCCAATATCGCGCCGGAAGTGCAGATTCAGCGACTGACCGCTCAACTGACCGCCGCCTATAATCGCATTGCAGCCTTAGAAGAGCAACTCCTCTCACGAACGGATTTTGCCCAACGCAAACATCACCTGATTCGAGAGCGACAACGATAATCTTGAACCCCCTTTGAGTCATCCTGGTGATATCAGAGGACATCACAGGGGTAACTCAAACCTAGAACTGCCAACGGATTGGCAACAGTTAACCGATTAACTGGGAAAAGCCGGTTTCAATAGCCGCGACGAGAGACGAGGCTGTCCATCCTTGTAAACTCGCCGCGATCGCACAACCGCCGGCTCCAACCCCTTCCTTCACATACCCCGCTTCATAGGCTCGTAACTGAGGAAACCGGGCCTGACGAAAATTTAACTGAGTCGCCAACAACGACACATCTGCGAGAGTCTTGGCCAACTCAACCGTTTGCCCCGTGGGATCTTCTGCCACCCAGCGAGTTGTTCCCACCACAATCTGCTCAGGCCGCCAAGGATAGTCAATCTCCCGAGCGATCGCCCGCAATAGAGCATAAACCGCCAGCATTTGCGTCCCACCGGCCAACAACACGCCACAGCGACGACTCAGAGCCAACCCTAACCCCGCCACCACCACTTGCATGGGGTCACCGAGTCCCTGAAGCACCCCAAACGGGCCCGTATCCCCTCCTCGTTCTCGCCAACGCCGTAACCCCTCATCCACCACATCCTGTTTACGCTGGTGATTACAGAGGGGATAACTACTATTAACCTGTCCCTCAGCCGCAATCCCCAAGGCCAACAACACCGCCAGGGCCGTCGTCGTTCCCCCAACCACACATTCTCCGAGAATCGCATAATCACACTGGTTCGCGAGGCGATCGCCCCAAGCCAACCCCGCCGCAAACAGATCCTGGACCTGTTGAGCCGTCATCGCCGCACCGCTAGTTAAACAACGAGCCGGGACGGCTGGGAATCGTTCAACCACCGTAGCCGGGGGTAACACAGACGGCTGAGGAATCGGTGCAGGTAAGCCAGCATCAAACACATACAGAGGCAGAGACAGTCCCTCAATCACCGCCCGAGAGATAACCGCTGGGGAGGCTCCCGCTGTCAGAGGAGGCAGAGGATAGTGAGGCGGAGTCCGGCCGCCACTGAGGAGATATTCAGCATCGGCCAACGCCGTTTTACGACGATCTGCCGGAGTCCGGCCCGCCGCCGAGATATCCGGTAGGGTTCCCGTTTCCGTGTACCCAAACACACAGGCGAACAGAGGCGAAGTCCTCCGATAGCGATCGAGCCAGGCCTGACCGCGAGCCATTTCCGTATACACTCGAACCAGCGAAGACTCCCCACTCACGCCGACTCATCGTCATAGTCCAAGGCCAAAATCCGTTGAATCCATTGAGGAGGGCGAGGAATGGGATTTCCCAGGCGATCGAGTAACAGCAAGGCCCCCAAGTGAACCACAAACACATAGACGAGACTGTTAATCAGAATCGCCAAAATTGAGAGGACTTGAACCCAGGTTAAACTTGGTTGAACCAGCCAGCCGATCTTTTCAAAACCCCAATTCAGGAGTTGGGTCATCTGAACGGTGAAAAAGACCCATAAATCTTCTCCCAAGAGAATCGAGACCAACCAGACGCGAAAAAAGACCCCAAAGGCTCCCAACAGTCCCGTCAGGGCGATCGCCACCCCCCAACTGGCCCGTCGTTTCCATAGCACCCCTAACAGAACCCCCTGTAAGCCATAGGGCATCACAAACAGGATGCTGCGGGTGGGGCCCATCAACACCGACAGCAACAGTCCTGACACCAACGCCGACATCCAAGAGGCTCGTTTCCCCCAGCGTAAATAGACCAACGCCATAGGAATCGGGAAAAAGATCCGCAACAGAGGCCCGAGGGGGAAATAATAGTTAATCAGCCAAATCAAACTGGCGGTACTGGCAAGAAACGCCGTCTCCACCATGGGTAACGGCGACTGTCGCGATCGAGTCATAGAGAGTTATCGCTCACATGCAGGGGTCTTAGGTTAGCATTCGTTCGAGAGCATAGACATCGGGAATGCGAATCATCTCGCGATCGCGCGAAATCAGGCCCTTCTTCTCCAACTTACTCAACACCCGCGTCACCGTCTCCCGGGCCAAGCCGCTGAGACTACTCAACTCCCGATGGGGTAAGTTAGGAATTTCCATCCCCCCAGTTTCGTCACGAGTTCCCTGTCCTTCGGCCAAAAATAGCAAAATATCCGCCACCCGCGAGGTACTATCCGACTCCCGCAAACGGAGACGGCGATTCACCTGACGCAAACGACGACCCATTAACTGAGCCAAACGAATCCCAGCGAGGGGTTCGGTCTTGACAAGATGGACAAAATCCTGAGCCGGCATATTGCCGATGGTAGTTGGGGCCAGAGTAATCACATCCGTCGAACGAGGCACCTCATCTAACGCCGCCATCTCACCAAAAATCTCGCCACTCCCCAAGATATTCAGAGTGACTTCCTTACCATCAATGTTGTAGGTGCGAATTTTGGCCCAGCCTTCCAAAATGAAATAGACAGAACTTCCCCAGTCATTCTCCAATAACATGACTTGGTTCGGGGGATGAGTCCGCGTTACCACATGGGCAAGAGCATCGTCAACCATGCGTTCAGGTAAACCCGCAAAGAAAGGAGTGGCCCGGAGCTTCTTTTCGAGTTCGGGATTTTGATGTGCTTCACGAGGGTGATACCGGTCTTCCATGAGGTCGTCACATATCGGTTGAAATCGGTCGAATCTGAGGCAGCTCGCAAGAACTAGCTAAGCCGGCCTGAGTCGGAGGGGAACAATCCTCAACTCGGCATCTCAGACTAAAGCTCAGGCATCAGTCGGGGTTGCTTCCATGAAGGCTTCTCTATCGTAGATCAGCCTTGGCGAGATGGAAGGTTCCGATTCGGTTTTCTTGATCTTATCAGGCAATTGGGCGTTGCCTGGTCTGGAAGCGGGGGTTGGCATAGAAACGTTACAACCGTTGCGGCTGAAATCGCGCCTTAGGGTTCTGTCGGGATCGATCAACTACCAAGCTTTTCCCCGGCTGAACTGGGAGTGACCCCGACAACCGCTTAAAATTTGGGCATTGCTTTAACGTCTTGCTCGTTTGACAGATTGCCGTGACCCATGGAACCTATGACCTCTCAACCCTTGCCCCCAAAATATCTCATTGCTGAGATCGACGAGTTTCTCGCCGAGTCCTCGGTTGAGATGGATCCCGATCGCACTCGGGACATCCTACTACGGCTGCGAGACTATCTCAGGACAGTTGACCAGTACAACTCGGACGCAGAGCCGTCAGACGCAGAAACGGCCCCCCAGTTGCCCCCTGAGGAGGATTGGCGCGATCGCCTCCTCCAACCCTTTCAAGAGGAACTGGCGGGGTTACGACAACATCGCGATCGCCTGGCTCAAGAAGTGGCCCGACTCGAAAACAGCGATCCGGCTGCCACATCCAATTCCCCCCCTCGCGAGGACGAGTCCGTGGCCGCGTTACTCAACCCTGAAGAACGTCGCCAACATCTCCAAGCCGTTCAAGCAGACGCCGATCGCCTGCTGATGAACCTCGATGATAATCTACGCACAATTTTTGATGGGGTTTTAGCCAATCTCCAAGGCTATGAAACCTCCCTAACCCGCAGCATTCAGAATATCTATAACTTTAGCCAACAAGGGGAGGCGATCGTTGCCGCCCTGGTGCGCCAGTTGGGGGCCCGTTTAGATAGTACCCTGGAGTTAACCGACTCCCTAGAGGGTGACAATCCCCCAGAACTAGATGCCGCCGTTGAGGCGATCGTCGACTCTCCCACCCCTGACTCACGAGAAGCCAATCCCTCAGCCGATCTTGACCTGGCCAAGGCCCCTGAGGTTGCTCCAGAGTCCCCAGAAGCGGAATCTGAACTTGTAAAAGATGACAATCCCGAGGATGATAGCCAAATTCCCGTCGCTTCGGTCATTTCTGAGTCCGACGTTCTTCCCGAACCCCCCGCTGACTCCCAAGAGAGTTCCTCAGAGACTGACCAATTGGAAACAAACATGGCAGAATTGGAGGGAACGACTGAAGCCACTCAGGAATTCGTCTCCTCCGAAGACTCTCTCCCAGAGGACTTAGAGGACGAGCTAGAGCCAGACCTCTTAGAGGACGAGCCAGAGCCAGAGCCAGAGCCAGAGCCAGAGCCAGAGCCAGAGCCAGAGCCAGAGTTAAACGCCTCTTCCTCAACCCCTGACGACTCCAGTGATGACCCGTTAACCCCTCCCTCCATGTCTTCTGTCGCCCCTGACCCTGAATCTAAAGCCTCCAGCTCGCCCAAATCTGGGTCAGTTGAGGATGATTTTGAGTCTTGGTTCACCTCGGACTCAGAACCGATGTCTTGGTCCAGTGAACAGGCGGCCCTAGATCTCGAACAAGAACTCAACCAATCCGTCCAACAGGGATTCAAACCCAATCCCAATCAGGGGAAACCCATCGATCGCGTCGATCGCGAACTCGATAACTTTTACAGTAGTTTCGCAGATACCGAGTCCGAGTCCGATAGTCCCAGCAGCGATGACGACGATGACGACGATGACGATAGTGGCGAGACCATCCCCCAAAGTCGAGGCCACCCGGCTCAAACCCGGCCTCCTCAAACCCGGCCTCCTCAACGCCAATTCTCTCCCCGGCCCTCCCCTCCAGGTCGACCCATTCCCCCTCCCTCACCGCCTGCTTCTGATGAGTTGTCTCCAGAAGAGGCGGCGATCGCGGCGGAGTTGGCCGAGTTTGCTGCGTCGCTAGAAGAGAGGGGGGAGCCGACCGCAGATCAGACCTTAGATTGGCCAATCCGGGAGGCGGTAGAGGCGGAGGATATTTTTGTGGAATCTCCTCTCCAGGAGGCTCAGATCCCAGAGTCTGACGTTCCCGAGGAGGAGGATATTTTTCTGGAATCTCCCTCCCCCGAGGCTGAGATCCTAGAGTTTGACGTTTCCGAAGAGGCCATCGCCCGTCATGACTCAATAGCTTCTGGGGATACCATTAGCAATCTCACCGAGGCGATCGCCCTGATGGGAGGAACCCTAGAGACGGCTCCGGAGGAGGACGATATCCTAGAGCCTCCCCAGGAGATAGATTCCTCTCAAGATTGCTTCTCAGACTGGGACGAGGATGAATTAGAACAGTTACCGGAGAAGGCTTGTTTAATCCCAGATGAGACGGCCTCGGAGTCTCAGATTTATCTCGACTGTGAGCCGGAAACTCGTCGTCAACTGGAGTTGGATCTCGAAGAACTCGAAGACACCCCCAATGCTCTGGGCCGGGAGATTACCCCAACATCCCGAGAGGTGGAGCAGGCTGTTGAGGCTGAGGCAGATGAAGACGATGAAGATTTAAGCTTTGAAAATCCCTTTGTCTGGCCAGAAGAGATGGCCAAACCCGAGCCTGAACCGGAAAAGGATCTGATCTCGGTATTGGCGGACATTTTTACTGAAGCGGAGGAGGAGGCTGAGGACTCAGACAACGAAGAACCCGAGGCTGAGAGAGAACCTGTTTCGGAGTTGGCCGATCAGTTGACAGAAGACGAAGACAGCGAAGATCCTGAGGCGGAAGGGGATCTGCTCTCGGAGTTGGCGGTTATCTTTCTTGACGACGACGAGGATAGCAGCAATGAGCCTGAGGCGGAGGATGAGCCAGTGACTCCTGTGCTGGACGATCGCCCCCAAGCCAAAGATCGCCCCCAAGCCACCCCAACCCCCGTCACACCGGCCAAAGCTCAGCCCCTCTCTGCCCCCGTCCGCCAACGCCGCCAACCGGAAACGGCAAAACTCGGACGAGTCAACGTTCCGCCGCCAATTTGGTTGGAAAATAGCCACCATCGAGATTGGTATTTAGGCATTGACTGGAGCGATCGCGGCTTGGCGGCGGTTCTCAGTTGTGCTTATACAGGCCAGCAGTATCGTCTAGGATGGCAACCGCCAGGGGAACGACAACCCTGCTTTGAGTTACCAGCCATCGCCCGACAGCAATCGGGTAAAGCCGCTTCTGAGACCTCTCAAGATAGCCTAGACGAGAGGTTATCTCTACCCTCTTGGCGAGTGGGCCTCGAAGCGCGATCGCTGCCTGAGGGAATTATCTTTGACGAGTTTCAGCAAGCCTTGGCCATCATGATTCCCTGGCGTAGCCGTCGAGGAACCCTCGAACCCGTCTTGGGGCGATCGCTCAATTACGATTTACCCCTAGCCAGCAGTCGCGACATCCTCACCCGTCTCTTCCGCCAATTCAAAACCGCCCAACTCTATCACCCCCGTCGCCCTGAACTAGCGGCCGATTTGCCCCCCTTCCCAGAGGTTCTCAGCAAACTCGGGGGAATCATCATTCGCGAACCCGTTTCTAGTAATGATGCCTTCCGCTTTAATGTGCGCGAAGCCGCTCTGCAAGCCGGATTAGTCCCCCGCCCCGATCGCATTGGCTTCTGTCAGGCTCCCCTGGCGGCTCTCATTTGTGCCTTAGATGCCTCCTCTGAGGAGTCCGATGAACCTCCCGTGGAGTCGCCGTCAGAATCCAATCAGATTGCCCCAACCCCAACTTGGACCATCGACAGGAGGGAACGGGGCATTACCCTCGTCATGGTGGTTGGGGCCCGCGATATTGCCCTGGCGCCCTTTCAACTGGGGAATCAGCCCCATACCGTCTCCCCCGAGGGCTTTAGCCAGCTTCCACTGCCCCTCGGAGAACGACATGTTGCCTATGGCCATCGAGATTTAGCTGATGATGTCTTAATTCAGTTGCTGCTAACGCCTCATCCCGACTGGTGCAGTCAACTCGGGGCCATGGAGTTACAGGACTTGCCTCGCAGTGGCCGGCCTGATGTTGAAGCCCGCATCGCCTTTCAACAATGGCTTGACGGGGAGGAAGATCGCCAAGAGGCCCGGGAATTAGCGCGTCAGGTGTTAGCGGCCTTACAGGTGAGCGATCGCACGGAATTTGAACTGGCGGGACGTTGGGGGCGGCTACAGCGTCATCAAGTCCAGGAAACGGTGTTTGTTCCCGTCTTTGAACACCTCAACCAAGAGTTCAATCGCTTTTTTAGCGAACTCGGCCTCTCCGTCGAGGGAATTTCCCGCGTCTTACTCACGGGAGACTCCGCCAATGGCCTGATTGATATTGCCCCCTGGCTGCAACAGAAACTCCCCAATGCTGTTGTTATCAGTCAATCCCCTCCCTCCGCTCGTTCTGCCCCCAGTCGTCGCCCCAATCCTATTGCAGCCGGCTTAGCCCAATTTCTCCACTATCCTCTCAATCCCACCTATGGGAAGCAACAGTATAGCGACTTCTTCCTCTTATACGAACTCTTACAAAGCTTCCCCGATCGCCCCCTCTCACCTCAGGAGGCGATCGGCCTGTTAGAATTGCGGGGGATTCACATGGGAGGCATCGAAGCCCGAGTGATGGACTTACTCAACAACCAACTTCCCTCGGGGTTAATCCCCACTCCTCCCCATAACGAGTGGTTAACTCCAGAATCCCGTGAATTTCCCTTCTATGAGAAAGTTGCCACAACGCCCCTATTTAAGGTAGTCCCAGAATCCAAAACCTATCAGATCCATCGTCCCCTAGCCCGACAGCTTCTGCAATATCTCAACCGCCTCACCGCAGAAACTCGGCAATCCTTTAGTGAACCCCTCTCCTTGAACCAGTTAACCGTTGAGGCTTAAGAGGGGAGATTTCATCGCAGATATGGTGATTTAGAGTTCCCGGGGCAGTACACTATGATAGATTAAGGCCTTTCCATCCTCTTGCTGAATCCATGTCTTCATCTTCTGACCCGATACCGAACGATCGCCATGATGACATTTTGGCGAAAGAACAAGCCTTTCACGATCGCTGGGCCGCCGGAATTGATGTGGATGGGATTCAGGTAGAAGACTACTTTGAAGCCTGTACTGCCCCGGAAAACCGCTTCATTCTTAAACAGTTGGGCAATGTCCACGGAAAACGCCTCTTAGATGTGGGTTGTGGGGCGGGCGAAAATAGTGTTTATTTTGGCACTCGCGGGGCGAAGTGTGTCGCCAGTGATTACTCACCGGGAATGGTGGAGGTAGCCCTAAAATTGGCTGAACATAATGGGGTTCAGGTAGAAGGAAAAGTCATCAACGCGATGGATATTGACTATCCCGATGATACGTTTGATATTGTCTATGCGGCGAATCTCTTGCATCATATTCCCAACCCTATGATTGCCATTCAAGAGATGCACCGAGTTCTCAAACCTGGCGGAAAAATGTGTTTTTGGGACCCTCTGCGTCATAATCCGGTGATTAACGTCTATCGACGCATGGCAACGGATGTTCGCACCGACGATGAAACGCCACTACATATTAACATTGTCAAAGAGATTGAACCGCTCTTTTCTGAGACTCGTTATAACACCTTTTGGTTGGCGACGTTATGGATTTTTCTTCAGTTTTATTTGATTGAACGAGTGCATCCTAATGAGGAGCGGTATTGGAAGAAAATCATTAAAGAACAGCAGCGGTTGAAGCCTCTTTATACTCGTTTGGAAGGCTGCGATCGCCTCCTCAAAAAGATTCCCGGCATGAAGCGAATGGCTTGGAATATAGCAGTTGTGGCTACGAAATAATACCCAAAATTAACGCCAAAATCTGATAATTTCTGATGTAAATCCTGATGGCTTTCCCCCTCTATTCCTTGGTTATTCCCGTATTTAATGAAGAGGATAATCTCCCCGAGTTAGTGCAACGATTAACAGCGGTAACCGAGTCAGTGGGGCAGCCCTATGAGGTGTTATTTGTCGATGATGGCAGTGGCGATCGCAGTCTGGAACTTCTCCGCCATTATCATCAACAAAACCCCCAGTTTCGCTATCTCAGTTTTGCCCGTAATTTTGGCCATCAAGTCGCGGTGACTGGGGGCTTAAATTTCGTCTCGGGGAACGCCGTTATCGTCATGGATGCGGATTTACAAGATCCCCCAGAACTCATCCCCGAGTTACTGGAAAAATGGCAACAGGGCTATCAAGTAATTTATGCCCAACGCATCGCCCGTCATCAAGATCCTTGGCTAAAACGGCTGCTGGCGTATGGCTTTTATCGCGTTTTGCGACGCTTAGCCGATGTAGCGATTCCGACAGATTCGGGAGATTTCTGTTTAATGGATAAACAGGTAGTCGATTTACTCAATTCTATGCCCGAACGCAATCGCTATATTCGCGGTTTACGGGCCTGGGTGGGGTTTCGTCAAACCTCACTTCAGTTTCGGCGAGATCCTCGTTTTGCGGGTGATGTGAAATATACCTTTCGTAAGTCTCTGTCTTTGGCGATTGATGGAATTATGTCTTTTTCTAAGGTTCCCCTACGCTTCGCGACTTATCTGGGCCTCCTCGCCGCCGGAATTGCGGTGATAATGGTGTTTTCGGTTCTCTATTGGCGGTTATTTTATCCTGACTCGCCACTGATTGGGGCAACAATTATCACGATCGCGATTTTCTTTTTGGGGGCGGTTCAACTCGTCTGCATTGGTATTTTAGGCGAATATATTGGTCGCATTTACGAAGAAGTTAAAGGACGACCGTTATATACAATTAAAGAATTATCAATAAAACCCTAAATTCGTTTTCTCAAACCCTAAACCCGAACTCTCATCAATTCTTGATTATCCATCCTCCCTGCCCCTGTTTCGTTGTCCAGACTAACGGTAAAATGGAGGAAGTCCGCTTAATTTTAATGATATATCCCTTGTCATCTGTCAACACTTCGTTATCAAAGTTTATGAAAAAAACGGAACTCTTAAAACAAGTGGATGAACTAGCCCGAGAATGCGAAAACGTCACCACTCTCATCCATCAACTGCAACTTCCCCATATTAACGAACGTCAGCGATCGCGGATTCTCACAGAACTCCTGGCCGCCTCCATCCACCTCAACCAACAATGTAACGGGGATTTTCAGAAACTCGTGGCGACTGAGATTGAATCTCTCAACGGCTGATTCCCCCAAACAACGAAAGAGGCTGTCCGGGGACAACCTCTTTCTGATGAATCTCCGATAGCCTGTCATCTATCGTCTGAACTGGGGCGGAAGGATTCGAACCTCCGAATGGCGGGACCAAAACCCGCTGCCTTACCGCTTGGCCACGCCCCAACGAGTCAGCGATACCTATACTAACAACGCCACTCGGGGATGTCAAGGGTTTTGCTGATTTTTTTTGGTATCTTGGGGAGAGGTTCGCTCAAACCCTTGTATTGTGGGAGTTTCACCGATGGCATCATTACTGAATTTACTCCAGTTAACCAGTCCAGCTTTACCGTTGGGGGCTTATAACTACTCCGAAGGCTTAGAAACCCTAGTCGAACAGCAACAGATTGCTGACGCGGCCCAACTGGGGCGTTGGTTGGAGATGGAGTTACAGTTTGGGGCGATCGCCGTCGAAGGGGCGATCCTCGTGCGAGCCTATCAGGCCCTGCTAAACTCAGATATCGCCACGTTAGTCTATTGGAACCATTGGTTAACCGCCAGTCGCGACAGCCGGGAACTGCAACAGCAAAGTTGGCAAATGGGCAATTCCCTGCTGCGTCTGTTGGCCGATTTGTTGGCGGATTTAGAGGAAATCTCGCCGCAACTCCCGAGTTTGGCAGACTGTCGCCGGGAGTTGGCCCCGAATTGTAATCTGGCGATCGCCTATGCCCTAGCAGTGGCCCATTGGAAAATCCCCCTAGAAGATGCCATACTGGGCTATCTGCACAGTTGGAGCAGTAATCTGATTGGAGCCGGGGTGAAATTGATTCCCCTGGGGCAAACGAGCGGACAGCGGCTAATTCAGCAACTTCAGCCCGTTTTAGAGGCCGGTTCCCAGCGTCTCCTGAATTTGGGCGATGAGGATTTATTCGCCTGTACCTGGGGGGCGAGTTTCGCCAGTATGCAGCATGAAACCCTCTACAGCCGTCTCTTTCGTAGTTAATTCAGAGTGAACTGAGTGTCTTGCCATGACTCCTCTACGTGTTGGAATTGCGGGGCCGGTGGGTTCCGGGAAAACCGCCCTTGTGGATGCCCTTTGTAAGCGATTGCGGGGGGATTTAGCCTTAGCGGTGGTAACCAATGACATCTACACTCAAGAAGATGCCCAGTTTTTGGTGAAGTCTCAGGCCCTAGAGGGCGATCGCATTCTGGGAGTCGAAACCGGCGGCTGTCCCCATACGGCGATTCGCGAGGATGCGTCGTTGAACTTGGCGGCGGTTGAACAACTCGAACTCAAGTTCGATCCTCTGGATATCCTATTTGTCGAAAGTGGGGGCGACAATCTGGCGGCGACGTTTAGCCCCGAGTTAGTGGATTTAACGCTTTATGTGATTGATGTTTCTGCAGGGGACAAGATTCCCCGCAAAGGCGGCCCTGGAATTACCAAATCGGACTTGTTGGTGATTAACAAAATTGACCTAGCCCCCTATGTTGGGGCAGATTTAGGGGTGATGGAACGGGATGCAGGCAAAATGCGGGGAGAACGTCCCTTTGTTTTCGCGAATTTGAAAACGCAACAGGGCCTTGATGAGATTGAGGGGTTTGTGCGATCGCATCTCTGTTAAGTCGCGACGTCTATTATCGCAATTTAAAGATTGCCCAATTAACACTCTAAGCTGAGAAAAAATTCCCAAACTGTTGCCTATTGCCTTCTTCCCCCTGTTCCCTGTTCCCTGTTCCCTGTTCCCTTCTTATGACCACTCCCTGGCAAGGTCAACTCAAACTCACTTACGCCAAACGCGGCGAGATGACCCGCGTGATTGATGCCTATAGCCAGTCTCCCCTGAAACTGCAACGGAGTTTCCATCCCGACGGCCAAACCTGTCAAAGTCTGATTCTCCATACCGCCGGAGGAATCGTCGGCGGCGATCGCCTCAACCAAGAAATTACCCTCCATCCCCACGCCGAAGCCAGCCTCACCACCGTCTCCGCCAGCAAACTCTACCGCAGCAGCGGCCCCCAATCTCAACAAACCCTGACCATGTCCCTAGATCGCGATGCCTATTTGGAGTATATTCCCCGTGAAAGCATCGTTTTTGATGGGGCTAAGTTTCAACAGCAGTTGCGGGTGAACTTGGGGGAAAACGCCGTTTGGCTAGGCTGGGAGTTACTGCGATTTGGACGAACGGCCCGAGGGGAACGGTTCAGCAGCGGTGACTGGCGATCGCAAACGGAGGTGTATCGAAACGGCGTTCCCCTCTGGATTGATCGTCAACAGCTTGCGGGAGGATCTCCCCTTCTCGATGCGTCGAACGGCTTAAACGGCCAGCCTGTCGTGGGAACCTTAGCCTGGATTGGCCAACCTGTATCCCCGGAGATTGCCGACAAAGCCCGTCATCTCTGGGAAATGCGAGACCTTGAGGGAGAAATTGCCGTCTCCTGTTGCCAATCTGGGGTAATATGCCGATATCGGGGGCGATCGACTCAAAAAGCCAGTGCCGCCTTCCTCGATCTCCGGCAACTCCTACGTCAATCCCACGGCGATCGCCCGGTCACCGTTCCCCGTGTTTGGTCCTGTTAACGTCTTTTTAGTCCGTAACTGTTATGCAACTGTCTCCCCAAGAAAAAGATAAACTGCTTATTTTTACAGCGGCATTATTAGCAGAACGTCGCAAAGCCAAAGGCTTAAAACTTAACTATCCTGAAGCCGTGGCCTATATCACAGCGGGGATTTTAGAAGGGGCCAGGGAGGGGCGAACCGTGGCGGAGTTAATGCAGTTTGGTAAAACGCTTCTGTCTCGTGAAGATGTGATGGATGGAATTGCCGAAATGGTCACAGAAGTGCAAGTTGAAGCCACCTTCCCCGATGGAACCAAATTGGTCACCGTTCACGACCCAATTATTTAAATACTCATATCAAAAAATCCTAATTTCATCAAGTCAAAACGTGCAATTTAACAGCGAAAACCCTACGGAGACCCCCTCATGATTCCCGGAGAACTATTCCCCCTAGAGGGCGAGATTGAACTCAACGCCGGCCGCCCAACAATGAACGTCACCGTCTCCAACAGTGGCGATCGCCCCGTCCAGGTTGGCTCACATTTCCACTTTTTTGAAGTCAACGCCGCCCTCAATTTTGACCGCGATAAAACCCGAGGAATGCGTCTCAACATTCCCGCCGGAACCGCCGTGCGCTTTGAACCCGGAGACGAGAAAGAGGTGGAGTTAGTCACCCTCGCCGGAACTCGTGAAATCTATGGATTTAATGGCTTGGTTAACGGTTCCCTAGACAAAAAACCAGAGAAAAGCAAAGACAAGAAAAAAGGCAAAAAAGACAAGAAAAAAAAGAAATAACTCTCTCTTCCGACCTGTCCTCGGGCAGCCACAAGGGCGTGCCCCTACGTTGTTTCTGTTCCCTGTTCCCTGTTCCCTGTTCCCTTCTTTTGCCCCATGCCCTACTTCATGAATCGTCGCGCCTACGCTGAAACCTTTGGTCCCACTGTGGGCGATCGCCTCCGATTAGCCGATACCGAGTTAATTATTGAAGTTGAACGAGACTTAACCACCTATGGCGACGAAGTCAAATTTGGCGGTGGAAAAGTGATTCGAGATGGAATGGGACAATCTCCCATTTCTCGTGAAGATGGAGCAGTTGATGTGGTGATTACCAACGCTCTAATTCTCGATTGGTGGGGCATTGTTAAAGCCGATATTGGCATTAAAGACGGTAAAATTTGCAAAATTGGTAAAGCGGGAAATCCTCACATTCAGGATAACGTTGACATTATTATTGGTCCTGCTACTGAAGCGATCGCCGCTGAAGGCTGTATCGTCACCGCTGGGGGGATTGACAGTCACATTCACTTTATTTGTCCGCAACAAATTGAGACGGCGATCGCCTCAGGAATCACCACCATGATTGGCGGCGGAACCGGCCCC
>SMDP01000006.1:39623-49400 GCA_012911965.1 Geitlerinema sp. P-1104
AATGATTGCTTGGGCGCAAATGGGAGATGCGAACGCCAGTATTCCCACCCCGCAACCGGTGCATATGCGGCCCATGTTTGGCAGTTATGGGGGGGCGATCGCAGCCACGTCAGTCACGTTTGTCTCCCAAGTGGCGGTTGAGGCGGAGGTTGGCCGTCAACTGGGGTTACGCAAACCCACTCTGGCGGTATCGAACACTCGCGAGATCCGCAAGGGGGATTTAAAGTTAAATAATGCGTTACCCCAGATTGAGGTCGATCCTGAAACCTACGAGGTTCGGGCCGATGGGGAGTTATTAACCTGTGAACCGGCGCAAGTGTTACCCATGGCCCAACGCTATTTCTTGTTTTAATCTATGAAGGTTTGGGGCGTAGGGGAAAACCGCGAGAAAACACTTCAAAAATGGTATAAATTTGACTTGACCAAAAGGGTTGAGCCAAAGATTTTCCCAAAAGGCGTGTCAACATGAGTTTTGTCGTTAATTCACTGGCGCTAACTTGAGGAAAATAGTACAAATCTTATACTCTCGTACTTTACTCCCTTCGCTGTCTTGACCACTACCAAGACTTCAAATTATCATCCAAGCCAGTAGTCAAGATTTGCCTACAAGAAAATTGTATCTCTATGATATTCTAAATATTCTACTTTGATTTTATTTTTAATTGGCTGTGTTGCTGATTTTTTGTTGATTTTTTGAAGTAAAAATCGAGACATTTTAGATAATTTTTTCGATTCTTCAGATATTTGAACGACTAACTCATTGGTCAATGTAAAATATCCTTGGTCAAAAAGTTTGTGATAGATCCAAGATAAACATAAACCATTTCCTGGATCTAACCGGCTCGTCTCGCGATCGCTCCAGGGTACAATGTGGCTAGCTTCTAGTAAACTTTCCGTAGATTCACTCGTTAGGCAACAGCAACGATTGAAATTTTCAAGGACTTGTTCTCGAAAGCGAGACTGATCTTGACGTTGATTTACTTGAACCTTTTTGCTAAAGCCTGTATAATCGCCTTGAATAGCTAAATCCCATAATTTAAGCAATTCTTTGACGGGTACATCGGGGCGATCTAATATTAGACATACGAGACTATACACTTGGTCGTGAGAATAAGTTTCAAGAAAATCAAAAACCTTTTTTAGGGAAGGTTGAAGTGGGTTTTAGTGCCAACCTTTTCTCGAATTGAAATGAACAGAATCAAAGGCGTCACGATAGTTTTTAATTGTGGCTTCTTTGCTATTTGTAATCAAAGCGACCTTAGCATGAACATGTCTTTTAACAATTCTTTTTTGTTTTTTTGGTTGCAAATCTAAATATCTTCCCAGTTTTTCATATCCATCTTTGTCAAATCCGGAAAGGTAGTAAGAAACTATATAGTATTTTCTTGAATTTTTAACCAGATTTGTATAATCAAAATTTTTCTTCATAATTTTATATCGCCAATGAATCAAGCTATCGTGTTTTCTGGCTCACCTACGAAAACACTTACGAGAAGAGCATTGATGAGTCTCGATAAATGAGGAAGTCCTGCAGCGGACTCAGAAATATCAAGAAAGTTAGTACCGCGACTATTTAGTAACGCGACTACAAGGCGGTTCCGAGGTTCCAATCGCGGCGTCGGCCCTATCGTGGCTTGTGAGTCACTTTTTGAGTCATCATTTTCTTCAATTTTAGCATCTTCAGGCCATTCCATATCTATTTCATTTTCTGTAGTTACTGAGGTGACGAGCGCCATGCTGGCTACGAAGGCGATTGCTACCCATCGATCGCTTTCGCAGATAAATTCAGTGCAGCCCCCAATTTCTTCCCCAAACCGGGTTTTTTTGAGATAATCAACTTTAACTTCTCCAGCATCGCCCCATGACCCGTTTCATCCACGACCAATTCGCCAAAGACTATCTCGAAGAACTCCTCACCCCCTACGGAACCATCCAATCGCCGCGACGAGTGGCCGGAGAAGTGCGTCAAATCGACCTCTGGTTTTCCCCCAACCCCGAACCTCGTCTCTCACCCGAACCCCTAGGACTTCTGGCCCGCACCCTCCACCATCGAGCCATCTTCGAACCCTACCGCAACCCCGTCACCGCCGACGAAATCCGCGATTGCGTCTTGAAACTCCTAGTCATCTCCGCCGAACAGCGACGAGAGGCCCGACGTGAGCAAACCTCACTGGCTGAGTCGGACCAACCCCGCCTCTGGATTCTCACTCCAACCGCCTCAGCCCCTCTATTAGAAGGCTTTGGTGCTACCCTGGAGGTGGAGAATTGGGGCGAAGGCATCTATTAATTGTCAGCCCAATGGCGCAGCGCCATCATTGTCATTCACCAACTCCCTCGGACGAGAGAGACCCTATGGCTCAGGGTTTTAGGGCGGGGACAAGTCCAAGAACAAGCCTTCGATGAACTCGAACAACTCCCCCCAGGTAATCCCTTTCGTGACAATGCCTTAATGCTGCTCAATCGCCTCAAAGCTAACCTAGAAATGACCCCCAATCTAAATCAGGAGGATAGGGAATTAATTATGCGTTTATCTCCTCTGTTTGACCAACAACTTGAAGCCGCTCAACTCTCGGGTTTAGAACGAGGACGGGAACAAGGACAGCGCGAGGCGATCGCCAGTCTCCTAGAAGCCCGTTTCGGCCCCCTAGACAACGAACTCAGCCAACTCCTAGACTCCATGATTCGCCGTCCATCGAGCGAGTTAATGCCCCTACTACTGCAACTGGAGCGCGAGGAACTCATCGAGCGATTTAGCCCATAAATTCAACTCAGCCTCCCGGTTTCTTCCCCAAACCGGGTTTTTTTTGAGATAATCCACATTAACCTCTCCAGCATCGCCCCGTGACTCGTTTCATCCACGACCAATTCGCCAAAGACTATCTCGAAGAACTCCTAACCCCTTACGGAACCCTCCAATCGCCGCGACGAGTGGCCGGAGAAGTGCGTCAAATCGACCTTTGGTTTTCCCCCAACCCCGAATATCCCCTATCCCCCGCCCCTCTAGGACTTCTGGCCCGCACCCTCTACAGTCCCGCCATCTTCGAACCGTACCGCAACCCCGTCACCGCCGACGAAATCCGCGATTGTCTACTCAAACTCCTGGTCCTCTCCGCCGAAGTTCGACGAGAGGCCCGACGCCAGCAAACCTCACTGGCTGACTCGGACCAACCCCGCCTCTGGATTCTCACCCCAACCGCCTCAGACCCGCTCTTAGCAAGCTTTAGTGCTACCCTGGATGTAGAGAATTGGGGCGACGGGATCTATCAATTTCCCCTGGGATTGCCAGGAGCGATTATCGTGATTCACCGACTCCCTCGTTCCCTGGATACCCTCTGGCTGAGGGTCTTAGGACGGGGACAAATCCAAGAACAAGCCTTCGATGAACTCGAACAACTCCCCCCAGGTAATCTCTTTCGTGACAATGCCTTAATGCTGCTCAATCGCCTCAAGGCTAACCTAGAAATGACCCCCAATCTAAATCAGGAGGATAGGGACTTAATTATGCGTTTATCTCCTCTGTTTGACCAACAACTTGAAGAAGCAAAACTATCGGGTCTTGAACGAGGTCTTGAACGAGGTCTTGAACGGGGCCGGGAACAAGAACGGCGCGAGGCGATCGCCAGCCTCCTAGAAGCCCGTTTCGGCTCCCTAGACCACGAACTCAGCCAACTCCTAGACCGCATGATTCGCCGTCCATCGAGCGAGTTAATGCCCCTTCTCATGCAACTCTCGCGCGAGGAAATCATTGAGCGATTTAGCTAATAAATTCAACTCAGCCTCCCGGTTTCTTCCCCAAACCGGGTTTTTTTTGAGATAATCAACTTTAACTTCTCCAGCATCGCCCCGTGACCCGTTTCATCCACGACCAATTCGCCAAAGACTATCTCGAAGAACTCCTAACCCCTTACGGAACCATCCAATCCCCGCGACGAGTGGCTGGAGAAGTGCGTCAAATCGACCTCTGGTTTTCCCCCAACCCCGAACCTCGTCTCTCACCCGAACCCCTGGGACTCCTGGCCCGCACCCTCCACCATCCCGCCATCTTCGAACCGTACCGCAACCCCGTCACCGCCGACGAAATCGAAGATTGCCTCCTGAAACTCCTAGTCATCTCCGCCGAAGTTCGACGAGACGCGCGACGTCAGCAAACCCCACTGGCTGAGTCGAACTACCCCCACCTCTGGATTCTCACCCCAACCGCCTCAGACCGTCTCTTAGAAGGCTTTGGTGCTATCCTAGATGTAGAGAATTGGGGAGACGGCATTTATCCGTTGCCCGTTGGATTGCGAACCGCAATTGTTGTCATTCACCGACTCCCTCGTTCCCTGGATACCCTCTGGCTGAGGGTCTTAGGGCGAGGTCGAGTTCAGCAAAAGGCTATTGACGAACTCGCACAACTTTCCCCGGACAATCCCTTCCGCAGCAATGCCCTAATTCTACTCAATCGCCTCAAAGCTGACTTAGAAACAAACAACAATCCTAACTCGGAGGATAGAGAGTTAATTATGCGTTTATCTCCTCTGTTTGATCAACAACTTGAAGCCGCTCAACTCTCGGGTCTTGAACGAGGGCGAAAACAGACTATCACCGCCCTCCTGGAAACTCGTTTTGGCACTTTAGATGAGGAGTTAACCAACTGTTTAGACTCCATGTTGCGTCTCTCTCCCAATGAGTTAATGCCCCTTCTCATGCAACTCTCGCGCGAGGAAATTATCGATCGCTTTCGCGGATAATACCGGGTCTTTTGGGGTCAGGGTGACAAGGAAAATTTATGGCGGATTATATCCCTTGCTGTAGGGGCGAAAAATTTTTCGCCCCTACAATTTTGTATCCAATGCAACCCATTTCACCCGATATCCTAAAGACCCATAATCCCCCTCAATGACTGGCCAAATTAATGCGATCGCCCAGTTGCAGTAACAATTGTGCCAACTGGGGGTCATTCTCCCGTCGTTGTGCGACTTTATCACAACTATACAGCACCGTCGTATGGTCTTTGCCCCCAAACACTTCGCCAATCTTCGGTAAACTCAAATCCGTATGTTGACGCATTAAATACATCGCCACCTGACGCGCTTGGGAAATCTCCCGCCGCCGCGATTGGCCTTTTAAATCCTCTACCGAAATTCCCATCATGTCCGCCACAACTCGCATCACAACGGTTGGTGAGGCTTCCACTTTTTCCGTATGAGGACTGAGGACAGGGGCCAAGTTTTTCACGGTCATCGGTAAACCCGAAATAGAAATATAGGCCACCGCGCGAATTAACGCTCCCTCCAATTCCCGGATATTTGACGTATAACGGGAGGCGATATATTCGATCGCCTCTCGGGGAAGGCGCATATTCTCATACTCGGCTTTCTTCTGTAAAATCGCCATACGAGTTTCCAAATCGGGGGGCTGAATATCCGCAATTAACCCCATCGAAAAGCGGGAACAAAGCCGTTCCTGAAGTTGTGGGATTTGGTGCGGGGGGCGATCGCTGGCGATGACAATTTGCTTTCCCACCTCATGCAACGCATTAAAGGTATAGAAAAACTCCTCCTGGGTGTATTCCTTCCCTTCAATAAACTGAATATCATCGACTAACAACACATCCGCCGTTCGGTAATGATTGCGAAACGCCTGCATCCGATCTTGACGAATTGCTGTAATCAAATCATTAGTAAACCGCTCCGTTGACACATAAAACACCCGAGATTGTCGGTCAATTTCCAAGCGATAATGACCAATCGCCTGCATTAAATGGGTTTTCCCTAACCCCACTCCCCCACATAAAAACAAGGGATTAAACTCTCGCCCCGGATATTCCGCCACCGCCAACGCCGCCGCGTGGGCCATACGATTATTGGACCCCACCACAAAGCGAGAAAAGACATTTTTATGATTCAGTTCCGGCGGTTTAGTTTGCGATTTTGGTTCCGGGGACATCACTTGCGGCGACCAACTCAGTTGCTGTTCTTCAACATCTCCCGTGCGATCGCTACAGAGTTCAATCGTCACCTCCTCCCCCAAAATCTCACGAACCACCTCAGTAATGGTCGTTAAATAATGCTTTTGCAGCCAATTTAAGGCAAAGGGATTCGGCGCTCGCAACAGTAAGCGATTTCCCTGCAAGGACTCAACTCTCGCTGTCTGAATCCAAGTCTCAAAGGTTGGTTGACTCAGTTGTTCCCGCAACCGATCTAAAACCTGATTCCATAGGTCTTCTAACGACATACTCACCGAAAAAACCTCCTTTCCTCAGGTCATTATAGGGGTCTAAACGTCAGCCAATCGTGACGCGAACTAGGGTCAAACGTCACTCTGAGTCAGATAAATACAACTAAAAAAGTAGAGTTATTTCAACTCTAAAAGACCCTGCTCCTTCAATTTTGGATTAAAGCGGAAAGATTCCGTGACACCCCGAGCCGCCAATCGCTCTAAGAGATTTTCTTGAATCCGACGAGCCACTTGTTTAATACATTTGGTCTTTTTCCCCTCGTCTAAGGCTTCAGCAAACCCTTGTCGTTCCTCATCCGTCATTAACGGTTTGACATCAATGGCTTGCGTCCATTCCGCTTCAGCCTCACCATTTCCAGGAGGAACAGTGCCATTTTCCTGCAACCAATGCTGACGGATATCTTCTAGCACCTGGCGACTGGGACGAGCAATCGTTTCGACCTTAAAACTGTAACACTGTTCTGGCTTACGGATTAAATGTTGGCGTAAACTCACACTCACATTACGAGAGTAGCCCACAAATTGCAGGGTTTCCTGGTCATCAAATATGGCATAAATTCCCACTTTACCCACTAAAAAATCGTCAGCTACTGACCCATCAGACGTGAGATAGGGATGGCGTTCAAGGTCTTGGAGGCTTGGCAGTTCGGACGTGGTTGACATTCTTCTTGATTTAGTAAATGATGGCTAAGTTTTTAGAACATTGACTGGGACGGTTACTCGCTCTGACGGCGGCGATAAATCCCACAGAGACGACTGGGTTTAAAAATCTTGGCTTGAGCCATAAAGTTGGGAGGAACGTTAATAATAAAATACTCCTCCGAGTCATGATAAACCTCAAACTCTTGAGGCATACCTTTCGGAGTTGTGGTACTGTAAGGAACGGGCTGAAAAAGCTTGCCGGTAAACTCTAAGTTAGGACAGCTTACTTGTTGGCAAACCTGCTCTAAGAAAGCAGTGTTAGTTAATAATTCAAATAAAATTTGTTGTGATTCGGGTTGCAGTTGAAAACTGCCGTCGAAATTTTCAATGATTCTTAAAGACATTTAACAATTTTTACCTAATTGTTACAATTGATAAGGTATTACACTGAACAGGTCAAACTCAAGCTTCCCCATTTTAACCTGGACCCTGAAGGAGATCAAGCTATAGCCGGTGCAATATAATGAAACCCTAATTTCCTAAAATATCCTCAGCTTCTGGAGTGTAAATATACTCATAATTAAATTGCAGATAATTGGGATGACGAATTACGGAAAAGCCAAACTCGGTCACAGTTTCAGCTCGGAATGTCACCATCACCAATTCCGTCAGCTTTTTACGGGAAATTTTAGGAGTTTGCACATAGTAATCTCGTTTAGCAAAAAACTTTTTCTTATCCTTGGGAACCACAATGCCATTGATTTGATGGGCAAAGCGAATTGGTTTAATATACCTATTGAGAAATTCGTCTTGATTTCGTTGAATGCGGTAGAGTCGTTCTTGCTGAATCCAACTCATTTGAAATATCATTTTTAGTAACTCAAAGCCTAACGTATAGTTAAAGGCATTATTACTTTCTTCAGAACTGCCCATCAGCCGAACCGCCACTTCTAAATACTGTTCCGGCTGTCGCTGCATATCTTGGGCACAGTGAATATAAAACTGACGGATATAGCCCCGTAAGAGACTTTGACTAAGATTAGTATCAATATGGAACTGTTCCAGGTAATATTTAACCTTTTGGCGAGTATCGCGATCCTCAATCAATCGCGATACTAACCCATCGGCCGTATATTCATCCAGAAACTCCGCTTGCACCTCCGAGGGAGCCGCACAGAGGATATGACATAGAGACAGAACATAGCGACGTTCATTCCAATGGAGTTGCTCCGCCCAGTCTCGGGCCTGGGGAGGAAGTTGAGCAAAAATACCCTGAGAATCGAGAGAATTAGGAGAAAACATAAACTCTATTGTGACAGTGCGATAACAGTGCGATCGCCCCAAACAAGGGTTCTAAGTCCTGTGGAACCTCCAAGGGTCCTTCCGAGTTCCTAGATCTCACCCCTTGGGGTCTCACCCGTAACTGCGCCGGTCTCCTAAGTCTGGCCGATTCCTGGCTACTTGGAGATAAAGTGAACCCAGAAATCTCCATCCGGCTTACAGGTCTCGCGAATCATACGATAGGAATAGCGTTGATACTTCCCAGATAAATCCGTGCGATACCCCGTCGAGAACCATTCCCCATAAGGATCATGGACAAAGAACTGTTCCCGCTCCTCGTCATAGCCCACAAACACAACGATATGGCCGAACGAGGTGAAATAACCATGAACAATCACCGGCTTGAGATTAGCGAGCCAATCCTTGACCTCATCGAAACTGGCATTGGTGCGGAACTCATCCTGGGCCCCATAGTCCCTCACAATTTTAGCTAAATCGTAGGGATTATGACGACTGAGATTATTATTTAGAGCGTAACGATAGAGTTCATCCTCGAACTGTCGAGCATTGGTGCGTTGAGGAATGCCAAAATACTTCAAGCACATGGCCACAGCCGTCACATTACAGGACCCCGTAGGATTCTCAAAATTGTCTAACTGAGACAGATAGGGACAATCGAGTTGAATAATCCGGGGACGAGGCTTGGGATAGAGACGAGATAACCCTGCTTCCTGGGGAGCTTGTCCGAGAATCTCCACATGTTCCCCGAACGCATACCAGGTATCGAGGCCCGCCAGAGCATCATCCTTAAACGTCACCCGCAGATGATTGCGCTCGTGGGTGAAGGTATCAATGGGGAACTCGCGATCGCGGTTAATGGAGATCTTTTCGCGCTCGGGTAACTCCGTCGACTCAATCGGACGCTGCTTAAACACCGTATTCGTCAGGGTACGTAGAAACAGAGACATAGCAGCTACCTCAGCACATGAAGACTAAATCAGGAACACCCGCGACCTCACCAATTCCGGAAAGGGGGAGAAGTTGGCTAAGCTATTAGGGAAGGTATCACGTTCTGACCCCCCTCGCTAGATCCAAGCTAATCATGACCGACGCTTCCAATCGCATCTGTATTCTCGGTGGCGGCTTTGGTGGACTCTACACCGCCCTCAAACTCGCTCAATTCCCCTGGGAAAGCTCCACTCAACCCGAGATTATCCTCGTCGATCGCAGCGAGCGGTTTGTCTTTGCCCCCCTGCTGTACGAATTGGTCACCGACGAACTGCAAAGCTGGGAAATCGCCCCCCCCTTCGTCGAACTCCTAGCCAACACCCCGATTCAATTTCGTCAAGCCGACGTCGAAGACATCAATCCCGACGCTCGGCAGGTGTCCCTTGTCGGGGGCGATTGCCTCAACTACGATCGCCTCGTCCTGGCCCTAGGCGGCGAAACCCCCCTCGATGACATTCCCGGTGTTGCCGACCATGCCATCCCCTTTCGTACCGTTAGCGATGCCTACCGCGTCCGGCAACGGCTGCAAAACCTAGAAGCCAGCGATTGCGACAAAATCCGAGTTGCCATCGTGGGTGGGGGCTACAGCGGCGTGGAAATTGCCTGTAAACTGGCCGATCGCCT
>SMDP01000060.1:0-2275 GCA_012911965.1 Geitlerinema sp. P-1104
TGCTGAAGAAAGGGAAGTAAGGCCTGACTAAAGGCGGCGGGTTCGACTAAAAAGGCCCAGTGATTGCCGGGAACGTCACGGACTTCTAGAGTTTCAAGATAGCGATAATAGGGCTTAAGTTGCCATTGACTGCGATTAAGTCCGGCTTCAGGCTTGATAAAGAGGGTGGGAACGCTGAGGGGTTCCGTTAAGCCATCGACGACCATCACATCGTCAAAAATGCCATCTCGGGCGGCTTTGGTAAATTTGCTGCCCCAGGTTCCATCGGGTTTCTCTTCCAGACTATCTTCAAAGGCCTGTCGTTGATGGTCACTCCAGCCTCGATATTGTTTGAGGGTTTTCGCTGCTTCGATCGCCGCGTCGTGGGAAGGAAAGGGGCCCATGGCTTTGAGGAAGGGTAAGACGCGGTACAGCAGGGGGAAGGTAAACCGAGACCATTTGGGGATTTTGCCGATGAAAAAGGGATCGACGAGAATGGCACTGCGGAATTGCCCGGGAAACTCACGGGCCCAGATGGGAACGACTTTACCGGTCCAGGAATGACCGAGAATATGGGCCGACTCATAGCCGAGGTGGCTGAGTAGGGCCTGTAGGTCGCTGATAATCTGGTCGCAATCATAGCCGTGAGGGGGTTTACTGCTGTCGCCATGACCGCGCAAATCAGGGGCGATCGCCCGAAACCCCTCGGCGGCTAAGGCTTCTGCTACAGGTTGCCAGACTCCAGCATGGTCAGCTAACCCATGCAACAGCAGGACGGGTTCACCAGACTGAGATCCCCAGTCGAGATAGGACAGGTGTAGGGATTGGCCGGGGAGGGATAGGGTCTGACGAACAACCATAGGCAGAGGAACATTAAAGAGCAATGATAGGATGAAACGAGCAGCGCCGTTAGATCTCAGAGGTTATGGATTCTGTTAAGGATAAAATTGTTTTTGTGACTGGGGCAAGTAGTGGCATTGGGGCCGCTTGTGCGAAACGTTTTGCTGAAGCGGGTTCGCGGCTTATTTTACTTGCGCGTCGGGGCGATCGCCTTCAGGAGTTGGCGGGGAATCTGCACCGCCACTGGGGGACGATGGTTCATTGTCTGACCTTGGATGTGCGCGATCGCCATGCTGTGATGAGTCAGCTGACGCAACTTCCGGCGGATTGGCAAGGGGTTGATATCCTGGTCAATAATGCTGGCTTGAGTCGCGGCCTGGATAAACTGCAAGAGGGCAATCTCGACGATTGGGAGGAGATGATTGATGCCAACGTTAAGGGATTGCTGTATGTGACGCGGGCCATTGTCCCTGGGATGGTTGAACGCCAGGGGGGACATATTATCAATATTGGCTCTATCGCTGGCCGTCATGCCTATCCTCGGGGAAATGTCTATTGTGCCTCCAAGGCGGCGGTACGAGCGATTACTCAAGGCTTAAAACAGGATTTGCTGGGAACGCCGATTCGGGTGAGTGAGATTGATCCGGGTTTGGTGGAGACGGAGTTTAGTGAGGTTCGCTTCCACGGCGATCACCAGCGAGCCGGTGAAACCTATCATGGGTTAACGCCCCTAACGGGTGAGGATATTGCCGATCTCGTTTGGTTTTGTGCCAGCCGTCCTCAGCATGTCAACATTAGTGAAATGCTGGTGGTTCCCACGGACCAAGCTACGGCGACTCAAGTCTATCGGCGCTAGTGGGTGCTAAGTAGATAAAGAAATCATAATTATTGTGGCTAAACTTGTATCTAACGCCACAAGGGAGGGGTCAGTTGATACAATATCAAGCTGCATCCTCCCTAACTATTATTGATTATGACAACCGATAAACGATACGTTTTAGCCCTTGATTTGGGAACCACAGGAAACCGGGCCATTCTCTTTGATCGCGATGGGGAAGTGGTGGCACAATCCTATAAGGAATTGAAACAGTATTATCCAGAACCGGGCTGGTTGGAACATGATGCCATCGAGATTTGGCAGGATACTCTCGGCTGTGCTGAAGATGTGTTAGATGAGGCGAATGTCAGCGCCAAAGAGGTGGCGGCGATTGGCTTAACGGTTCAGCGAGAAACCTGTTTACTCTGGGATAAAAATACGGGGCGACCGCTTCATAAAGCCATTGTTTGGCAGGACCGCCGCACGGCTCCTCTATGTAATTCTCTGCGTCGTCAAGGCAAGGCGGAGTTGATCCAAGAACGCACCGGCTTGGTGCTTGATTCCTATTTTTCGGCGACGAAATTGGTTTGGCTGCTTGATTGGGTGCGGGAACGTCGTCCTCAAATTGACTTTGATAAT
>SMDP01000060.1:2431-14269 GCA_012911965.1 Geitlerinema sp. P-1104
CATATGATGCCGGAGATTAAACCCTGTTTAGGGGAGTTTGGCAGCACGGATTTATTTGGGGATGAGATCCCGATTATGGCTATGTTTGGTGATCAGCAGGCGGCGTTGTTTGCTCATGGCTGCGATCGCCCTGGGTTGCTCAAATGCACCTACGGAACGGGCTGTTTTCTGATTGCACAGGCGGGAAATCAGGTGGCGCGATCGCAAAATCAGCTCCTCTCAACGGTGGCCTGGACACGCCCCGACTCGGCCAACTACGCGATTGAGGGGGCGATGTTTACGGCTGGGGCCTGTATCCAATGGCTACGGGATGGCTTACAACTGATTGCGAGTGCGGCGGAAACGGAAAACTTGGCCCAACAGGCTCAGACGAATAATGGGGTGTATTTTGTCCCGGCGTTGAGTGGCTTAGGCGCTCCCCATTGGGATATGAATGCGCGCGGCTCGTTCCAAGGAATTACGGGAGGGGTGCGCGGTGAACATATGGTGCGAGCGGTGCTTGAGGCGATCGCCTATCAGGTTAAGGAAGTGGTGGATGCGATGAATCGCGATTGTGAAGACTCGGTGAGTCGCCTTAAGGTTGATGGCGGTGCGTCGCAAAATGACTTTTTGATGCAGTTCCAGGCGGATTTGTTGGGGATTCCGGTGGAACGGCCCAAAATCCTTGACGCAACGGCTCAAGGGGCGGCGTTTGGGGCGGGATTGGTTAGTGGCTTCTATGATAGTTATGACCGACTGATTGAGCGCCGACAAATCGATCAGGTGTTTGAACCCAGTGAGAATGCACCCCAGGTGCAGGAACAGTATAAAACCTGGCTCAAAGCTGTGCAACGGGCTAAACATTGGATGGAAGACGCTTAAACCAAAAAAGCCTAGGAGGGGTGAATACCGTTCCTAGGCTTGCTGTTTGGGGATCGTGTTTATCCGGAGGCTGTGGCGCGGATTATTCGACGGGCGTGATTTGCAGGCGATCGCAGCCGATGGAGTCGGCCAAGACAGCACTGGCCATCGCGCCGCTATAGACTTCTAACTGACCTTGTTCATAGGCTTCAAAAATTAAACGTTGTCCTGGAAACACAACCCGCTCGAAATACCAATTGGCGATGTTGGAAATCCGGACAACTTGAACTTTTCCAGTTCGGTTGGTGTAATAACAGAGAATGGGGTTCTCTTTGAGAGTAGCCACATTCGGGGTTGAAGTCATTGCAATGGTCATTGTTTTAATCTGGGGGATTTATAATAGGGCGACTCGTTGGAGTCAACTCTTGTCAAAAAGGATGGCGATGTTTAAGGGCGATCGCCAATCCGCTCAGGAGTTTGTTAACATACCCCCTATTCTAACGGGGATCAACGGATCTTGCTAGGTTTATGCTAACCTTATCCCTCCCCTTGATCCCTCTATCGTAAGGCTGAAATTGCCAGATGATGGTAGATAAGGGCGATCACCTGCTTGGGAGATCCTGATCCGGGATCATCTCAGAGATCCCTTAGAGATTTCCCGGACTCTCTGGAGCAATGGCTTCTCCCGAAGCGGGTTGTAAATCGTCAAAATTTAGCAAATCACTAAATTTTTTCAGGGTAATTCCCTTATTTTGAGCGGCTTCCTCTAATGCTGCCATAAAGCGCGAGGAATCCTCACCATAGCCACAGTGTTGTGCTGCACTCTCTAAACCCTCTTTGGCGTTGGCTTGGGCGCAATTGAGTAAATCTATACCGGTCAGGGGGGTAGATTCCATTATTAATACTCCTACTGTCTAGGTTTTTTCTAGGCTATCGCAATTTGGAGGAGGCGGTAGGGGGAACCACAGAGCCACAGAGGACACAGAGAAAAGGAGCATAGGCAAGAGAGGGGTTTTGCGTTCCTGGACTGGAATTTGTCATAATTCTTTTGGGAGTTGTGGGCGATCGCCTCACTCCGACCTGAACTTTGTTTTTTCTAGGCATATCAGAAAGGACTAATTTAAGTCGCAAAAAAACCTTTAGGCAAGATAAGTAAACGTTTCATCTGTCTAGTTTCATCTGTCCACTAACCAACCGCCATACTCATGAGCCAAACTCCTACCCATAAACCGGCCCAGAATGTCTTGGGACAACGGTTAGACCTTTGTTGTTCCTCGCCTCGAACTGGATTCTATCGGGATGGCTTCTGTCATACCGGCCCCCAGGACTTTGGTAGTCATACGGTTTGCGCCCAGGTGACTGAGGAGTTTCTGGCTTATACCAAACAACGGGGCAACGATTTAAGTACTCCTGTTGGGGCGTATCAGTTTCCGGGCTTGAAACCGGGCGATCGCTGGTGTCTCTGTGCCTCGCGCTGGCAGGAAGCCATTAGTGCTGGGGTGGCCCCGCCCATTGTCCTTGCGGCCACCCATGAGAACGTTCTGGAGACGATTCCTCTGGAAATTCTCCAGGAATATGCCCTAGACTCCGGGAGTTAACTTGGCTTGGACATCATGCCAGCGAACTCCCTCTAACCCCGGTAACACCCAGTCCGCTGCCCCGACCTGGGCCGCATCGCCTAAGCCAATTACCCGCATTTGGGCGGCCCGGGCCGCTTCTACCCCAGACTCGGCATCTTCAAACACCACACAGTCTTGGGGGCCTAACCCTAACTGTTGGGCCGCGTAGAGAAAGACATCGGGGGCGGGTTTGGGGCGATCGACATCATAGACATTGGTAATCACGTCAATGTCTGAGGCGATGCCTAGCTTTTCAATGACGATATAGACATTTTGGCTGGCGGAGGCTACGGCGGTCTTAATCCCCGCCTGCCGTAAATCATGCAAAAAGACCTGCACCCCCGGTAACAGATACTCCGCTGTCATGGTGTCAATGAAACTGCGGAAATAGCGATTCTTGCGTTCGAGGAGTTCCTGAATTTTAGCTTCTGGTAGGACACGGCCCTGCAAAATCCGCAGCAGTGAATCTCGACGTGATAGGCCTCGTAAGGCTTCGTTGGCCTGACGAGTGAAGGGAATCCCCTCCTCATCGGCCAGTCGTTGCCAGGTTTGATAGTGAAACTCGATGGTATCCGTCAGTACACCATCCATATCAAAGATGACACCTCGCAAGGGACGGCAATTGACGGGGGCCAGAGAATCAAAACGAGAGCGGGTCATAACAGGGCCTTAACATGGAATTTACCCCCCAGATTACGCGAAAATGGGGCTGCGATGGACTACGTATCCTGCTTATTCACCTTTATGTTTAACTCCCGAGTGCGGCGGGAGAGGAGGCGGATGATATTGATGGCGATGCCGGGGGTTTCATCAATGGCATCATAGAGTTGTTGCTGAGTCAGCATGAGACATTCACAGGGTTCGCAGGTGGTGACCGAGGCTGAACGGGGTTCAGCGTCAAAGAGGGACATTTCACCAAAACAGGCACCTTGGGGCAATTTGGTGATTTCAGTATCGCCGATATGAATGCGGACAACTCCGGACACCAGAATATAGAGCGATCGCCCCTCCTGTCCTTCTGTGAAAATGGTGTGATTGCTAGGAAAAGACAATTCATCCATCACCGAGGCTAGACGCACCAAAAAATCGTCCCGTAACTCCTTAAAGATGGGAACACCTCGCACAAATAACAACCGATCAACACTGGTTAGCATGGGGGATTAGAACCGGAGGGGAGAACTTATAGCCCTTGGGGTGACGTCGGCGAGTCTGAAGACGACGACGCTAAACCAAACTGCACCATCATCTCCTGGACTTGAGCTGCCACGAGAGGATCAGGGTCATGTTGCAGTTTCGGTAGCAATTCTATCAAGGCACGGGGAGAGGCTACCTGTAAATAGGCTAAAACCGACTCTCGAACAAAGCCTGTGGGATGGCGTAATCCCGCGAGAGTCTGATCGGCGCCTAAACTCCAGCGGGCCAGACGTGCGACATGAAAACACGAGGCCAGGGGCCAGTCGGAGAGGAAATAGCGCAATTCCAGCAAAACTCGCAGCCGTTCCCGAGGAGGAAGGGGGCGATAGTCAATTAAGTCTGACAGACTCTGTAATTTTTCCATGTCCCCCTGACGATCCAAAATATTCAGCAAGGCCCGTTTGCTGGGAATATCAATGGTGTTGTCGAGAATTTCCAAGCCTCGCGCCATATAGGAGCGAGAACCGGACTTGAGGTTAAAGGCCGCCGCCTGAATTGAACTGAGGGGATAGAGGAACTTCATCAGCAAGAACAATCGTTCAATACTGTCATTGCGAATGTCCTCTAGGCTATTGCACAGGAGTTGTAAGGCTGAGTCAGCGGTGAGTTCCACAGAGCCATTGCCATTATGTAGTTCTTCTAGGGAGTCATCCGACCGACTCCCCTGGAAGTCTACGAGGGCTGCATAGAGTTGGCCGAGGAACATCAATTCCTGATCGATGAGAATTTCCACCCCACTCCGTCCGAGGCGATCGAGAACTCCCTCAATCCCTTTATCATCGGGAATTTTTAGGAGAATCCGTAGAATATTGCGGCGACTGGTGGCCCAGGTGGTCATCAGATGCTTGACAAGAGTATCTAGGGCTTCGGGAGTGCCAATTTGCCCGACGGTGTTCCAGGCGTACATCCGCACCAAATCCGGTTTGTGGGTATCTTCTGCGAGTTCCACGAGGCGATCGAGAATATCATTGCCCAAGCGCACCAGAGAGTGCATGGCTGCATCTCGGGTGGATTTGTAGGACAGCCCCCGTAGTAGGGAGGGATAGTATTCTTCGAGTTCCGTCGAGGCGATCGCCTCTAACAAGGCGCAGCGCACCCGCAGGGACTCATCCTGAAGCAAATTGGGCACATAGAGGCGTAATCCCTGCAAAAACTCCGCCTCACCCAAAGCCCGAGTTCCCATGACTCGTTCTCGCTCCTGCTGGTGAGTCAGCATTCGCCGTAGGGCGTTGGTGGCCTCGGCTTTCTGTTCCCGATTGCCCTTACGCATAATCAGTGAGGCCGCCGTCGATCGCACCACTGGATCGACCTCTGGCCGCAGATAGGGGCGCAGTTGTCGCATATCGGGGGTTTCTTCCGTTAACCAGATATAGCGCAGGGCCAAGGCGAGAATTTCGGGAGGTTGGGGCCGTTCAATCAGGGCGCGAACTTGGGGCAGATGTTCGGTTTTGGGGGCGTTGAGCATCACCTCCAAACTCTGACGTTGTAACGGGGGCGATAAATTCACCAACAGCGGGGCCAGCACTTCCCCGACGTTTTGGGGATCAATTTGGCTGAGGAGTTCGACGCAGGAGCGTTTATCGGCATCTGACTTCTGCTTTTCGAGGGTTTCGACCACGGAGCGTTTCAGGGCACGGAAATCTACGTCGGAGACCCCTAAACGTCCCCGTTCAGCACTCGAAACGAGCAAGCCCACATAGCGCGATCGCATCAACCAGATTGCCAACAGCCAAGCCACGGCCAACAGCAGCACCAGGGAGACAAAAATCGTACTTTGCAAGTCCAGCCAGCGTTCAGGGCCCACTAGGCGCCGACCGCCCCAAATGGCCACCCACATCACTGCCCCAGCCACACCGGTGGCCACGGGTTTAGCCACACCATTGACCAGGGCCTGTAAGCCATTACGTTGGCTTTCGGGTAGGGGCTGAAATAGAACCGGCCCCGTTCCTTCTATGAGAGTATAATGCAGCAACTCATCGACAAACTTAATGCCGATGACCCCAAAAAAGAGTTCAAAATTGCCCATCAGGGAGCCGGTCAGGGATAACACGCCAATGCTGAGGACCAAGGCCGGCAGAATCCCCCCGGCATAGAAGACCCCCATGCGTTCGACAAGCCGGCTGGAGGCGAACCATTGGGTGATTAGCTCAAAAATCCCCAGAAAGCCGTTAAATAGCCCTAAAAAGCGGGCAATGCCACTATCAAAGTTGGAGGTCTCATTGAGATCCAATAGCCCCAGGAAGATTGAGGCATTTTGGCTGAGTTCTCCCGCCTGGGCTTCCACCTGTAACTGGCGAAAGAAGAGTTCAATTTCACTAAAAAACTGAAATTCAATGACCACATAGAGGCCTTCCACCAGGACAAAGAAGCTCACCAGCAGCCAGACATAGGTGCGTAGGGGCCCTTGGAAGCGGCGGGTGGTGAAGTCGGAGGGATCTTCCTCTTCTGTGCGACGAGCCACATCGGGGAAGGCTTGACGGTAGTTTTCTGTCAGATATAGCAGTAGTAACGCGCCCACCACCAGCATAAAACAGGCCACAAACAAGACATTGCGCACGCCGAAGTTGGCAATGACCACCGGTAAGGAAAACCCCCCCAGTACGTCTGCCAGGAGGATACCGCTGCTGATGATGGGATAGGTTCGTTTAATCTCGCGGATATTAAAAAGCTGGTTGGCGGTGATGGAGGTATTGAGGTCATTGAGGATATAGGCCCCATCAATCCATAGCCGCATGGCGAATACCGTCAAGCCAAATAGGAGCGGCATTTCCAGGCCAAAGCGAAACACAAGTGCTGGCAACGCCATAAGGAGGGCAATCACGACGATCGCCCTCCTCATGGGTAACATCTCTTGTAGCCAGGAGTAGAAGAAGCCCAGCCCGGAGCCAATGGCGGCCCCGGCAATGTAGATAATGGTCAGGGACTCCGCACCATAGCGGGCCAAAAACAGTTCGTAGGTAACGGCTTCGAGCCATAACAGCCCGATGGAGGTGGCTGTGTAGAAGGCGAACATGAGCAGGGTTCGCTCTCCATCCTCCGGGCGCAGGTTCAGCCACTGCAACACCTGCTGTTTCCAGCCCCCTTGGTTGAATTGCCAGTTTTTAAGTTCCATTCAGCCTAGCTCGTCCTGATGTCAGTGGGTCGCCGTTGCTGGCCGCCGGAGGGCCATCACAATCTCAAATCTAGGGGGGAGGCCAGCTTGGGCTGGCCGGGGAACGTGACGGTTCACGAGTTCACCCCTCGCTGATGAGTCGGGCGCACGACCTGCTGTCCAGTGTAGCCTCTCGGCTCACCAGAATAAACAGACATGAGAGCGATCGCAGATGAGGGGGGTCTCAACTGCTTGACCGTTCAGAACCAAGAGAATCACACCTTAAGATTGTTTTTTCGGAGCCAGCATCATCATCATGCTGCGTCCTTCTCGTTTGGGCCGTTGTTGCACTTCGGCCATGTCATCGAGGTCTTTAGCCAGCCGTTCTAGGAGTTGGTAGGCCAAATCCGTATGTTGGATCTCCCGTCCCCGGAACATGACTGTGGCTTTGACCTTGTCCCCACTTTTGAGGAACCGTTGTGCCTGCTTGACGCGCACCATGTAGTCATGGTCTTCGATTTTGTAGCGCATCTTCACTTCCTTGAGTTCGGAAGAGTGTTGTTTCTTCTTGGCTTCCTTGTTTTTCTTCTCCTGCTCAAACTTGTATTTGCCATAGTCCATGATCCGACAAACCGGGGGATCGGCTTTGTCGCTGACCAAGACCAAGTCCAAGTCTTTCTCTTCGGCAACGGTAATCGCATCCGCCGGTGTCATAATCCCCAACTGTTCGCCGTCTGTGGCAATGACCCGGATTTGGGGGAAACGAATCCGCTCGTTGATTTGGGGTAAGTCCCGTTGTCGTTTTCTTCCGATTGCAGGCATATGTAATGGGTTTAAGTGTGTTTAGATGTGAGTTCGTGTCGGTGTTAAGGGGAGCTGAGGGGTCGGCGAGGTTGCCAGAGCGATCGCCCTAGCGTAGTGATATTTTACTCGCAATACTTTAGATCGGGGTCAAATTTAATAGAAATTCTCAATTCACAACGGGCGACCCTGACCCGCTCGCGGAGGAGCTAGATCGCACAAGTCCAGCCGACGCCTTGCCTAACAGCTTAAAATAAAATCCTGGCTCTTGCCAACTTAATCTAAGTTCTCTAACATTCTCGTCCCTATCTTGACCTCCCCATCGTTGTCTTCCTCCCTCCCCGCCCTGGGTGACGTTCGCCATTGGCGCTGGCGGGGCTGGAGTATCCCCTATAGCTACCATCCTAGTCCTGAACCTCAGGCCACGCCGCTGATTTTAATTCATGGCTTTGGTGGCTCCATCGGCCATTGGCGGTATAACCTAGGACCCTTGAGTCAACAGCATCCCGTCTATGCCCTGGATTTGTTAGGGTTCGGGGACAGCACTAAGGCCCCCACCCGCTACGGTGTGCCGTTATGGGTTGAGCAGGTGTCTGATTTTTGGCGCTTGGTGGTACGTCGTCCGGCGGTCTGGGTGGGCCATTCCATTGGCTCCCTGGTGGTGGTGCTGGCGGCGGCGCGGCATCCTGAAGCGGTCCGGGGCTATGTGGTCATTACCCTTCCTGATCCAGCCCTGCGGCGGGCGCTGCTTCCGTCGCTGTTGCGTCCCCTGGTGGGGGCGGTGGAGCGGCTGTTTACCTCACCGCTGTTCCTGACCCCGCTGCTGTCGCTGATTCGTCCGCCTCGGCGGTTACGGCGCTGGGCCCGGATTGCCTATGAGAACCCTGATTTTGTGGATGAGGAGTTGCTGGATATCTTCTCACGGCCGGCCTATGATCGTGGTGCCGCTGGGGCCTTATCGCGGTTAGCTCGTGCGGCCAGTGATGTGGACTTTTGCCCCCCCATCTCAGAGGTGATTCAGGAGATTTCCGTACCGGGATTATTGCTGTGGTCGAGGGGCGATCGCATGGTGCCGCCAAAACTAGCGCGTCCTGAGCAATTTGGCGAGCATCAAGACAAGCTGGAGCTACGAGAGTTAGACTATGGGGGGCATTGTGTCCATGACGAAGCTGCCCCCCGTATCAACGCCATCATCTGTGACTGGGTTGCATCTCAATTTCCCGAGGCGTCGCGAACTATCCGGTGACAAGTCCCCCCTAATCGTAGGTTAAAGGGAAAAACAGCCGAGGTTCTGACCCTCTCGCCCTATCAATGGCGAATTTTTTATGCTATTTTTCAACGCAGTTTGCCCAACACCACACACAATTGGTTTTGACTCATCGATAATCGGGATTCGGGCAACTGTGGTTCGCCAAGATTCCCATGTCGTGCAGTCCAGCCCGCAAGGAGAAATATGCCCAGAGTTCACTGGTGGTTATCCAGTCTCACAAGTATTTTAATGGTGGCTCAATTGGCCCCAATCGCTGAGGCCAAGTCCGTCAACTCCTCAATTCCTGAGGCTAAAGCACTTGGATTTGACTCAACCGAAACCTCCAAATCCCTGAATGTCGCCGTGGACTCTCAAGGATCCGAGGTTGACCCCTATCTCACTCAATCACCGCGATCGCAGGTGGCCACCATTGAAGCGATTGATATTACCGTTGAGGGTAATCGAGTTTTGATTCGTGCCGATCGCCCCCTCGACCAGCGATCCTATTGGGATCGAGGTACGTTAGCCTATCAAATTGAAATTCGCAATGCGCGGCTGTCTGAGACCTTTCAACGGCCCGATGCCAGTGACAGTGAGGCGATCTCCTGGATTCGCACGGAACAGGCGGACTCTAACACGGTCATGGTGCGGGTAATGCCGGCCCCTCAAGTCTCCATTGGCGAGATTAACCAGCCGAGTCCTAGCTTACTGTCGTTGGAACTCAACGGCTATCAAGCCCGGGGCAACTTACCGGCGCCCAATTTGGGGGCTAGCCTGTCGGGTCAGGGGGATTTGGGCAATATCCCCGATGGCCAGATTGTGATTGTCCTCGATCCTGGCCATGGGGGTCGCGACCCCGGTGCGGTGGGGATTGGCGGACTCAGTGAGACGGATATTGTCAACCCCATGTCCCACCGCATCCGGGATTTACTCGAAGAACAGGGGGTGCGGGTGATTATGACCCGCGAGGATAATCGCACCGTTGACTTGCAACCTCGGGTTGAGTTGGCGAATCGGGTCAATGCTAATTTGTTTGTGAGTTTACATGCCAATGCCATCAGCATGAGTCGCCCCGATGTCAATGGCATTGAAACCTACTATTTCCAGACTGGGGAACAGTTAGCGCGGACTCTACACCGGAGTTTGCTGGATGCCACCGGGGGCCCAGACCGGGGAGTTCGCACGGCCCGGTTCTATGTCCTACGCCATACGCGAATGCCGGCGGTGTTATTGGAGTTGGGGTTTGTCACCGGTTCTCAAGATGCGCGTCGCTTAGCTGATCCTGAGTATCGAGAAGTTCTGTCCCAGGCGATCGCTCGTGGTATTTTGCAGTATGTTCGCCAGCATTGTCCCGGTCCACAGTGTTGAGGTGATTAAGGACCTGGGGATAGCTGGCCAGATCGCCGCTGCTCTCTTGAGCGGTGGTCGGTCTCAGAACGAGTTTCGGACAGTTTTTGGACAATTCTATGACCAACCATAACCAACCGATTGGGGTTTTTGATAGCGGTGTTGGCGGCTTAACCGTCCTCCGGGCCATGTATCGACAACTGCCGGATGAGTCGGTGCTTTATTTTGGGGATACCGCTCGTCTGCCGTATGGAACGCGATCGCCCCAGGAGATTTTGCAGTTTGTCCGCGAAATTCTGCTCTGGCTGGCTCAGTCTCGGGTCAAAATGGCGATCGTTGCCTGTAATACCAGTTCAGCCTTAGCCCTAGAGGCGGTGCGGGGTGAGTTTGATTTCCCCATTTTGGGACTGATTCTGCCGGGGGCGCGGGCGGCAGTGGGCTATGGCAAACGCATTGGTGTGATTGCTACTCCGGCCACCGCCGCCAGTAGTGCCTATCGCCGGGCGATTTTGGAGATGAATCCCTCGGCTGAGGTGTGGGAAATGGGTTGTCCTGAGTTTGTCCCCCTGATTGAAGGCAATCGCATTCATACCCCGGAAACTCGTGAGGTCATCCGTGAGTATCTACAACCGCTTCTGGCTCAGTCGATTGATACGTTGGTCTATGGTTGCACCCATTACCCCCTCTTAGAGCCAGTCTTACGGCAGCTCCTGCCCCCTTCGGTAACCTTGGTGGACCCGGCCAACTATGTGGTGCGATCGGCAGCCCAGGAGCTGGATCTGTTGGGGTTACGAGCCAACCCCGGCCAAGCCAAAACCCAGTTCGGGGTGAGTGGCTGTCCTGAGGCCTTCGCCAATCTATCGCGCCAATGGTTAGGTTTTAGCCCTGAGGTGAATCAGGTGGTGTTACCGCCGGTTTGTCCCCCGAGTCATTCCCAGGGGTCGCTGGTAGATGAGGTCTGTCCGGTTGTAGAATCAAGAGAGGCGAGCTGATCGCTCTCTACAGTTCGGGTGTTGCGGCCAGGACGCGATGATCGGCTCTTCCCTGTTCTTTATTCTTTTATGCCCTGTTATGTTATTCGGATTCAAAAAAAAGCTCACGTTGCCGAATGCCAATGAGGCACTACCGGGCCGTCAGGAGTCTATGCCAGTTCCTAAGCAGCATTTTGTCCTGAAAACGGCTCTGAAATCTCCCTATCCCGAGGGGATGGAATTGGCCCTATTTGGTTTGGGGTGTTTCTGGGGGGCTGAACGCTGTTTTTGGCAACTCGATGGGGTGTATAGTACGGCGGTGGGCTACGCGGCAGGCATTACCCCCAACCCGACTTACCAAGAGGTCTGTTCAGGTCAAACTGGACATAATGAGGTGGTGCGGGTGGTCTATGATCCCAAGCAAGTCAGTTATGAAACCCTGCTGCGTCGATTCTGGGAAAGCCACAATCCGACTCAGGGGATGCGTCAAGGCAATGATGTGGGAACTCAGTATCGCTCGGGGATTTATGTGTATTCTCCCGAACAGAAGCAACTGGCTGAAGCGTCTCGTCAACGCTATCAGGCGGCGCTCAAAAAATCTGGCTATGGTGAGATTACGACGGAAATCCTCGATGCGCCTGAGTTTTATTATGCAGAGGAGTATCACCAGCAATATCTGGCAAAAAATCCCAACGGCTATTGCGGCCTCGGTGGGACCAATGTGAG
>SMDP01000060.1:14765-20870 GCA_012911965.1 Geitlerinema sp. P-1104
GGTCAAGTTTTCTCGGCTAGGATACAGTAGAGGGGGGCAACGATCCGGGTGCATGTCCTCATGCTGTTTTGGGGCGATCGTGGCCGGGTTTAATTGTTCAATTGATGACATTTAACGTTCTACTCATTGATGGGTGGCACTGCCATACCACCCGCTCTACTCGATTCGCACTATGCCCAATTTTCACTGGACTTCTTCCGGGGGCGAGTCCGCACGCCAAAACCTGCCCTCCCAGACGGGGTTAGGTTCGCGAATGCCACCCTCTAGTGAGGATAATCCCTCTCCTGTGCTTCAAACTAGCCGTGATGGGGTCATTTGCTATGGCAACCCGGCCAGTGAGCCGTTGCTTCAAGCCTGGGGCTGTCAGGTGGGCGATCGCCTGAACCCCCCCTTACAAGCGGCAATTGCGGAAGTGAGTCTCTCGGGAGAAGCGCGGGACGTTACCTGTGTCTGTGGCTCGCGCTCTTATCAGTTTAAGGTGGTGCCACTGGCCTCGGGGCGCTGGGTTAATCTCTACGGTTGGGAGATCGCGGCTAAGCCACAGATGTCACCAACGGTTCAGAGCCTTGGCGAAAAACTCTCTCGCGTCTTGGACCAAGCTAAGGTTCGTCCTCGTAATAATAGCCAAGAGCTTCAGTTAAAGATTTGGGAATGTCTCTCGGTTCAACAACACTTACGAGAGCAACAACGTCAACTCAATGCGATTTTTCGGGAGGCGGGAATTGGCATTGCACTGCTTGATGGAGAGGGACGAATTTTACGCACGAATCCGGCGTTACAGAAGATGCTGGAACGGCCGGAGGAGGATTTACAAGGAACTGCGTTTTTGCAGGCCATTACGCTTCAGGATGCCTTGGATGCTCCTTTAGGGGAGGCGGAAGCGGAAATTCAAGGGGCGATCGCCCAACGCCAATCCCTACCCCGTAAACTAGAGGTGTGCTGTCAAAATCAGAAAGGGGTCAGTTTCTGGATTAGTTTAGGGTTATCGGTGATTCAGGTGGCCGGGGCTGAGCCGCACTGTTTTGTGATGCTGATTGAGGATATCAGTGAGGGCAAACTCTCTCGGGATGCGCTGCAATTGACTCAGTTTGCCATTGATGCGGCCGCTGATATTGTGCTCTGGATTCTCCCTTCGGGACAGTTTGCCTATGCTAATGAAGCGGCGGCTTGGGCCTTGGGCTATGATGCCGATATGCTGCTGGGGCGATCGTTTCAGGATATTGCTCCTGATTTTGCTACGGCCGATTGGGATGAGTTTTGGCAGAGTATGCAGCAACAACGGTCTTTTGCTTTTGAAACACGACTGCAACGAGGCAATGGTGAAATTTTTCCGGTGGATTTGACGGTGAATGGGATTGAGTTTAATCACCATCAATATATTTGTGCCTTTGCTCGTGATATTACGGAACGCAAACAAACGGAAGAAGCCCTACGTATGGCTCAGGAACGCTCGGAACGGCTGTTGCTGAATATTTTTCCGGCTTCGGTGGCTAAGCAGTTAAAACAGCAAGCTCACGATAATGGACAGATGGGGGCGGCGATCGCCCAACGCTTTGAAGATGTCACGGTGCTGTTTGCTGATATTGTCGGCTTTACGAATCTCTGTTCCCGTTGTGCGCCTTCGGATTTGGTGCATATTCTCAATGATATTTTCTCCGCCTTTGATCGCCTCACCCAAGAACGGGGACTCGAAAAGATTAAAACCATTGGCGATGCCTATATGGCGGTGGGGGGACTCCCGGAACCCCAGGAGAATAATGCTGAAGCGGTGGCAGAATTGGCGTTAGCGATGATGAATGAGGCGGCCCGCTTCTCGGTTCAGAGTGGGGAACCGATTATTTTACGGGTGGGGTTGGCGACGGGGCCGGTGGTGGCGGGGGTGATTGGTCTGAATAAGTTTAGTTATGACTTATGGGGCGATACGGTTAATTTGGCCAGTCGGATGGAGTCTCAGGGGGTTCCTGGCTGTATTCAGGTGACTCAAGAAGCCTATGAACGCTTGCGTCATCGCTATGTGTTTGAAAAACGGGGCAAACTTCAGGTGAAAGGGAAAGGAGAAACGATCGCCTATTTGCTCAAACAACGCCGCTGATGGCTGAGTTTGCTAGGATTGCCGGGATAACTTTAAGATAAAAGAACTTTTGGGATCTGAATTGGGTATGGTGGTCTCTCAACAAACCTATGCCATTGAGCTATATTTCGATGAGCAAGCCTCCGCGAAGGTGCGTCAGCTATGGGCCCAAGTGGGGGCGATCGCCTCGTCGATGGCTGAGCGGGTTCACAGCCGCCCTCATTTGAGTCTGGCGGTACTTCCCCATGCCGATTTGCAGGTTCTCCCGAGAATCCTAGACTCGATCGCGCAACGTGAGTCCCCCTTTGAGATTCAGTTTTCCTCAGTCGGCTTGTTTTCAGCCGGAGGTGGCGTCATCTTCCTGGCCCCGGTAGTGACCACCCAGTTACTCGGCTTACATCGACGGGTACATCAGCATCTTGAGGAGATTGGGGTGGAGGCGGTGGCCTATTACCGACCTGAAGCCTGGGTTCCTCACTGTACCCTGGCTCGGGAGTTATCACCGCCGGAAGTCTTACGGGCGATCGAGGTCGTTTCTAAGAATCATCCTTTTTTTAAAGCTAAAATTTCTGCCTTGGGACTGGTAGAAGCCCCACCGGTTCGACAAATTTGTTGCGCCCCCTTTCGCTCTGAATGAGATTGGGTATGCTAGACTAATTAGGACTATTAAAATGGCGTGGTCAATCGCTTTGTCAAGAGCTTTATAACGGCTTTGCCAGGACGTGAGAACTCCTCAAGGTTTTATGGATTTTAATTATGGATTTTACAGTAGCAATTCGGACATATAATGGCGCAACACGAATTGGCAAGATATTAGAGCGTCTAAAGTCCCAGACTCAAACAGATGGCATTGAGTGGGAAATTGTGGTGGTTGATAATAATAGTAGCGACAGCACAGCCACAATTATTCAAGCTCAGCAAGAAACCTGGCCCTCTCACTCCCGACTTCATTACTTTTTTGAAGCCAAACAAGGCGCCTCCTACGCCCGCGCTCGTTGCATTCAAGAAGCCCAGAGTGAGTTAATTGGCTTTCTCGATGATGATAATTATCCGGCTGATGATTGGGTGTTTGAATGTTATCAATTTGCTCAAGATTACCCCCAAGCGGGAGCCTATAGTGGTCAAATTCATGGCGAGTATGAAGTCGAACCTCCAGCCAATTTTAAACGCATTGCTAATTTTATCCCGATTATTGAGCGAGGGAACAAACCTCTCTGTTATACCTCTTATAAATATGCACGCAAAAAGGTCTATCCCCCCGGTGCAGGCTTGGTCATTCGTAAGTCGGTATGGCTCGATACTGTGCCTAAGAAATTAGTCTTGCAAGGGCCTGTAGGAACGTCCTTGAATACTAAAGGGGAAGATATTGAAGCCCTCTCCTATTTAGCAATGGCGGGCTGGGAAATTTGGTACAATCCCAAGATGCACATCTATCATGAAATTCCGGCCCGTCGTTTTGAACGGGATTATCTGATCGAGTTTTTCAAAGGCGTAGGCTTGAGTCGTCACCGAACCCGAATGTTGAATTATAAGCCTTGGCAAAAACCCTGGTTTACTATGGCCTATTTTGTGAATGATTTTCGGAAACTGCTACGTCATGCTTGGCGGTATCGAGATGTGTTGGGGGATGATGCGGTGGCCGCCGCCGAGTTGCAATTTTTTAAAAGTTGCTTGGTTAGTCCCTTATTTATTTGGAAAATGCTCTATTTTGGTCGGGATAAAAATTCCAAATCTTGACTCTCACTTGAAGTTAGCCTTCTTTCAGAACATAAGGGGAAGACTTAATTCAAAAAAATCTGCTATCATAAGACTGTTGGCGTATCCTATGGCATTACGATGATTACCTTGAGCAGCCAGGCTGAGATTGCAATGCGATCGCTCCTTCCGAGTGATCGACAACGGATTGACCACTTCTTACCCCAACTCGATGGTTTTTCTGAACAGAGTTCAGTTAATCATCGAGTCAAGCTTTTGAAAAGTGAAGGACTAGAAAATCTGTATATGGCTTGTATCTATCCCAATTTTCGCATTATTTTTCGGCAGATCAACGAGGGAGTTGAAATTGTAGATATTTTTAAGGAAGAGCGACTTAAGAATTTAAAAGAAGCCTACAAACTCACGTCATGAAAAATTTTGAAGAAATTAACTTTGATATTGCCATATGTCGGCAAGAACTTAATGAACTAAAACAGCATCTTGATAATAAAACCGAACTAAAAGAGAGAAAGGATGTACTGCCTTTTTTTCAGAAAACACAAGGCTAACACTCATCGAGCGTTATCATGTCGTGAATCCAGATGAGTCACTCTAACGAACATACACTCGCTAAACAACTTAGGTTTTATTATGCACCGGATTGCTGCAACTCCTGGCGGTTGGACACCCGATAGTGACGGGGTCATTTACATCCAACAAACCCCCGCCCCCATCGTCTTTATCACCGCCGCTGATACCGATATTCAAACCCTCTCCGTCGCCAGTCAACAGCTTCCTCCTGGGTTTCCCGAGATGCGGGTGGTGAACTTGCTGCAACTGCAACAGCAACTTACCCTGGATACCTACGCCGAGGAGGTATTATCTCAGGCGAAACTGATTATCCTGCGGTTACTGGGGGGGCGGGCCTATTGGAGTTATGGCTTAGAGGTGTTGCGAGAAACCGTGGAGATGACCGGTGGCCATCTCATTGTTATGCCCGGTGATGATGGCATTGACCCAGATTTATGTAGTCATTCTACTGTGCCGCTGACGGTTGTAAATCGACTTTGGCAATATTTTAATGAAGGAGGAGTTAGCAACTTTTGTAATGGCCTGCAATATGCCCAAGATAAATGTTTAGATGGGGAAAATTATCCCCCAGACCCGCAATCTGTGCCTCGGGTGGGACTCTATCCGGTGGCTGAGGTGAAGGGGGCGATCGCCCAGGTGGGGATTATCTTCTATCGCGCCCATTATCTCTCTTCCAATACAAAACCCATTGATGCTCTTTGTCAAGCCCTAAGTCAACAAAATTTACAACCCGTTCCCCTCTATATTTCCTCCCTACGAGATCGGTCGGTTCAAGACCAAGTGATTGAGGTCTTTTCTCAAGTTGACCTGATTCTCAATACCACCGGATTTTCCCTAGCCAAACTCGATCGCGAACAGCCTAATCTCGACCTCTGGCAAACCCTAAATCGCCCCGTCTTTCAAGTGATCCTCAGTGGCGGCGGCCAAGCCCAATGGCAAGACGAATTGAGGGGCTTATCGCCGCGAGATGTGGCCATGAACGTGGCCTTACCCGAAGTTGACGGACGGATTATTACCCGGGCCGTGTCCTTCAAACAAATGTCTGAAACCGACGATCGCCTCGAAACCGAAGTCGTCCGCTATGAACCCGTCGGCGATCGCATTGACTTCGTCGCCGAACTGGCCAAACATTGGGCAACCCTGATTAAAACCCCCATTGAACAGCAACGAATTGCCCTGATTCTGCCCAACTATCCCAACAAAGATGCCCGACTGGCCAATGGTGTGGGCTTAGACACCCCCGCCAGTACCGTCGAAATCCTCAAAAGCCTCAAAACCGCTGGCTATTGCGTCGGGGACGCGCCCCAAACCTCCGAGGACCTGATGACGCTTCTCACCTCCGGCGTCACCAACGATCCCGAAAGCTTCCAAATGCGCCCCGTCTATCAAACCCTGTCCCTGCAAGACTATCAAAGGGCCTTTGCCCAACTCCCCGCCGCCGTCCGTGAGGGAATCGAACGCCGCTGGGGGAAACCTTCTGGGGACTTTGCGATCGCCGGCATTCAACGGGGCCATCTCTTCATTGGCATCCAACCGGCCCGAGGCTACGATCGCGACCCCAGCCTAAACTACCACGCCCCCGACCTCGAACCCACCCACGACTACCTGGCCTTCTACATCTGGCTACGACAAAAATTCCAAGTTCAAGCCGTCGTCCATGTGGGCAAACATGGCAACCTGGAATGGCTACCGGGCAAAAGTGTCGCCCTCTCCAACACCTGTTACCCGGAAGCCGTCTTCGGTCCCCT
>SMDP01000600.1 GCA_012911965.1 Geitlerinema sp. P-1104
GTCAGAGGCGAACTCTGGAGGCGATCGAGTTGCTCCGGCGGCAAATCAGCCATAATAATCACATCATCCCCAGAGGTGGCAAAAGCAACATCGAAGCCATCCAAAGTCACGATATCCAGAACCATCACTGATACTCCCTACGAGTTTCTACTGATTAGATGTATTTCTGGAGCCTCAGAGCTTATTCACCTTTCCGTAAAATCATCCATAGGCGTCCACTGCCCCGAAAACAGGAACGACGCCCAATAATAGGGATGCTTCCCCCGAGCGAGCCAGTCCAACTGCACCTCCCGCAACGCCTCACTCCGTCCCTCCCCGGACAACAACCGTTGATAATAATCTCCCATCAAATCCGCCGTCTCCTCATCCGCCACCTTCCACAAACTCATCAACTGACTCTCGGCCCCCGCCATCACAAAGGCTCGCCGCAAGCCATAAACCCCCTCACCATTGGCCACATCCCCCACCCCCGTCTCACAAGCACTCATCACCACCAAACGAGTCCCCCGCAAATCCAACCCCACCACTTCCAGAGCGGTCAACACTCCATCTTCTCCCTCACTGTCTCGGGTATTAAATCCAGCAAATGCCAAACCTGAGCGCAACAGGGGATTCTCACTGCTGGTAGGACGGTTACTGGGAGGAAGGAACCAACCCTCCAGTGGTCTAGCTGTAACTAACTCAATCTCCCCCCGAGTCCCAGCAGCAGGGGGTACAAACTCCACATCCTGGAGAAAGAAACCATGAGTCGCCAAATGGAGAATACTGGGAGCCTGAACCTGTTTGAGAGCATTCTCCGTCGCCTCCGCTTCCGTGAGAACAATGGGATTGTCCAGAAGGGGAGCAATAGCCTCCACCTCCCGCTGAGTCCCTGGCAGTTCTCCAAACCGTAAATCCTCTATTTCCATTGACCGTTGAGACTCTCCCCGAGTCGCCTGTGCCACCTGCGTCACGGCAGAAGTATCGGCATCATCATAATTAGGATTGGCAAACAACACCGGCGGTTGACGACTGGGACGGGGATTTTGCAGTCGTAACAAGTCCCGTCCCGTGGTCAAATGAGTTAACTGATAGGATTCCACCAGATAACGATTCTCCTCATCCACCAGGGCGGCAAAAGGAATCAAGTTGAGTTGACTATCTGGGGAGAGGAGTAGATGGGTGGCATCTCCGAGGAGAGGACGAATGGGAGCCATCAGCAACTCATCGAGTTGTCGTCCAGTAGTTTGGACTCGTTGCTCCGAGTTGGGGAC
>SMDP01000601.1 GCA_012911965.1 Geitlerinema sp. P-1104
TGGCGATCGCTGGGCGGATGCCTAAGCTGCTTGGCGAGGTTGCGCGGTTATTTGCGTGCTGCTTTGCCGTCTAACGCAAAGCGCACCGGTGGCCTTTACAAAGAGAAACGACGTAAAGGCCATCCGTGTGCCGCGTTTTGTTAAATAACCTGCCTCAGCTTTGTCATAATCGGGTCAAAATGCTGCCTAGAGTTCCTTGCTCTCGTTATATGGGCACCTGTTAAACCATCCCTTGAAGTGCAGTCAAAGACTGGCTTTCGTGCTTCTAAGGAATAAGGAACCAAGCTATGAAGGTTTGGAATACGGCCAAGTTTCCATTCATTGTCAGTCCAATGATGAACTTGGCCAATTGGGTCAAGTTTATCAACGATGTTGTCTTTCACCGCTTGCTCAACCCTGCTCCCGAAAATTGACCAACCTCGAGTCATGCCATCTTGGTTTTGACGTACATTGTGCTGCTGCATTACATATCCAAGAAACGTCGGCTTACCAGCAGGAAGCGCTAACCCTTGACCTTTCCAAGAACTGTTGCATTGATACCATTCACCTGCCCAGTTAACTAGCTTATTTCCTAGATTTTCCGTACCTCTGATTGAGAACAAATCGGGAGACATCGGCACAATAAAATAGTCACTTGCAGCCAAAATTGCACGATTTAGTGCTCCAAGATTTGGCCCAAGATCTAACAGAATTACATCAGCATCGACCTTCCCACCACACCATTTCACATACCTGTATATCGCAGATTGGACTCGTAGCGCAGGTTCAGCACCACCTTTAGCAGAGCTCCAAGTATCACCCAGCACGTCCTCATAACTACTCAGCAAAATGTCACCCGGAATCAAGTAAAGTTTCGGATACAAACTGCTTACTTTGGAAGGGCCTCTTTGGCGGATATCCCCCAGACCCTGATAAACCCGCTCAATAGCGTTCCAAATACTATTTCCTCGATCCAGCTTCCAGCTTTTTTCAAGCTCTGACTCCGAGATGCAGTAAGAGGATAAATTGCATTGACTATCTAAGTCTGCGATCAAAACAGTCTTCCCCTCTTTCTCAAGAAGGTGGGCAATATGGTACATGTAGGTGGTTTTACCGACCCCACCTTTATTGTTAAAAATACTAACTATCTTCATTTAATCTCCAATATTTAACAATTTATCAGACGGAAACTTTCCACATAATACCCCATATAAGCAGATTAGGCAGAAAAACTCTATCTAACGCCCCCCTGGGGGTGATTAAGTAGAC
>SMDP01000602.1 GCA_012911965.1 Geitlerinema sp. P-1104
ATATCACTGCGATCGCGAAACTCCGGTTCCAAGAGAATTTTCTTGAGAATCGAGAGAATCAGATCCTTATACTCATACTGCTCCATATCAAAGTGAACCGCCGCCCCGCTGGCTTGACTATGGCGCAAAATCTCCCGCACGCGATCGCTAACCCGATTTTCACTTCCCTGGGCATCAAGGGCATCAAACTGAGAATAGAAGGCCGTCAACTTCACCGACACCTGGGCCCGAGGCAACACCTCCCCATCCGCCTCATCAATTTGCGGAACCGCCCGCCAATCCTGGGCCGCCGTCGCCAATTCCGTCATTAACTCGCGATAACGGTCAAAATACTGTTGTGCTTCTTGTTCCGTAATCACAGCTTCCCCAAGTAAGTCGATGGTAAAGGCCAACTTATCCTTGCGCAGCCGTTTAACGGTTTCAATAACTTTCGGGAGTGTTTCCCCGGCAATGTATTTATAGGCTAAGGTTTCCACACCCGTGGCCACCGTCGTCGCCGCTACCTGCCCAGCCATGGAATCACCGCCACTAAAGCTAATCAGCTTTTTGAGGGCTTCGGGTAATTCGACTTCCTCAGCCGTTAGATACTCTTGCAAGTGACGAGCAATTTCCGCCTTACTGCGTAATGCGGGCAAACAATCAATGAAACGGAACAGTTGCACCCGTAAACCGGGGTTACTCATGGCCCAATCGAGCAATTTATCGTCCCAGCGCATTTGTTCGCGGACTTTCGCGAAAAATCCGCCAGCTTCGCGGGTAGCCGCCAAAAGGTCTCGGGCAATGTCCTGAGTTTTGGCGTCGTAGGGAGTTGAGGTAGACCGTTGCGTGACCACGATATAAGAACCTTTGGCAATCAGAAGGGTTAAACAAGAAGACAGTCTTTAATTCTACAGGACTGTTCGACCATTCCCTTGAACTCGATTCCCAGGCAAGGGTGGGACTTAACTCCACCTTTTCAGGAAATCCCTCTGACGTTTGAATCTTCCCTTAAAATGTCAGGAAATCTGGTTTTTTTCAGGAAATCATGAAGACTAAACCATGAGCCTATCCCTTGATCTAATTTTTGTGCCCCAAGGCCCCGAGTACCAGGCCGTCAAGAGGGCCCAGTTGCCCATTCCCATTGTTGCCATTCCCGCTGGCTTAACCGCCGTCGAAGCCACCCTAAACCGATGGCGATCGCAGCAGCAGTATAGTTGCGCCAAGCGGGTTTTAGTCATGGGCCTAGGCGGGAGTCTCATCCCCCAA
>SMDP01000603.1 GCA_012911965.1 Geitlerinema sp. P-1104
GGGAGACGACTTGCGCCCCCTGAGTCATCTCTAGGCGATCGCCCAGTAGCCGAATTGCCCCACCGCCAATTCCTCCCCCCTGACTCAGTTGAATCCTCCCCAAGCCCTCGGGATTAACCTCACCGATACGCCCTTGGGCATCGAGTCCCGCAAAACTCCCAGGGGCAAAACTGGCCACCTCCACTGAGAGGGGCGATCGCGCCTGTCCTCCCTCAAAACGCACCTCTCCTCCCAACAGGGATAGACGTAAGGCCCCTAATCCCATAGGCGTTCCCTGGTCATCCAGGGCTAGGGAACGATTGACAATGGCCCCCGGGCGATCGCCAAACTGCACCCCCACCGGTGCAGATACCGTCAAGAGAGTGGGCCTGTCAGCAGCAGATGCCCCCCAAAGGCTACCATCGGCAAATTGAACGCCCTCAGCAGTGGTGGCTATAAACAGTCCCCCCAGGGAGAGTCGGGCGCTTTCCCCAAACTCAACTCCCTGAGGATTGATTAAAATAAAGCCCGCCGCCCCATTAGCACTGAGATGGCCATCAAGTCGTGATATCTCGCCCCCTGTGACGCGGGTGATAATGCGCTCAATGCTTGCGGCGTTGTTAAAGTGAACGTGAAGGTCTTGGGGAATCGAAAATTCCTGAAAACTATGAAAGAGATTCCCCCCCGCTTGAGTTCCTCCCTCCACTTGCATCAAACTCCCATCTTGCAAGAGGCGAGAGTTCTCTGGCAAACTCTGATCAGGAATTAGTTGGGCCAAAGCCGGTGCTGACTCCAAAAGCAACCCGGACATCATGGCACTCAGGAGTCCGCGGATCAGTCTTTGGCTACTGGGTTGGCTGGGGGCGTTGGCCATGAATATAGTCCTCCTTAAGCGATGAGTTAACGGCAATCATTGCCAGCAGCTAGTTATTTTTACGGACGCTTCCATCACAATCCCGACGGTTGCCCCAACCGTTTAACCGGTTTAAATCTAGTACCATTTTTCAGGCATTCGTGCCATGGATAGCTGTAGGGGCGAACCCGGGTCACTGAGCGATAGTCGAGGTGGTGGTGGTCGCCCTCTCCTCGGTGTCGGATGTCTGGCAAACTGAGCCAAAAATGGTATAAAACAACAATTGTCGTTCCAGAAAATCCGCAAAACTTTCGCCTATGTTTGCAACTGTTGACACCACATTCGTTTTAGACTGGCTTGCCGTATTTGGCTATCTAACTTTACTCATCATTGCCGTGTTTGGGGC
>SMDP01000604.1 GCA_012911965.1 Geitlerinema sp. P-1104
GTCACACCCTTGAGCAACTAAGACACCCGGTGTCTCCAAAGACACCGAGTGTCTGACTCCGACCAACTCACCCCGCCCCAAGTTTGGAAACCCCGACGACTCAGACCGAATACCAGACACCGGGTTTCTTGGAGAAACTCGGTGTCTTATTTCTCGCCTAATCTATTTGTGTTAGCCAACTGCTTTAATCCCGTTTGGGCAGCTTCGTTATTTCCCGAATGAGGAGAGTGCCAGGTAACGAATTCTCGAAACACTTATTCTGTCGTTAATTGACCTGTCAAGAGGGTTCAAAAATAGAAATTTGTTGCGGACTGAAGCCCTTATTTGCTACAGTTTACAAGTCGTCGCGCGAGAGAAGAGTACTCCCTCACTATTCCCAAGTCTCTCCAAAATAACCAATCTCACATTCCCCAAATCTCTAGTCATCACACATGACGTGAAATCTACTATAGTACTCCTACCTACAAATGGGAGAGACGCTACGTGACGTTTTTTGATTACATTGGTATAGCTCATCTCCCTACCTCCTTCACGCCACCCCACTCGATCCCAGAATCGTTCCCAGTCATCATTATACTCTGTCGGACTCCCACACTCCTCCCAAATTTTCTTCTGCACGCTGAAGCCAAATTTCCCCCGGCTGTAATGGACCCACAGCTTATCAATAATCTTCAAATCCTTGCAGGGAAACTTTTCAAGATCTTCAACTCGCATCCATCCCTCGCTTTGTCGTCCCATCACCTCACACATTCGCTCAGCCGTTTCCCGGTCAGCTTCTTTCCACTTCTTCGCCGCCAGTAAATCCCGTAATTTATAATAACTAATACCGCGACGCACTGAAGTTAGGTCTAAATCTTCAATTTCCGATTTTGGGGATGGGTTAAACAGGCTTCCTAAAAAACTATCAATCGGATTAGAACCCTCTTGGGGAATCGGCGGAACCACAGGAATAGCACCTCTTGATGTGTTATTCTGAACCGCATCCAAAACCTGTTGAGCCGTCCAGCGTTTTCGACGATTCTGCTGCAAACATCCCCGCACAATTTCCTGTAACTCCGAGGGAACTGGCGGTAAATTTAGATAGCCATTCATCACCTGTTTGAGCAATTGCGTTTGTCCCTGAAACTGATAGGGAAGTTTCCCGGTCACGGCATTGACTATCATAATTCCCAAAGACCAAACATCCCAGGCGGTGGAAATTCGATGCTTGTCATCCCACGC
>SMDP01000605.1 GCA_012911965.1 Geitlerinema sp. P-1104
GAGGAACATAGCCAATTTGGGTACGATAGATATTAAAATTGCGCCGTAAATCATCACTATTGAGATAAATACTGCCCCGATCCACCGGACGAATCCCTAACAGCGTTTCCAATAACGTTGATTTTCCCGCTCCACTTCCTCCCACTAAGGCCACGAGTTGACCCGGTTCTATGGGAACTGAAACATTATTCAAGAGAGAGAACTTTTTAGGTATTTTTTGTTTGAGACAAAATTGGATTTGTTCCCAGAAATCCTCTGGATGTTTGTTAACTTGACGGGACAGTTGAATTGCATCAATCCGCAAGCCATCTCCCCGACCTTCGAGGAGTAGCTCATCGCCTTTGAGGATGAGGGCGTAGGGACCGATGCGAATTAAGTCTCCGTCCTGTAATTTTTCTTGACTTCTAGCCTTAAATACCTTGCCAGAGCGCGTAATAAAAATACCGTTGGTACTTTTGTCATAGAGAACATAGCCTTGTCCGGGATTATCGATGATGGCATGACGGCGGGAGATAACCGGTGCATCCAGATATAAATTAGACCCCTGTAACGCGGGGTCACGACCAATTTCTAACGAGCGATTTTTTAAGGAAATTGACTTAGAAATCGTCGAAGTGTCCTGACGACGAGGGGCATTGGGATTGATATACTTGAGACGAACTAAATTGCGGGGATCTTGACCAATTTGTAACTCATCGCCATCCTGGAGAATATGGGGCTGATAGGTTCCCACCCGTCGCTGACCACAGAGAAGTCCATTCCGACTAAATTGGTGGTCTTGTCCCTGTAGAACCCCGTCATAAATGCTGTAGCTATCTCCCTCACGGGTAAGGGTGGCGTGGTAACGGGAAATCGCCGCCCATTCATCGCCTTCTAAGGTTAAATCTACGTCAGGTGCACGTCCAACGGTAAGGCGATCGCCCATGAGGGAAAACGTCTTGATCTTTCCCTGGAAATTAAACTCTAAATAGGCAGGAGCTTGATTGACCAGAGTCGTTTTACTAGAAGTCATGGGGCTAAATCGCTTACAACAACGGGTTCAGGACATTTTAATGATTCTAGGATAGTTCTCGAAAAATTCAAACATCCCGTCAGGTCTAGTGATAAATCAGTTGCCTAGGATACAAAACCTCGTCTCATTCCCAGGAGAATTCAGGTTAAACTGGACAAAGCCTCCGTTCCTGACCCGAATCCCTTAAACCTTGTGGAGTCAAGACTAT
>SMDP01000606.1 GCA_012911965.1 Geitlerinema sp. P-1104
CCGGGTGAACCAACGGTGGGGAATTTTCCCATGGTGACGGTTCCCGGGGCGTATTATCCTGGCTTCATTGGGCGATCACGGGAGTTACTCAGACAACTGGATACGGATATTATTTATGCTCTACGGCCGAAGGCGACGACCTTGGGACTGGCATTATGGCATAAACGCCAGACAGGCTGTCCGATTATTTTGGATATTGATGATTGGGAGTTAAGTTGGCATGGGGGCGATCGCTTTCGCTATCGGCCGAGCCTCAAGCAACTGGCTCGGGATATTTTAAAGCCAGATGGGGCATTGCGCTACCCGGATCACCCGTTATATTTACGATGGATGGAGTCTCTTGTGTCGAAAGCGGACGCGGTGACGGTTCATACTCGGTTCTTGCAAGATCGCTTTGGGGGGGTGAATGTTCCTAATGGCAAGGATACGGATTTATTTAATCCCGAGGGCTATGATTACCAACTTAGCCGTGAGGTGCATGGCTTCTCAACCTACCGGATCTTGATGTTTCCGGGGGCCCCTCGTCCTTATAAGGGGATTGAGGATGTTCTCAAGGCGTTAGATCTCCTCAACCGGGACGAGTTGCGTTTGGTTATTGTTGGTGGTAGTCCCTATGATGATTATGATCAGGAGTTACGCCGCCGTTGGGGACGCTGGATGATTCAATTACCCCCACAGCCTGTTACAAAAATGCCCTTTGTGGTGGCTGGGGCTGATATCATTGTGGTTCCTCAACGGGAAACTCCGGCGGCCTTGGCCCAGTTCCCCCTGAAGCTAACGGATGGAATGTCGATGGCAAAACCCATTCTGGCGACGCGGGTTGGGGATATTCCCGAAATTCTCCAAGGATCTGGGTATTTAGTAGAACCCGAGGCTCCTGAGGCGATCGCTCAACAGATTGACTGGATTCTGGAGCATCCTGAGGAGGCCAAGCAACGGGGAGCGTTAGCCCGAGAACGGTGTGTGGCACACTATAGTCTGGAGGCCATGTCCCATCGTCTAGCTGAGGTCATTCAATCCCTACCCGACTCTCCCCATGGATAATCGCTTCTGTCAACTGTATCTATAAACCGGTTATGTCTTCCGTGACGTCCACCTTGCCTTCGGTTTTATGTCTCCCAATAAGCTCTTATTAAAAGTTGCACTTCAATCGCCATATTTGTTTTTAGGAACAGTCCTATTGGGATTTTCGGGCGCGGTGTTTAATAGT
>SMDP01000607.1 GCA_012911965.1 Geitlerinema sp. P-1104
TCTAAGACTTCCGCCGCTGTTCCCGGCATCGACCCCACCCCCGCCTCTTGCAAGGCGGCAATCACCGCTGCATAACTCAGGTTATCCTGTTGAGCAATAAATTGAATCTCTTGAGGGGAAAAGGCGTGAAGATGTAATTGAGGAGCGGCCTGTTTCAATTCACGAACCAGATTCAGATAATACTCCAAAGAAGACCCATCTTGTTTCGCCTCCGGGTTCAAGCCTCCCTGCATACAGAGTTCCGTGGCACCCCGCTCGACCGCTTCTTGAGCTTTATGTAGCATCACCTCGAGATCGAGCCAATAGGCCCCTTCTTGGCCGGCATCGCGGCGAAAGGCACAGAAGCTACAATGTTGCTGACAGATATTGGTGAAGTTAAGATTGCGGTTGATGATATAGGTGACCGTATCCCCCACCTGTTGCCGTCGTAACTCGTCGGCAGCCTCACGGATGGCTGAGATGGCCCCAACATCGGTTTGTTCTAAGAGTGTCACCCCCTCTGCTTCGCTGATGGCGTTGCCCCCGAGGGCGCGATCGAGAATAGAATCCAGGGTCGTGGCTCGGGTTCCCTCACTCGCTTCAAACCTTGTTAGATTGGACATTCCCATAATTAAATTGCTTGTAGGACCTACGAGGAACAGCAAACCCGCCTCATATTCGTCATTTTAACGCCGTGAAATCACTCCTACGCCGCCTCAAACCCTATCTGCGCTGGTTTATCTTAGGGGCGACCCTCTTTTTCCTGCTGCAAACCCTCTATCAGCATTGGAGTGAGGTGAGCCAGATGCGGTTACGGCCGGGAGGGGGAGGTTGGCTGCTGGCATCCCTTGGCGTCACCTTATTGGCTCATACCTGGTCAGGATGGGTTTGGGGTTGGATTTTGCGGGAGTTTAATCAACCGGTGTCTCAATCTTGGGCCACACGAGTTTTCCTCAAAACCAACATTGCCAAATATCTCCCCGGCAACATCTGGCATTTCTATGGACGGATTCGTGAAGGACAAAAGGCTGATTTATCGGGAGTTGCGGTTACAGCTAGCGTTCTCCTCGAACCCCTGCTGATGGCGGCCGCCACCCTGCCGGTGGTCTTCTTTGCTGTGGGAGAATCTCGGGGATGGCTGGGAGGCTTGGCCTTGGTGGCCGTCTGTGTGGGCATTCATCCCCGGTTATTAAATCCGGTTTTGGAACGAGTTGCTCAGATGAAACTCAA
>SMDP01000608.1 GCA_012911965.1 Geitlerinema sp. P-1104
TCTAAGACTTCCGCCGCTGTTCCCGGCATCGACCCCACCCCCGCCTCTTGCAAGGCGGCAATCACCGCTGCATAACTGAGGTTATCCTGTTGAGCAATAAATTGAATCTCTTGGGGGGAAAAGGCGTGCAGATGTAATTGAGGACAGGCCTGTTTCAATTCGCGAACCAGATTGAGATAATAGGCCAGAGAGGAACCATCCTGTTTCGCCTGGGGGTTTAATCCTCCCTGCATACAGAGTTCCGTGGCACCCCGCTCAACCGCTTCCCGGGCTTTGTGCAGCATCACGTCCAGACTCAACCAATAGGCCCCCTCCTGGCCGGCATCGCGGCGAAAGGCACAGAAGCTACAATGTTGCTCACAGATATTGGTGAAGTTAAGATTGCGGTTGATGATGTAGGTGACCGTATCCCCCACTTGTTGCCGTCGTAACTCGTCGGCGGCCTCGCGGATGGCGGCGATCGCCCCAGCATCAGTTTGTTCTAAGAGTGTCACCCCCTCCGCTTCGCTAATCGCGTCCCCGGCTAGGGTGCGATCGAGAATAGAATCCAGGGTCGTGGCTCGGGTTCCCTCACTCGCTTCAAACCTTGTTAGATTGGACATTCCCATAATCAAATTCCCTGTAGGACCTACGAGGGACAGCAAACCCTCCTCATCTTCGTTATTGTAACGCCGTGAAATCACTCCTACACCGCCTCAAACCCTATCTGCGCTGGTTTATCTTAGGGGCGACCCTCTTCTTTCTGCTGCAAACCCTCTATCAGCATTGGAGTGAGGTGAGCCAGATGCGGTTACGGCCCCGAGGGGGAGGTTGGCTGCTGGCATCCCTTGGCGTCACCTTATTGGCTCATACCTGGTCAGGATGGGTTTGGGGTTGGATTTTGCGGGAGTTTAATCAACCGGTGTCTCAATCTTGGGCCACACGAGTTTTTCTAAAAACCAACATTGCCAAATATCTCCCCGGCAACATCTGGCATTTCTATGGACGGATTCGCGAAGGACAAAAGGCTGATTTATCGGGAGTTGCGGTTACAGCTAGCGTTCTCCTCGAACCCCTGCTGATGGCAGCCGCCACCCTGCCGGTGGTCTTCTTTGCTGTGGGAGAATCTCGGGGATGGCTGGGAGGCTTGGCGTTGGTGGCCGTCTGTGTGGGCATTCATCCCCGGTTATTAAATCCGGTTTTGGAACGAGTCGCTCAGATGAAACTCAA
>SMDP01000609.1 GCA_012911965.1 Geitlerinema sp. P-1104
ATACGATAAAAGCTTGGGAGCTTGATAGCCCCGACTCTTTAGATCGGGGTGGAAAAGCGACTCGTGCGGCTTTAGCCGCCTTGCCATCATACACCAAGTATGCTAGGACATAGAAAAGCGTTAACTAGGTCGAATCATGCTTGTATTTGAGTTTAAAGCTTATGGTAAGCCTAGCCAGCTTGCAGCCATTGATGGGGGAATCAGAGTTGTCCAATTTATCCGCAATAAATGTATTCGGCTCTGGATAGATCACCCAAAAACTGGGAAGTACGACCTCAGCAAATATAGTGCTGTGCTGGCTAAAAAGTTTACATTTGCCAATAAACTCAATGCTATGTCTAGGCAGGCATCAGCAGACCGAGCATGGGCGGCTATTTCTCGCTTCTACGACAACTGTAAAAAGAAAGTTCCTGGTAAAAAAGGTTACCCACGATTCCAAAAGAGCAATCGCTCAATTGAGTACAAAACTCAAAGCTGGAAGATAGCTGATAACCGTAAATCAATCACCTTTACTGACAAGCTAGGGATTGGCAAACTCAAGCTAAAAGGAACTCGTGACCTCAACTTCTATCCCAAGGAGGACATTAAGCGAGTTAGGCTAATTAAAAGGTCCGATGGGTATTATGTGCAGTTCTGTATTAAAGCTGAACGACGTGAAAACATTGAACCGACTCACAAGACGATTGGACTAGATGTAGGGATTGAAAGCTTTTACACTGACTCGCAAGGGAGCAAAGCTGAAAACCCCCGGTTCTATCGGGTAGGAGAGGCTAAGCTAAAACAACTCCAGAGAAAAATTAGCCGCAAAGCGAAGGGGTCTAAGAACAGAGCCAAAGCCAGGGATTTATTCGGGAAAGCTCACCTCAAGATAAGTAGGCAGCGTAAAGACCATGCTATTAAATTGGCACGGTGCGTAATCACATCTAACGATGTTGTGGTCTACGAAGACTTGAGAGTGAGAAACTTAGTCAGGAACCACTGTCTAGCCAAATCAATCAATGATGCTGGATGGCATCAATTTAGAGTTTGGTTAGAGTATTTCGCTAGGGTGTTTGGGCGGATCACCATTGCGGTGAACCCAGCTTACACATCTCAGCAATGCTCTAGTTGTGGCACTATCGTCAAGAAATCGTTATCCACAAGGACACACGTTTGTCAGTGTGGATGTAAGTTAGATCGAGACCACAACGCAGCCATTAA
>SMDP01000061.1:0-2355 GCA_012911965.1 Geitlerinema sp. P-1104
CCACAAGGGTACGCCCCTACCTTGTTTCTATTCCCTGTTCCCTGTTCCCTATTCCCTATCATGACCAAGCGATTGATTTCGCTATCTCTACCGAACATCATTGTGATTGCAGTGGTTGTCCTGGCCTTGTTTGTGCTGTGGCAATTGCAAAGCCTGATGTTGATCTTAATGATCTCCGTTGTTTTGGCCGCCTCCCTGGCCCCAGTGGTTGATTTTAGTGAGCGGATCCTGCGGCTTCCTCGCTGGCTGGCTACCATTTTGACCTACGTGAGTCTCATCTCCGTCTTAACGGGTGTTGTCTTGATTATTGGGCCACCCGTGTTTGACCAGATTCAGCGTTTGGTGCGACAGTTGCCGAACCTCTCAGAAGAGGTCTTGTCAGCGGTTGAGTTGGCCATTATGCACGTCACCGATGCTCGCCCAGAGTTAGTGTTGGAACTATTTGATACCCAGTCTATTACTCGCTGGGTCATTGGCTCCTCTCAACAACTGGTATTGCGCTCTTACAGCATTACGCGGGGGATTCTTGGGGCGGCCTTTAGTCTGATTCTGGCCCTGTTTATTTCCGGCTACATGGTGGCCGATAGTCGTAAGCTGGTTCGCAGTGTGGTGCAATTGTTCCCTCAACCTTGGGAGGATCGATTGGCCGAGCAGTCGAAAGTCGTTGGACAACGGATGGGAGGTTATATTCGCGGTCGAGTACTCGTCTCGATTATTTTGGCGGTGGCGACGTCCACGGTGTTAACGATTTTGGGCTTGAAAGATTTTGCTTTGGGGTTAGGGGCGATCGCGGGGGTCACGAACTTAATTCCCTTTGTTGGCCCAATCCTCGGAGCTATTCCCGCCTTAATTGTGGCGATCGCCCAGGGGGGATGGCTGGTGCTGTGGGTGTTACTCCTGTTTGTCATTATCCAAAATCTGGAAACCTATGTCTTAGATCCCCTTCTCGTGGGCAATTCGGTGGGAGTTCATCCCCTGTTTCAACTATTGTCTGTGTTGGGTGGGGCCCAAGTCTTGGGGATTATTGGCGCCTTAATTGTTCCCCCCTGGTTTGCTGGAGCCTCGGCGTTAGTCGAAAATCTCTATTTGCGGCCCAAACGAATCGCAGAAGCTCAACGTGAAAGCGCGGCGATCGCGGTCTCGGCGACTCCAGTTTCTAGCAATAGGCAATAGGGGGAAGAGGGCAATAGAAAAACGGCCGTGTTCTGCTGCCTTGCGAAAAGACTGTGCGTTAGGGGAGAGATGAAAAACCCCCCTCAGATAGACAATCTAAGGGAAGTCGTGCTTTGTTCAGACAACGAGTTAAGATGAAGCGTCTTGCTGACGTTTGCGCCGTTGAGCCGCCACAACTGCTCCGCGCGCTACCGGAAATCCGGCAATGGGAATCACCTGATGGCGGCGTTCGGCTTCTAGTTGTTTCAACTCCTCATACTCAACCCAGTGAATACAATTCACCGGACAGGTATCAATGGCCTCTTGGATCACCTCTTCTGGCTCACCATCTTGATTGACCACTCGTGCGCGTCCATAATCCGGCTCGATATAAAAGGTATTACGGGCAACATGGGCGCAATGTTTACAGCCAATACAAGTGACTTCATCCACATAAACGCCCTTCTCACGGAGCGCCCCACCTAATTCTGGCTCAAATCCAGACCGTTCCGGATACTCTCGCAGAACTCCTCCGAGTTCTGGTTCCCAACCGGAACGGTCTTGAGATGACTGCTGTTCTGGATTTGGGGCATCCATCATAATTAACTCCAGCGTTGCAACACAAGACGGATTGAACCGTCTTTTTGGGTTTGATGTTCTGAAACTTGGAATCCTTGTTTAGCCGTTTCCTGCATCACCGTTTGGAAGGCGTACTGTTGGGTGATTTTGCTTAAAAAGCGTTCCACGGGAATAGCTTGATTCCAGAATTGTAGGTCGGCCACCAGGTCGTAGGCCTGGCCATTCCAGCTAAATCCAATGTCGTAGCCATTGTCCTGTTCAACGACTACCGCCGCTTGGTGAACCTGACCGCGATAGCCTCGAACGTCTTTTGGACCTGCCTTCCAGTCAATCTTCAGTTCCGTCAGAGCCTGTTGTAAGGCGTTGAGGTCACGGATTTGGGTTTTGATATGGCTAAAGTGAGACATAGCTTTAGGGAGGGATTTGTTAAGGGTAGGAACAACAGATGAACTAAAGAAAACGGCAGACAACTACCACTGACTGTAGGATTGAACCTGAGCGGTCGTTGTTGCTGAATTTTCCTGGGTTTGTTGGTAAAACTCAGAAGTTTTCTCCTGATTGAGAACAATTCCGAGTTTTTCCTCAAGGGCAGCCGTGACTTCAGCACAGGAGGCTCCGGAAATT
>SMDP01000061.1:2580-8104 GCA_012911965.1 Geitlerinema sp. P-1104
TTGTTGAGCTACGCACGTTGACTTTTACTAAGTTTGTCCCAAATTCCCAATTCCGTCAAGGCGATCGCCCCAACAATTGCCAAGATTTCTCAGTTAACGACCGCTACTCATAACGGTTCAACGGCCACTGAGGTCAGGATTACCTCAATCTGAGACCGATAGATGAAGGGATTATCCGTTTCAAAGGCAATGGAGTTGACGGCAGCCGGAAGGGTCAGATTAGGACTATCAAGCCCTTGCCAAAAGGCTAAGCCTTCCTCAGGGGAGCGGGGCAAGTGACTGATGATGATGCCATTCTCCGAGGTGGTAGGGAGAATACGATAGGTGGCCTGACTGCCATCTTCATAGGTGACTCGCATCCGCACTGGGGCAGCTCTGAGTAGGGTTTTAACAATTTTGCCCAGAAACGACTCTTTAATGGCGATCGCCCCCCGCAGCATTTGCCCCTCAACCTGCGGCAAGGTCATGGTCTCATTCCAGGAGAGCGATCGCCGCTCAACCTCTGGAGACGCCAGCCAGGGACGAGACTCCGGACGAGGTTCGAGAAGCATCAAGTTCGGGTATAACTCCGTGGAGATAAACTCAGGAAACTCAGGCGAGAGCTGATAGCGAGAGAAAACCTCAAACAGGGTGGCCGGTTCCGAGACAAAGGGATGGCGGCCATCCAAATCCACAAACTCATAGAGGATGGTCTCAGGCGGCTGTTCCCTTAACCCCTCAGCGGTCCAGTTATCCAGATGGGTGGTGTAGGCCGTATAAGACTGTAATGTCCGCCGGGGTTGCCAATTGAGATCATTAGCAGGTATCAACGCAATCTCCCAGGGCATGACATCCACAGTTTTTGGCTCTAAATAGGCATTGACCTCATCACTCAGGCGAATAGGCGAGAGCATATGATGGGTTGCGACCTGAACGTCTTCAAACACCTGCGAGGAATCCAAATGAGCGATACGATTTAAAACCAGTCGCGGTTGGTGAATCAGGGAGAGATTCCAACCGATCTCAGGATGGCCAAAGACCCCAGGAAACTGCCAATATAAGCCCATTGTTGCCACCATCAGCAGCATGACGACCCCAGAGAAGCGGCGGTTAGGATGGCGGGACCGCTGTTCCAACGCCAGACTCAGTAAAAACGGGGTCACGAAAAAGAACATAAAGACATGAGCATCCTGGCGCACAAATCCATGTTTGAGAACAATCCAAAGCACAAAGGTTAACGCCAAAAATAGGCCCAGAGAACGACCCGTAACGGAGCGCACAAAGAGGGTTAAGAGGATGACCACCATGGCGATCGCCAGGCCCAACTCCGCTGACGGCCCCATGAGACTCATCGCACTTGAGTAGCCTGATGAGACCTGCAAAGAGCCAAGCACAAACCCCAACATTGAGGGCCGCTCCGTCATCAGCACCACCCCCGTTAGGGTGATAGCAAACACGGCCAGACTACCGAACCAGCCAAGACTAGGACGAAAATTAGACCAACGGGAATTTCCTTTCAGATAGCGTTGCGTCCCCCAACCCCAAACTAGAGCGATGACCCCTGAAGGAAGGAGTCCCAACAGGCCCTGTGCTAGATTTCCATGTAAGCCCACAAAGGTGACCGCCATGGCGCTCCCGGTGGCCGTTAGCAGGATGACCAGGGCCTCTTGGAGTTTCGGCCCACGTGCTTTCGAGCGATATAACGGATAGAGATGACCCAGCCAGTACATGAGGAAAGCCCCAAAGGTCATCGCCCCCGCTGTAAACTTCACCAGAGCCGAAAAGCCGGCCCAGGCCCCCAACAAGAGGGCGATCGCCAACCCCTTACGACCACGCAGATCACGAATCCAAGACAGAACCAACAGATAGCCCAAGGCCAGTAAGTAGTCTAACGCCACCAAACTATGGTACGCACCCAGAAAACTTAAGACCCAAAAGAGTCGTCCACCAATCGACCGTATCCTCCAAAATTGCACCGCCGCCAAGCCTAAAAATAGGCTGTGAACCATCACCTTAAACCCCAAAATCTGCTGATAGTTTTCTGGCAGCAAAGACCCGGATACTAAATAGCCTAGAGGACCATAAGTATAGATGACATCCTGCCCAAAACTGATGTCTCTCTGAGGAAGATAACTTAATGCATATGTCCAGGAATCCACTCCGGGAAAAATGGGGAAGTGCAGAGCAGGTAAGCAAAGTAAAAACACATAAAATCCCCCTGCAAAAAACCCCAATCCCAAGACCGCTTTGACTGGACTAAGCTCCTCTTTGATTCTATCTATTAAAGGGATTTTATTAATCATAATTTCCAGGAGTTTTATGGCTCAAAAAATTGACTATCACCGACCCAACTTTTCAACGACTTACTTGGATTTCATTAGTTAAGGGAATAAAGGTTTTCTCGCCATCATAAATCCAGGCACGAATTGTCGTTTGTCCTTCAGGAAACGCCGTTCCTGGAACATCAATTTTCCACCGAGCCTGGTCATACTCAGGCATCTCAAAAACTTGAGCTAAATCAGGACTCTCCTGATTCACCAAGCCAGCGGCAAAAAAGGCGGGACGATTATCTTGAGACAATAACACAATCTCCGGGGTTTCTGGACGGCCTGGTAACACAGACCATCCCGATATCTGTAACACCGATTCAGGGGTTAAGGAAACCACTTCTCCCGCTGGGGGCTGATCAATCATTCCGTAGGACGTTTCGGGAATCTGAGAAAACTCAACATCACGAACAAACTCAAAAAAACCGAGTTGCTCAAGTTGAGGATACCAACTTGCTTGAATCACTATTGGGTCAGGAAAGAGAGTTTGTAGACAGTTACTCGGGGAGGGTTCCATATACTCAACTAACGCCAAGCATTGTTGACCTAACCGGCGTCCTTCATACAGATTTTCTCCAGCATCTAGGGCATCAAAGGACTTGGAGATAGAAAATACAGCAAAGACCACCGCCATAGCCCCATAAAACAGCCGCCAGGGCTGGCGTTGACAACAAATTCGCGCAATATGAATTAAGGCAATTAAAATCAGCACGGTGACCGTCGTATACCGTGACGCTAGAGCACCGTAAATCCCTAAGACTGTACGCCCTACAGTGGTCATCGCAGCGAACCCTAATGGAAAAATCAATAACGAAAGCCAAGCCGCCAATTCAAGCCGTTTATGCCGCTGCTGCCAAAACAACCAAAGGCTAACAGCACAAGCTAGTAAAACGACAGCACCCACCCAACTCACTACTCCTGGTTCTGTGGCAAAGGTACGGCCTAAAATCGCTAAAAAGAAGGGGATGGCTTCGTTGGGATGTTGCAAAACATAGGTGCGATCGGGATTATTGGCAGGTTCCTGGTAGCCAGTCGCATAGATGACGACAGATCCGATAAATAGTACTAGCCAGAGAAGCCGTTGCAGGTTAGGGTGGGTTGATGCCTGACTGCGAACCCAAACCAAGGGAAACACAGAGATCCAGACTAATAATCCGTGGGCCCCAGAAAAACTAACTAGGATGGCAAAAAGGGCACTTAAAACAAACCCTTTATCGAGCCAACGGTGTTTGGCGGGGTATTGTAACAGGGCGATCGCAAACACCAAGCAGGTTGTTTTCCAAAACCAAGCAAGTTGAAATCCCCAGAGCCAGTTCTCATACTGAATCAGAGAAAACAGTAAAATAACTGTAATGACATCGGCGAACTGTTGCCAATTTCCAGTACTTGGGTTTTGGAGACGCTGCTCTCGTGAAATCCAGTAAAGACCGATGGCCGAGAAGACACTTAACAGAACGCTGAAATACTGTTGAACTTTAACATTCCAATCCGTTGCAAAGGCTAAAGCCGCTATAAAAAAGCGGGGAATCAGCATTCGGTGCTCATTATGAGCTACCCAAAAATCGGAAAAGGTGGCTGTTTCCAAGTGGATTTCATAAAACAAGCTCGTCAACGTCAACGAATCCATAAAGGGGACATTGACCCCAAAGTGATGGATAAAGGCTAAGGTGGCTAAAACTGGCAACGCATAGAGTAAGTTGAACCAGTTAAACGCTTTTACTAACTTTGGGGTCATCATGTCAAGAACTCGTAGGAGTCCAATTTCGGCGTGTTTCTAAACTGACGTTACAGGCTCGGCTTTGAGGCAATCACTAAAAACTGTTTGCCCAAAAATCTCCACATCAGAGGAAGTGATAGGTAGACAGAAACCGTCCACAGGGGAAGTTGTCGTCCATTGGCCATGGTGTAGGGTAAAAATTGGGGGATACAGGTATGAACGATAAATCCTTTGAGTTCCAAAATTTCTGACATCGACGCATCCGTTAGGGGTAAATGATGATCAAAGAAATCCCAGTAGGATCCCCCGGTATATCTTAAGTTGGGTCCTAAGCAGATAATTTTACCCCCCGGTTTGACACAGCGATAGGCTTCTGACAGGGTTTGACTCAAACTCTCTTTGGAAAATAGATGTTCCAGGAAGTTACTGGTAAACACCACATCCAAGGAGTTATCGGCGATGTCCCAGGCTTGAGAACAGTCTTGATGTAAAAACTGAATATCCGGATCAAGGTACTTTTCGGCATCGGGGTTGAGATCCATGGCACACTTACTCTTCGCCTCAACTTGATTGATAAACTCCCCCCAACCACAGCCGAGATCCAGGATAACTTGATTCTTGCCCACTCGTCCTTGAAAGTAGGATTTGACCAAGATACGCCAGACTCGACGACGGTACTGGGCAATTTCGACGAATCGGCGTTGATATTCCTGTTGGAGTTCTTCCGCTAACATAGGTGGGTTTCTATCCTAAGGTTCCTTGTCCTGAGTATAGCCCCATTCACTTAGAGGAAAATGCCCTTAACTTGGGTTTCTTCACGAACAATCCAATCATAAATATCCTGAAGGGTACGCTGAATCCTACGTTTAGGAGTCCAGTTAATCTGGGACATCACCTTACGGGAGTCCGTGATAAAAATCGGAATATCACCGGGACGAGTGTCCGGGACTGGGGTAATCTCGATCTCCGTCCCGGTAATCTCCTGACAAATCTGGGTGGTTTCCAACAGAGACACCTGATTTTCAAAGCCGCCACCGACGTTAAAGGTTTCTCCCTGAAGCTGATCCAACTGCTGAAGCTGTAAATCCAGTAAATCCAGCAAATCCTCCACATGCAGGAAATCCCGAACCTGTTTCCCACTCCCCCCATAGCCGATATATTTGAGAGGTTTCTGGAAATAATGGCGGGCCACCCACAAGGCGAACACCCCCTGATCCACTTTCCCCATCTGCCAGGGCCCCGTCAACACCCCACAGCGATTAACGAGGGTTCGCAGATTATAGGCATCGGCGTATTCAGCAATCAGCAGTTCTGAGGCGAGTTTCGTGGTTCCATAGAGCGATCGCGCGCGATCGAGAGGAAAGTCTTCGGCAATCCCATAGTGAGACACTCCCGCAAACGGCTGTTCTTCTTGTAACGCGAAGCGAGTCTCCGTTTCCTCATAGTTGAGTTGACTCAGATAGGAAATGGGATAGACGCGACTGGTGGAGAGAAAGATAAA
>SMDP01000061.1:8824-20791 GCA_012911965.1 Geitlerinema sp. P-1104
TAAGCCAAACAGAACCTGGATAAAGAGATTAGCCAGACGGTTGACAATTAATTTGTGACGGGGATAGTCGATGACCTCTCCTCCGCGAACGAAGCGAGACCCAAACACGCAATCGTAGCCTTCTTGCAGGAGGTGGTAGTAGCTGAGGATGTCTTCGGGAGAGTCGGACGCATCGGCCATGACGATCGCCACCGCATCGCCGTTAAACTTTTCTAAGCCACAACGTAAGGCAAAGCCGAAGCCATTGGGATAGTGATTGTTGACGTAGCGAACTCGGGGATTTTCCTGGCTGAGTTGCTGTAAGACGGTTTCGGTGCGATCGCGGCTGTTATCATTAACCACTAAAATCTCGTAAGGAACCCGATGAGGCTCCAATTGGTCAGTGATGGCAGCGACGGTATCGGCAATCGATCCCTCTTCGTTATAAGCAGGAATGACAATGGAAAACAGGGAGACTGGCGCGTGAACGGGCCGTTCAGTCTCCTCGTGGATCTTTTCTGACTCAGGAAATGCCGCTTCTAAGCCTTCAGGACGGTAAAGTTGTGCATCTTCACGGTGGCGATCGCGAAACACCAGGCGATCGCTGACAATATAGTTGATGATCGCACTCACGAACACCCCCACCAGGGTATTTACTCCATAACTGACCCCCAACCAATCCAACAGGGGGAAAATGGCAAACACCCGCAACACCACTGACCCCCCAGCGGAGAGATGATAGAGAGGCAATTGTCGCAACAGCACCTCTCGCCATCGCCAAGTTCCGCCACGCCAGACCCAAATGCGGTAAATCACGAAGCTAAACAGCAGCGACAACTCAATGGAGATGATATTCGCCGCATTTCGCAGAACCGTGGTATCCCAGCCGACCACCTCGATGAACAAAAACATCAACAGCAGGTTGAAGGCGGCGGCGACTCCTCCCCCAAACAGGAAGCGAACCGCACGTTTTTGCCAGAGTCGTTGAACAACTTTCATATCATCTGTAATTTCGTCACGACAAACCCAACCCAATCAAGTGTTACCAGCGATCTAGATTTTGACTGTAAATTTCTTTGAGAATTTCTGGAACCCCGTAGGTCAACTCCCACTCGGGATAATGGGACTTAAAGCGACCGAGATTGCCAATCCACCAGATATGATCCCCACTGCGATTACTCTCTTGATACTCCCAGTTGAGCGGCTTATCCGCGATTTCCTCACATTGGGCGATCGCCTCTAACATGGAACAGTTACTCTCCCGGCCACCACCAATGTTATAGGTTTCCGCTACCCGAGGCCGTTGATAGAAGTGATAAAAGGCATTCACCAAATCGTAACTGTGAATGTTGTCCCGCACTTGTTTCCCCTTATAGCCATAGACCTTATAGGGGGTTCCGGTGACAGTACATTTCATCAAATAGGAGAGGAACCCATGTAGTTCGGCCCCGGAATGACTCGGACCGGTCAGACATCCCCCTCGGAAGCAGGCGGTTTTCATATCAAAGTAGCGGCCATATTCCTGCACCAACACATCCGCCGCCACTTTGGAGGCCCCAAACAGGGAATGCTTACAATGGTCGATGCTCATCGACTCGTCAATACCCGCATAAAAGGGATGACCCTCTTCAATCTCCCAGCGGCGCTCAAGTTCCACCAGGGGAAGCCGGTTGGGGTTATCGCCGTAGACTTTATTGGTGGAACAGAAGATAAAGACCGCCTCGGGACAATGTTGGCGCGTCTGTTCCAGGAGGTTCAAGGTTCCATTGGCGTTAACGGTGAAATCCGTAAAGGGATCTCGCGCGGCCCAGTCGTGGGAGGGTTGAGCCGCTGTGTGGATAATGAGGCCAATCTCCCGATTATAGGTTTGAAAGAGCTGTTCCATGGCCGGGCGATCGCGAATATCACTGTTGTGATGGATATACTGGTCGCCATATTTCTCCTGTAGGCGATCGCGATTCCACAGGGTTGAGGCACCCTCCCCGAAAAACGACTCCCGCAGATTGTTGTCAATCCCAACCACGGTAAAGCCTTTCTCACAAAAAAAACGAACCGACTCTGAGCCAATCAAACCAGCCGAGCCAGTCACCAAGACAATAGACATAAGAGTCTTCTCACACACCACACAACAACACCACGGTCGAGGGCCTGTCCTGAACGCACAAGGCTCACACAACAAGCACCCCAAATTGGGGGGATTCTAGCACAAATCGCCCCACCCACAGCGTCGACTCTTGCCAAAGCCCAGTATCGAAACCGACCGTAGGGGGAGATAATGGGGAATTAGTCTGTTTTGAACGATCAAGGTCCTATGACTGTTAACCAAACTTCTCCTCTTTCCATCGGCCTGTTAGGCTTTGGCGGCCTCGGACAAGCGGCCGCTCGTCTCCTGAGTCCTAAACAAGAGATGCGTCTGTGTGCTGTGGCTGATGGCCAAGGGTACGCCTATGATTCCCAGGGACTCAACCCTGACGCTCTAATTACCGTAACGCGCGATCGCGGCTCAGTTGGCCATGTGGACAAGCAGGGAGTTCTCAGCCAGAACAGTATTCCTGAGTTAATTCAAGCGGCCCCCCACGTAGACGGCTATTTCCTGGCCCTTCCCAATCTTCCCAACAGCTTCATGGCTTCAGTGGCCCGTCAATTTATCGAATCTGGCTGGCAAGGGGTGTTAGTGGATGCCTTAAAACGAACCAGTGCCGTGGAACAACTGCTAGCATTACAAGACGACCTCCAAACCGCTGGAATCACCTATATGACCGGATGTGGTGCCACCCCCGGACTCCTCACCGCCGCCGCCGCCTTAGCTGCACAAAGTTACGCCGAAATCCATCACGTCGCCATTACCTTTGGGGTTGGCATTGCCAACTGGGAAGCCTATCGTTCCACCATTCGCGAAGATATCGCCCATATGCCAGGCTACGATGTGGAGACGGCCCGGGCCATGAGTGATGCCGAAGTCGCTGCACTTCTGGATAAAACTAACGGCATTCTCAAGTTAGAGAACATGGAGCACGCCGATGACATCATGCTAGAGTTAGCCGGAATTGTCGATCGCGATCGCGTCACCGTCGGCGGCATCGTTGATACCCGCAACGCCAAAAAACCCCTAAGCACCAACGTCCAAGTCACCGGCCGCACTTTCGACGGCAAAATCTCCACCCACACTTTCACCCTCGGCGACGACACCAGCATGGCCGCCAACGTCTGCGGTCCCGCCTTCGGTTACCTCAAAGCCGGGATTAACCTCCACCGTCGCGGCATTCACGGACTCTTCACCGCCGCTGAAGTCATGCCGCAGTTTGTCCGCTAATCCCTCCCCGTAATCCCACGTTCAGGGAAATTTGAAGTTTTGTGACAAAAACTCGGTAATCTTTGCTACAATCCCCTTAGCTCAATGAGATTCTTTCGACTCCCCCAGGGATGACGAGAGTTTTCCTCATGGTTATAAGAGCTAACGTGATTGGTTTTGGTTGGTTTTCACTGGGTCGGCATTACGCCGGCTTTTTTATTGCCCGAATGTTGATTTATAAGTCAACATTTCCGCGAGAATCCCTTAATTATAGCTGTAAATCTTTATGACTATACTTCTGATATTTCACTTGTTGGCCTGTGGAATTTCGGATAAAATCTCCCTCGGCAGGAGAGTTCTCTTCTGCAATTCGACTGACTCGGCTGGACGGATTGGTAGGATTGCACCCAGAATGGAGAGAGTTCAGCATCGTCAGATTTGTTACTCTGTATTTTATTTTGATGACAGTCAACTCTAAACCAGCTAGATGGCAGCAAATTCGCCTGATCAACCTAGCACTCTTCACCGTTTTATATATTCTGAGACGGCCCGCTGATGCCCTGTATCCTTCCGTTTGGAATGAGGATGGAGTGTTTAATATCCCCCAAGCCATTGAACATGGCTGGTCAAGTTTACTAATACCTGTCAACGGCTATCTCATTATTCCGTCTAAAATAATCACCCTCCTTAGCTTATCAATCTCAGGCTTGTTTTATCCTGAAATTGCCTATTTACTAACAATAATCATTACTCTTCTAGTAATGGTTATTCTCACATCGAGTTTGATTGAATTACCCAAGAAAGAGTATTTGCCGATTATCATCGCCTTACTCCCCTATGACCCTGAGGTTTTTTCAACCCCCCTCTACATATTTTGGTGGACATCGTTGTTGCTTCTGGTTCCGTTACTTGCCTCATCACAAGCCAAGAGTAAAACCTCAAAATTCATGATTATAGTCTCGACTACTTTAGGCTGTATCGGGTCACCCATATCGATTTTACTCATCCCCACCATGATAATTAAAGCCTATATCACGCGAGCTAGGTTCAATTATGTAATTTTAGGTTTATGGTCTGCACTGTCTGCGGTTCAGATGTATTTCTCCCTAAGTCAGGTCAGCGAGAAGATGGATTTTTCCAAGTTTTACATGGCCTTACCTCAATTTATTGGGACTTATATTACATACAATAGCTTTTTTTTAAGACCCAACTTTATATCCTATACCTTGAGCCTGGCTTTCCTCCTGGTCGGTTGCTTTGCCCTATATAGTACCTTAATTTTAAGAAAACAGGAATTTTTCAATACATCAATCGCTTTTTTAGCAGTTTTAAGTACAATTCTAGCCTCATGGTTAAGGACAAATTTGGAAATTCATCCATTTCTAGCCGGTCCCCGATATTTCTTTTTTCCTTATGTTTTTCTGTCTATTTTTCTGATGACCCTGTATGCGATACCCTCAGAAAGCACCTATCGCCTAAAACCTAGATTTTTTAAAGGACTATGCCTTCTAATACTCATTATTTCCTGTACTACAACTTGGATTCAAAATTCTTCACGTTTTTATAGAACTCATCATCCATTGAATTGGAGAGATGAGCTATACAACTGCATCTCATCTGCAGATAGCTATAACGTAACAATTCACTTTAATGGAGATATCTCACAAGCATGGGGTCACGAATATCCACGTGAAGCCTGTGTAAAAATCGCTCAAAGTGGACTCTTTTCTCAATGGTACAGATTCGATAAAACCTGGCTCCAAGAGTTTAAAAGCAATCGGGAAACCCAACCCTAAATTGCTCCTCAGAACATCCCCCACATCCTCAGGCAACCACAAGGGTACACCCCTACCTCCTATTGCCTTTTCTTCCCCTACTGCCTATTGCCTATTGCCTATTGCCTTCTTCTCCCAAACACCAACGAACGATTATTCGCCGGCATCTCCAGCATCTCCTGAAACCGAAGACCACGGCCCTCAGCAGCCGCCACCACCGCCTCAACATCACGGACTCCCCAACTCGAATCGCGATCGCGCAGCATCAAATCAAACCCCTGATTACTCGGCGAAGTATGTCGGCCCTTCTCCTTATAGGGGCCATAAAGATAGAGAACGCCCCCAGACGGAAGGAGACGTTCCGCACCCGCCAACAGACCCAAACAGGCTTCCCAGGGAGCGATATGAATCATATTGATGCACACCAAAGCTCGAATTGGCTGGTCCTGTAACTCTGGAGGTGGCGTTCGTTCCACCGTCCATTGAGGCTCACGGGCATCCAACTGTAACGAGGGCAACAGGCGATCGCAGCCCACATCCTGCCGCCAGGCCTCAATACTCTCCAAGGCCAAGGGATTCGGATCTGACGGTAACCAAAAACGCGGGGCCAACTGAGGTGCAAAAAACGCCCCATGTTCCCCCGTACCACTGGCCAACTCCAACACAGTCCCCTTGGGCGGTAACACCCGCTGGAGAACCTGCAAAATCGGCTCTCGGTTCCGTTGTGTGGCCGCCGCAAACTGACGGCGATCGCGCGGTTGTTCAATCATTGATTATCCCCTAGACATCCGGCTGTAACGTCGTCGAGACCAGTGAGATGACCGCATCAAGTTGCTCGGACTCCTCCTCCGTCGCCGAAGCCAGCAACATCAAGACCTGAGAATCAACCTGTCGCATAAAAACTCGTCCCGACAAAGGCGTTCCCCCCAAAGTGGCTGTCCAATTGACAATCACTAACCCCGTATCAATCGGTCTGACTGTTCCTAACTCAAAGCCTTCCCCCCGTTGTAACTGATCAATAGCAATTTGCACCAACTCATCTACCACCAGTTGCCGATCATTAGCGCGCCGTTGCACCTGAACCGTATAGGCCAACTCACCAGAAGGAGATTCAAGAATCGCCACTCCTGCATTCATGGAGGTGCGATAGTCCTCTAACACCCCCACCTGAAACTGTCCGGGTTGCTGATAGAGGTTTTCGCTCAGCCTTAACCCGGCCGTATCGACATCTGGGAGGACCGGTAATTCCTCCAGTTGGAACTCAGCCGGTTCCGTGGATAATACCCCGTTGTCATTCACCATCGGGGTGGGACGGGGGGAGGTGTCCGGGACGGCCGGCGGTTCAGGTAAGGGAGTTCCGGTGCCTGAGTTTTCCTGGGCCAGCGTATACACCGGGGTCGGAACTTGGGCGATCGCCAAGCCTCCACTGTTTAGACTTCTCTCCAACAGTGACCCGTTCCCGATCAAGCCAAGGGAAAGAGTCATCACCAATCCTAAAACCAGAAACCCAAAATAACCTTTCATGGACGCATTCGAGTAAACAACACAGACATTACGGAGTCGGCAAACCCAGAATCGAATCAGCATTCCCGGTAAAGAACAGTCCCGCAATACAGCCCGTCATCAAGGTCGCCAGCGTAGCAGCCCATAAGGCCTTAAAGCCCAACGCCGAAATATCTGATCGTCGTTCTGGAACCAGGGTTGCCAAGCCGCCTACGAAAATGCCATAGGAAGCAAAATGAGTGAAGCCGCATAAAACATAACTCACAATCAGCAGGGCCCGAGGTGTCAAGACCCCCGTTGCTGCCAATTGAGCTAGAGAGATATAAGGTGGGATGTTGGTTTCAAAGAGCCGTCGCCCAATAATCACTGAGGATTCCCAGAGAACTTGCCAATTCTCCCCGAAGGTCTCCGTAAAGGGAATGGGTAGAGAGACCCCCGTTAAGAACGTCAGAGGCAAAAAGAGGGCCCCCAAGATGTTTTGCAGGGTCACCACTTGGAAAATCTCCCCGAACACGCCGGGAAGTTGCGTTAGAAAAGTAAAAAACTCGTTGACTAGGGCAACGAGTCCCAGAATTGCGATAATCACAGCCGCAATTCCCACTGCCATCCTGACCCCATCCAAGGCCCCGCCAATTAGACTATCGACCGGATTGGGCTTCGGCTTATCGGGGTCTTCGGAGTCTTCGGGGTCGTCAGGAACCTTGCCAAAGGTCTCGGGCGTAGTGGTTTCGGGAACTAGGAGTTTAGAGAGGACGAAACAGGCGGGAATCGTCATGATTGAGGCTGAAACCAGGTGTCCGGTGATGGTGGGGAAGGTAGGACGCAGGAGTCCCGCATAGAGTGCCAAAACCGAGGAGGCGATGGAGCCAAAACAACTGGCAAGAATGGCGCAGAGTTCACTGCGGCTCATCTTGGGCAAAAAGGGTTTAATGGCGATCGCCGACTCAATCCCCACAAAGATATTGGCGGCCCCGGCCAGAGATTCGGCCCCACTGGTTTTCAGGGTGCGCCGGAAGACTTTAGCGAAGACCTTAACAATCGGCTGGATGATCTTGAGGCGGTAGAGCAAACTGACAAGGCCTGAGAAGAAAATGACCTGGGGTAATGAGCGAAAGGCCAGGATAAACCCCGGATTCAGGTTATCAGGACCCAGGCGATCGCCCGGAACCGGTACATAAGGGTCTCCAAAGGTCCGGACGAGCCAGCGTCCCGCGACACCCGGCCCCGGACTCCGTGCTGGATCGGGGACAAAGGGGGACATATCCCCACCAAAGAGAAACCTCGCCCCAGCTTCTGAGGCATCCAGAAGTACATTCAACAGGTCGTTAATCCAAACCACGACATTACTGCCGATCCCAAAGACGATGCCACCCACGACCAGTTGTAAGCCAATGCCCCAGAGAATAGTCTTCCATGAGACAATCCGTCGGTCTTCGGACCCCAGCCAGGCGACAAAGCACAACCCAGCGAGTCCGAGCGCAGACAATATATTCAACATGCTCGTTCACTCCTTCGGCATCGCCAGGGGATGAGATATCCTGGGACTGCCCGATCAGTTGAGTCTCCTTGCCCGTTAAGGTAGGAGACGTCACCAAGACATTACCTTAAAACCGACGCGATCGCATCTAACCCGGATGAGAAATTATGAGAAATGGAGATAATCGCCACTAGCTCTCCCCATCGATGCCATTCTCTCCGAGAAACTCTCACCCCCGAGTTCTAGCGATCGCCCCAGGCTTCCCTTTAAACTGAGGATTCAATCATTACCTAGGTGTGGAATGGACGTTGACGAACTACTACAACGCTACAACCGAGGCGATCGCCGCTTCGATAATATCCAATTACAAGAATGTGAACTTCTCAATGCGCAACTCAATGAGGCTCAATTTGAGGGAGCAGATTTCCGCCAAGCTCGTTTAGGCCGTAGTTATTTCCAACGCTGTCAGTTTCGCCGGGCCAACTTGAGCGAGGCGATTCTCTGGGGAACAGATTTTACCGACAGCGACCTATCGGGGGCCCTCTTCCGCGATGCCGATTTGAGTGCGGCCCGTCTGACTCAGACAACCCTCAAAGAGAGCAACTTTCTCAAAGCCATGCTCTGTGGGGCTAATTTAAGTCGGGCTAACTTAGAGCGAGCGAACCTGATTTTTGCGGATTTGCGCTCCACATCCGATCAGCGCACCAACCTCGATGGAGCCATTCTCCGTCAGGCGGATTTCAGCTATGCTCAACTGAGCCAAGCTCAACTCCATCATGCGGATTTTCAAGGGGCAATTCTCACCCGAGCTAATCTCGCCACTGAACCCGGAATTGTTCCCACTGATTTAACTGAAGCTGATTTGCGGGGAGCTGACCTCAGTTATGCTGACCTCAGTTATGCCATTCTGCAAAATGCCAATTTGGAGGGAGCCGATTTAACAGGAACGATTCTAGATCACGCTGATTTGCAGGGAGCAACGCTTCCCCAAGGTTTCCAAGCGACTCCCTATCATTAATAGATGATGGAAACAGCGCGAATCTAGTTAATGGATAGTTAATGTCTCAGCGACACTTACGATTGCTGGACAGTCCCTTGTCCTAATCATGGCAAGTCTGACAAAAAAGGGACACTTCTCCAAGTTGAAGAAAGTGTCCCTTTTTAAGTAGCTATACTAGAACGCAGACGCATTTTAAAACTGCGGCAACGGCCTATTAATAATGATTAGAGGTTCGTCAAGAAACCAATTACACCATGACCGGTGGCGATTTCTAGGGCGATCGCACTGATGAAACCAATCATCGCCAAACGACCGTTGAGCTTCTCAGCATATTGGTTGAAGCCAAATTGCTGTTTCTCATCGACGTAGATCTTGGGTTCCACGGCAAAGTTGTTCATCAAGCCGCCTTCTTCATTTGTATATCCGCGAGAAGTCATAAAATTTAATATCCTAGTGCGTTATGTCTGTTGGCTCTATTGTAACGCAATGTAAAGAAAAATTGCAAGTCCTTTACAAAAAAAGTTAGATTAGGGGCTGAATGCGATCAAAGGCATCGAGCTGTAAGCCCCGTGCAATGCGGAATAGCTCCTGTCCCACATGGAGATGATGGTCATCGTAGTTGAGGCTGAAATACTCTAACTCCTCAATGCCATCCCCCACCTGATTGAGACAGTGATAGAGATCAGCGGCTACCCCCGCCAAGACGGAGGGATTGCGTTGAGACTCAAACGTGGTCTGGGCCCGTTCCAAGACAACACGACAAGCGCCAATATAGTCGACAAAGTTTCCCATCAACTCATCATCAAAGGGATCGGCGGACAACTCATCAAGTTGCTCATCGAGAGCATCGAGAATGCGATCGAGTCCCAGATTGAGAGGATGATAGACCTGAGTCAGCCAACGATAAATCCGCTCATCAGCGGTTGTGGCCGTCTGACGAGCGGAGCGTTGGCGAGCCGAGCCATAACGACAGCCGCGATCGCCTGCCGAGGGAGTGTTGTGGTAACATCCCCGACGACGGTCATAGGACTGACGAGCCTGGCGATCGCCCAAAACCTCATAGGCGGCATTAATCCGAACCATCTCCTCTCGGGCCTGAGCATCGGGATTGCGATCAGGGTGAAACTCCTTCACCAGTTCACGATAGGCCCGTTTGACCTCCGCTTGGGTTGCGGCTGAATCAACACGCAGAGTTTGGTAGTAATTTGGCTCACCCATGAGAATACAGAGGAAACACTTAGGTCAAAACCGCTTCCATCGTTAACTGAGGATCTTGGAAGAGGGGGGTACTGAGGTAGCGTTCCCCAAAACTCGGTTGAATGACCACGATGAGTTTACCGTTATTTTCCGGACGTTGCCCAACCCGAATCGCCGCCGCCAACGCCGCCCCGGAGGAAATTCCCGAGAGTAACCCTTCCTCGGCCGCCAAACGACGGCCATAGGCGATCGCCTCATCATCCGTCACCGTCACCACCTCATCAATCAATGACGTATCCAGAACCTCCGGCACAAATCCGGCCCCAATACCCTGAATCTTATGGGGACCAGGATTTCCCCCGGAGAGAATGGGGCTATTGCAGGGTTCAACGGCGATGGCTTGAAACTGAGGTTTACGCGGTTTTAAGTTTTGGGCAATCCCCGTAATAGTTCCGCCCGTGCCGACTCCAGCAATCAAGATATCCACATGGCCATCAGTATCCTGCCAAATTTCCTCCGCCGTGGTTTTACGATGAATTTCCGGGTTCGCCGAGTTTTGGAACTGCTGTAACATATAGGCGTTGTCCGTGGTCTCCACGATTTCCGAGGCCCGAGAAATTGCCCCCCGCATTCCTTCAGCCCCAGGAGTCAGTTCCAACTGGGCCCCAAAGGCCCGTAACATAGCCCGACGTTCCAAACTCATGGTGTCGGGCATCGTTAGAATCAGTTGATAGCCTCGGGCCGCCGCCACCATCGCTAAAGCAATCCCTGTATTTCCCGACGTGGGTTCCACGAGAATCGTCTCCCCGGGGCTAATTTGCCCCTCTCGTTCCGCCGCATTAATCATATTGACCCCAATCCGGTCTTTCACGGAGGCGGCGGGGTTCATCCCCTCCAATTTCATGACAATTTTGGCAACACAGCCTTCCGCCTGAGGGATACGATTCAGTTGAACCAGGGGAGTATGGCCGACGAGTTCCGTGATATTGTTGGCAATTTTCATGGGGAATGGTCCTCTAGGAGTTGATGTGGATTCGCGTTTGGGATAGACCAAATAACCGTTGAGGGTTAAATGTAGTACATAATATTAAGCTGCGATCGCGCATCACGCTGTTCTCGCAAGTCTTGAAGCGTATATTTTTTTAACACGCTCTCCGCCGCTTCCTGAGCTTCCTTCCAAATATCTTTAATAATCCCACTCTCAACCGTGGGGGGATTATCTTGGGGAGTCGCCGTTTGTTCAGTCGTCCCTTCGATACAGGCAAGGGCTTCGAGCAAGGTGATATTCCAAGGCTCCCGAGCCAGGTGATAGCCCCCTTTGGCCCCTCGCTGCGATCGCACCAGTCCTCCTCGCCGCAAGGTTGCCAGGAGTTGTTCAAGATAGCGATCGGGAATCCCCTGCTGGGCAGCAATTTGCCGAATTTGGAGGGGTTCCCCTTTACTATGATGAACGGCGAGTTCAATTAAGGCCAGTAGGGCGTATTCGCTTTTGCAAGAAAGTTCCACAGTGGAAGCGTTCAACCTCGAGAACAGCGTGTTGAGGGATCGAGTTCCTCAAACAGGTCTATTATACTCCGGTTCTCCACTGTAGTTTGGGGGAAGAAGGCAACAGGCAACAGGCAACAGGCAACAGGCAAGAGATGGTAGGATGCGTCCCGGCATCAGTAGGGGTTTTAACCTAAGCCTATCGATTGTAAGGGCGAAAAATTTTTTGCCCCTACCAGCCGGAACGCATCATTTGGGC
>SMDP01000610.1 GCA_012911965.1 Geitlerinema sp. P-1104
AATACTGCAAACCCATTCACAGAAAGGATGGTTACGCCTATGCTTGAAACATTGACGGGGACTCAAGTCCCCCTGTCGCGTTTCCTCCCCGGTCTAAAGACACGGGGCTTCCACGCGAGCAAGAGGTTTACGTGATTTGACGGATCATGCCCTTGAGTCCCGATGAGGCTGGAGGTTGAGCCGAGACTTAACTGAAAAAACTGATTCAAAAAACTGATTCAAAAAACTCGCTAAAACACTGGAAAACTCTCCGGGTTTTGGGAATTTATGCTAGAAGTAAGATGGTTTGTTTTTACGGAGCATTGTCGATAAATGAAAGCAATCGGAACCCATCTGGTCGTTGATGCCTGGGAATCCCCCGCTGAGTTGCTCAATGACCCCGAGTGTATTCGTGGGGCACTCATGGATGCGGTTTCAGTCGGAGGAGCAACGCTGATTGATTTATGTGTACACCAGTTCAGCCCCCACGGGGTAACTGCGACGGCTACCTTAGCAGAGTCTCATATTGCTCTGCACACCTGGCCTGAGCATGGCTATTTTGCAGCGGATCTGTTTTTTTGCGGTGCAGGGAATCCTAGAAAAGCTCTGGAATTTCTTATTCAGGTGCTGCAAGCCAAACAGGCAAAAATCACGACGTTGACTCGTGGCTTTGAGCCAATGGTGGAAACGGAGCGGTTCAGTACTTGGAGTCCCCAGACTCAAGCGGTTCCCGCTCGTTAACCCTCATCGGGTCACGTCACTCTGGTAGCGATCGCCGTCTTCCCCTCTGGAAAATCGCGATCGCGTTGCTATCATTGGGGGAGGGGTTGGGGACAGCCCCGAGAGAGACTGGGTTGAAGGTTGACGACGGCCCCTACGACCGCTACGGCTGGGGCTTCAAAGCCGGTTTGTTCAACTTGTTCAACGATGGAACCAAGGGAGCCAATGAGTTCTTCTTGATCACGACGGGTTCCCCAACGAATCAGAGCGATGGGGGTTTCTGGCTCTCGTCCAGCCTTAAGAAGCTTCTCGATGATATTGGGGAGATTACGCACTCCCATATAGATGACGATAGTTTCTGAACCTTGGGCGATCGCCTCCCAGTTCACATCGGGCCGATACTTCTCCACCATCTCATGGCCGGTGACGAAGGTGACGGAGGAACTGTATTGACGATGGGTTAAGGGAATCCCGGCATAGGCGGGGGCAGCAATCCCTGA
>SMDP01000611.1 GCA_012911965.1 Geitlerinema sp. P-1104
GCGGTTCAGGAGTTTGTGCGACAGAAGAATCCCTGGGCGTTACGGGATATGGCGGAACGACTGATTGAGGCCCATCAACGGGGACGTTGGCCTTCGGCGAAGCGAGAGATGTTGGATGGGTTGCGAGAGATTTCTCTGGAGGCGGAGGAGAAGATTGAGGCCACGTTATCGAGTCAGGAGGGATGAAACATGAAGACTAGATTTGAGGTGAGATGAGCCATTGTCGCGATTCTTGAGATGTTATAAAACTACAACCCTCTTCAGATACAAACGTTTGTAATCTCCCGGATTCTTAAGGTTTAGTTAAGTAACTGAACCCTGGGATTTTGCTTTATAATGAAATCATGACTTTTAGTGATGGCGGAATTTTTTCATGTCAACTCAAACCCTAACCAATCCCATGCAAGCGATTCCTCAAATTTTGCAATTATTGGAACAGGGAGAGGTTGTGATTATTCCGACGGCTACAACCTATGCCTTTGTCTGTGATGGGGAAAATGCCAATGCTGTCGCCCGGATTCACCAGTTGAAACGGTGGTCATCCCCCAATCCCCTCGCTGTCTTTTCGACACGCGATCGCCTTGCCCCCCTAGCCCACATTAACGCCGATGCTGATCTGCTGCTGCAACAATTTCCTGCCCCGCTGACCTTAATTCTGCCGAAAACCGATAAAGCCCCCGCCCCTGTCACCGCTGGCTATCCCTCGCTCCTTGTCTGTTGCCCGGATGAGTTTGTGCAAAAACTGGTTGAATCAACCTCCCTCATCCTGGCGGGGGGTTCAGCGAGTCTCTCAACGGATCTCAAAGCCACGAACGCTCGTTCGGCGATGCAGCTTTTTGAGGGCGAGGTTCCCCTAATTGTCGATGGAGGTCCCTCAAAATATGCCCGTGGGGGAACGATGGTAGATTGCACCCTCGATCGCCCTACAATTCTCAAATATGGTCCCATCTCGTTCGATGATTTGCGGCCACTTCTGCCCAATATTGAGCTACCGTCCCATATGCGGAAATAGATTCATCTAGCGCCCCGTCATACTCCCTCTGAGATACCTCAGGGGAGGGCATCCCCGGCTTGACCCACTCGGGTATTTGACCGGGTGTCTTTTGACCTCTCTCATCCCAAAATACGATAATTTCTGGGCGATCGCTCGCCGGCAATAGCTGCCAACCCAGTCCTGAGTCAAGCCATGACGCAAGC
>SMDP01000612.1 GCA_012911965.1 Geitlerinema sp. P-1104
GTCCGAGTCGTCGGGGTTTCCAAACTCGGGGCGGGGTGAGTTGGTCGGAGTCAGACACTCGGTGTCTTTGGAGACACCGGGTGTCTTAATCCCACCAAGGGTGTGACTCAAGGGTGTGACACCGAGTTTCCCCGGTGTCTAGTATTCGACCCCAGTCGTCAGCCAATCCACCCACCCGAACAATTCCATGTAACTTCCATGTAACTTCCATAGAACCCCTCCCCCAAATCGTCTAACCTGGATATATCGCAATCCCCCCAGCCGTCCTCTACTCCCAGGTGAGAATCATGAACCCGTTTCTTTATAAACTAGAAGGAGTCGTCATTGAAAACAAATACCATCTCCGAGAACTCTTGGGGGCGGGAGAATTTGGCGTTGTCTATCTGACCGATGAAGTGGTTAAAGATAAACTCTTGCGACAGGTTGCGGTTAAAATATTTGATAATAACGACAACGAACAACTCATCGAGTTGATAGAAGCCACCCGCCTCGACCATCCGCATCTGATTCGCTCCCATACCGCCGGGGAATGGCAATTTAATGATAAAAAGAAGAAAACAGAGCGGTTATATTTAGTTATGGAGCAGGCAGAGTCTTCCCTACAAAACCGACTGGAACAGGGAAAACTTTCTCGCAAAGAAATCGTAACAACCATTCGTGAAGTGGCAGCAGGGTTAAACCATCTACACCGTCATCATAAAGTTCATTGTGACCTCAAACCCGGAAACATTCTCTGGGTCAATGGTCATTGGAAAGTCTCGGACTTTGGCTTAATTCGGAATTTAGGAAATCGGAGTTACGCTCGAACTGTCCACATCATGGGGAGCTATGCCTATATGTCCCCAGAGTCTTATAAAGGTGAAATTCGTCCAGCCTGGGATGTATGGTCTCTAGGAATTTTACTGCAAGAGATGCTGACGGGGACACATCCCTTTGCGGCGACAACAATACCGCAGTTAACAACCAAGGTATTGATGCAAGACCCCGAGTTTCCCGAGGGATTATCGGATGAGTTTTTAACAATTCTGAAGGGATGTTTTGCGAAAAATCCCAAGGAACGCTGGACGGCTCAACAGGTACTTGATGCGGTTCAACCGCGTCGTGAAACCTTACCCAGCATTGACCAGTTAGACCTAACTTCAGAACGTCCGGGAATCAACTATTATAAACTCCGAGATTTACTAGCGGCGAAGAA
>SMDP01000613.1 GCA_012911965.1 Geitlerinema sp. P-1104
TGCAACAGGCTCGTTTGATTCGCTGTGAAGATGGACGGTTGCGAGCAGCGAGGGATTTATATCATCCTGAACAGCGATTCTTAGAGGAGATTTTTGGCGATCGCATCCACTTCCCCGATCTCAATTTTTATCAGGATAATCCCCAAAAATGGCTGAATTTCTTGTCTCAGTTAGGACTGCAAGACAAGGTCAGTGCCACGGATTGGCTCACCGCATTAGATCAATGTCTTGACAGCAGCAACCCTCAAAATTTAGACGCCAGTTACCCCCTGTTGCAACAACTTTGGCACTATCTCCTAGAAAATTGGTCAGATTTACAGGAAACTCCTGTTACCACTGACAATAAATCTCTGGCGGATGTGTTGCGAGAACGTTGCTGGCTCCCGGTGGAACGCAATCCCGAGCGGTTGCAAGCCTACGCCGCAGCACCGATTCCTCCATCTCGACTGTTTCAACCGCGAGAGGTTTGTTGGGAAGAGGAAGCGACGTTGGCGATTACCTCAAAACCCTTAGTTCTCTATCGCCAGAATGAGGTTTCCAACAAGATTCAAATGGCATTAGGCTTTGAAAAGGTGACATTTGAACAGGTGTGCGATCGCCTCGATGGAATTGTAACCCTCTGGCAACAGTGGTTCACCCACCCCGAGCAAGCCAATCCCACCGCCAAGGTGTTCGACTCCGCCAAGGCCATCTATGGCTATCTCTATCGTTATTTCAACAACTCCCGCCACCGCCAGCAAAGCCATTCGCCGCAACTTCAGGCCCGTTTTGCAGATCGCTGTTGTATCTGGGATGAGGGAACGCAACGGTTTTGGAAACCCCGCCACTGTTTCACCCAAGCGGTTCCCTTCTTTGGTTCGCGACGGGTTGAGATTTCCCTAGACGGCTTCCCAGAGTTGGGACTTGATTTGCTCTATCCGTTGCTGGGAGTTCGGGAAACGCCGACAGTTGCCGATTATCAAGAGTTTTTGCAGGAGTTAGCCGCTGAGTTCGGGGAAACGCCGTTAACGACGCTGGAAATTCCCCAGGTGTTGACGGTGTTGCAACGCTTAGAGGCACAATTGGCTCTGGAAACGACGGAGGGGGGCCTCTCAATTCCCCTGTTGACGGCGGCGGAATCGTTGCGAGAGGCGGAGACGGTGCTGATTCCCGATGCGACGTGGTACAAACCCTATGTGCAACCGCAGCGATTG
>SMDP01000614.1 GCA_012911965.1 Geitlerinema sp. P-1104
CTGGGTGCGGCCACGGGAGGGAATATTCAGATTGATACGGCGACCCTGTTGGCGTTGGGCAATAGTGATATTACGGCTAATGCTCAGGAGGGGGCGGGGGGACAGGTGCAAATTGCGGCCCAAGGGGTGTTTGGGACTCGGGTGCGCGATCGCCTCACCGATGAAAGTGATATTACGGCCAGTTCGGAACGGGGAGCGGAGTTTAGTGGTTTGGTGGAAATTGCCAGTCCAGACACGCAACTGGACTCGTCTCTGGTGGAGTTGGCCAGTGAGTTTATCCCGGTCGATCAGCTCGTGGCCGATAGTTGTCTAACTCGGACAACGGCGGCGGGACAGTTTACGGTGACGGGAACCGGGGGTTTACCGGAAACTCCCTTTGATGCTTCAGCAGGGCGGTATTCTCTGCTGGGGGTTGTGAGGGGGGAGGGGACTGATCCCACCGCCTCCCCCCCTGAGACTCCCTCGAATGGCTCTGAGACGTCTGAGGGTTGGCAATTGGGACAACCGATTCAGGAGGCCCAAGGGATTCAACATACGGCTGATGGCCGGTTGTGGTTGGGTCGTCCCCAACGGCGCGATCGCCCCTGTGGGTCTCAGTAACTCAAGAGTGGGGATCAGCGAACATCCAAAGCTAAAGAATCATGGAAAATTTATTGGTTTAACTCCCTTTAAGCTCTTTTTTCAAGGCTGGCGCTGGGGAATCACTCATCAGTCGTTTCAAGTCTGACTGGCCAACCCGTCGAAGTTCATAGGTGAACAGACTGACCATCAGTCCAATGCCCAAGGCTTGAGCCAACAGAAACTGAAGCGCTTTCGTCCATAGCTCGGGAGACTCCGCCAGCCAGGGACTGGCCCCAAAGACGAACAACGGCCAGCTATCAAGAGTATTGGGCTGCCATGATTCGAATAACACCATTAAGATGGGAGGGCCAAGGATTAACAGGACTAACGCCAGTCTCATGACCCATTGATGTTTGCTGGCGGTGAGACATTGCACTAGCACACTGTAGCTGGCTAACCAACCGAAGAGAATTAAAATGCCGATGCTAAAAAGAAATGAACCTTCCTCTCGCTCTAAAAATTGATGATTCCAGGTCAAGATTCCTAGTCCTAGGGTGGCGAGGGATAGGGTCAGGTTAATGGCCATGGCCACGATTGAGGGACTTTTTTCACCCCAGATTAAATCCCG
>SMDP01000615.1 GCA_012911965.1 Geitlerinema sp. P-1104
ATACCGTTATTGTGGCGTTCCAAGACATTCGCGAACGCAAAGAAGCCCAAAAGCTCTTAGCTGACTATAACCAAACCCTAGAAAATCAAGTCGTTCAACGGACCGCCGAACTCCAAACCACCCTCTCTCAATTACAACGAACCCAAGCCCAACTCGTTCACACCGAAAAAATGTCTAGCTTAGGGCAACTGGTCGCCGGAGTCGCCCATGAAATCAACAATCCTATTAGCTTTATTTTTGGTAATATCCGCTATACCAAAGAATATATTAGTGACTTGATCAGTCTATTAAATGCTTACAAAAATGCCTATCCAAATCCCAAAGCTTCTATCCGAGAACTGGCAGATAGCATTGACATCAACTACTTGGTTGACGACATTCAGCGCATTTTAGAATCGATGAACTCTGGTGCTGAGCGCATTCGTAATATCGTCTTAAGCCTGCGTAACTTTGCCCGTTTAGATGAATCAGAGACCAAAACCGTTAATCTCCACGAAGGACTTGATAGCACCTTGATGGTCTTACAATCTCGACTCAAATCCCAAACTAATCGCCAAGCCATTCAAGTCATTAAAAACTACGGAGACATTCCCAAAGTTCACTGCTATCCCTCGGAATTGAATCAAGTCTTTTTGAATGTTTTGAATAATGCGATCGATGCCTTGGGCAGTAAAGATGATCGCTCTCGTGACCTCAGCCTAAATGAGTCCCTAACCATTACCATTGCAACTGAAGTAACCCAAGATCATCACGTCAGCATCAAAATCAAAGACAATGGAGTCGGGATGAGTACAGAGGTCTGCAAGCGTATTTTTGACCCCTTTTTCTCAACAAAACCGGTTGGGTCAGGCACAGGCTTAGGACTCTCGATGAGTTATCAAATTATTGTTGAAAAACATCGAGGTAACCTCTACTGTGAATCGGAATTAGGACGAGGAACAACAGTGACCATTCAACTGCCCTGCTCCCGTGATACAGCGACATCTCGCGCCTTAGGCATAGCCAAAAATACGTCAAGCACCGCCAACATCAGCCGGTTGTCCTGAAGCTGAAGAGGTCACCCCCTTAGAAATTACCCCCAACGCTAAATCCACCCATAGTTCCCCGACGTATCGCTCATGCACAACTTCATCCCTCCAGAGCGTTTTTTTGCTTACCTGACCTGGACTGAGATTGAACAACTCCCCA
>SMDP01000616.1 GCA_012911965.1 Geitlerinema sp. P-1104
TGAGGACTTCCATCACGCCAGCGGGGGTGCAACTTCTCAGGCCCGCTTCCCCCCGCGTCAGACGACCGAGATTGATGGGATGGAGTCCGTCTGCGTCTTTGTCGGGGTCGAGTTGTAGCAGTAGGGCCACTGCATCTAAATGAGCCGGGAGGGGGAGTTGTAGGAGAATCCCATCGACTCGTTCATCTTGGTTTAGCTCCTGGATTTTGGCAGAAATCTCCGCCGCTGTCGCCGTGGCGGGGAAATGTTGGCCAAAGGAGGCAATTCCCACTCGTTCACAGGCTCGTTCCTTATTGCGGACATAGACAGCACTGGCGGGGTCATCTCCGACACGGATGACCGCCAGTCCAGGGGGACGGTTACGCTGGGGAAGAACCGCCTCGATTTGCGATCGCAGTCGAGATTGTACTGTCTTGGCGAGAGCTTTACCGTCTAAAATACGAGTCGTATCCATTGAGCCAGGGAGTATTGTGCGATTGACCGTCACTACCGTATCATTTCTGCCTCGTTTTAATCGCTCTTTAATTCCCCTGCTCTCGGGGTTGTTCCTCCTGAATGGCTGTGACACCCCGTTAGATATTGGGGTTGACGTCACACCTCTGGGAACACTCTCTCAGGAGCAGGTGGGGAATGAGGTCACGGTAGAGGGGGTCGTGGGCGATCGCGCTCCCCTATTGGACGGGGGAGCCTATCTGTTGCAAGATGAGTCTGGGGAAATCTGGGTCATCTCTGAGGAGGAGGTTCCCGAGGCGGGCCAGTCGCTACGAGTGCAAGGAACCCTGGAACAGCGAGAAATTGTCATCAATCAACAGGATTACGGGGAACTCTATCTACAAGAACAGCAACGAACTCCCCAATAACCTCTCTCCCTCATCTCCCTTGTCCCGTCCCTCGTGACAGGGTTCTACCCTGTCATGACTCCCCAGCGGCTCTGCCGCCTGACTAGGAGGCAGAGCCTCCCCCAGAGCATTCCTTGGCAGAGCCAAGGAACGAGGGAACGAGGGAGAGGGAGACGAGGAAAATGAGGGGATTTTCTCACTTTCGTCCTATCTGATTCATGGTTAAAGAAGTTGCGATCGCCATTCTCCATCAAAACGGTCGCTATCTCATGCAACTACGAGATGACATCCCCACCATCGTCTATCCCGGACAATGGACCTTCTTCGGCGGAACCGTCGAACC
>SMDP01000617.1 GCA_012911965.1 Geitlerinema sp. P-1104
CCCATGGCATTTGCCACCCAAGCCCCAAACATATCATTGCTGCGAAAGGTGGCGGTTAGAGACAATTCTCCGTCCACAATTCGGGTCCAAATATGATTGAGACAGGGAGGACTTCCGTTGGCTTGGCCATCTTGTCGGGCATCCCAGAGGGACATCACCGCACGGGCGGAGTCGGGATTGTCGCTAAGTTGTTGGATGACTTGTTGGATTTGGTCAACGCCAAACCACGATCGCAGCCGCTGGCCATAGGTGTATTTCACCCCATCTTCTGACACTGCATCATCCTGGATTTGACCAATATAGTCGGCGACAAAGTCCTGAGAGACGGGTAGATAGTTGGGATCGGGGAAACAAAACTCGGGGGGTTCGTCGGTAACGATCGCCATCAGGTTAATCAGTTCCTGCCACTGGCTATCATGTTGGGTATTACGCAGGGTTCCCGTGCGACGGATGCGGTGAATCAGCTTAACCCAAGTTTCGGCGATGGTTCGCCCTTCGATGCGATGGCCATAGCGTCGTCCCGGTTTCAGGGAAGATTCGACGATCGCCTCGGGGAAACGTTGGGGAACACCCCAGGGTTTAGGGGAGGGCTGTTGGGCGATCGCCCCGACGAGATGAAGGGCTGATTTGACATCCTCGACTCGATGACAGGTGATAGACTCCCGTAGGGCTGCGATCGCCTCTAGGGGCAGTTCGGCATCTAAATAGCCAACAATGGGGGAATTAATCACCCAGCAATCCCGGCCACTCTCTGTTTGTCCGAGACGCACTCCCTGGGCGAAGAAGTCTGCCAGACAACGACCACTCCCGGCATTACGGTCTTCTCGGGTGGCATCAACGATAATGAGATGACGCACTTGGGGGTTCAGTAACAGATTGCGAACCAGGACGCTAATGCCACGAGTGGGACTGTAAAGTTGTCCAATAACGGCGTAGTCTTGGGGTTGAAGATGTTTGGCGATCGCCTCTTTGACAGTCCAACCGCTGACAATCGCAGTAGTCCCCGTTCCGCAGATGAGTTGATTGGGCTTATAGTGAGGCTGATAGAGGTGGGGCATGGGGAGAAGAAGGGAACAGGGAACAGGGAACAGGCAGGAGATGGTAGGATGCGTCCCGGCATCAGGAGAGGTTTTGACCCAAGCCTATCGATTCAAACTTGCCGGAACGCATCATTTG
>SMDP01000618.1 GCA_012911965.1 Geitlerinema sp. P-1104
CCCTTGCATATCAAAAACCTCCAAAATCCTTTCCCAGACAGACATCGCGAATTTGCGCGACACTTACAATGTACTGCAACCCCTAAAACCCAGTCCCCATGAGGGGTTCAGCCATTTTTTTGCAAAACTCGCTCAAACAGCTCCCCCCTCGCGCAAACTCCCTACGACACACGTCCCTCTTGAAGACGACGCATATTCAACACATCACTCATCTGGCGGATTTGCGCAAAGGTGCGATCCAACTGCCCGAGATCCCGAATCCCAATCCCCAAATCAATCATCGCCGGTTTCCCTTCCGTCGTCCGCACCTGGGCACTATGCACATTAATATTATTGTCCTTCAGACGAGACAAAATATCATTGAGAACCCCCACCCGATCTAACACCTCAATGGAAATGTCCACCGGATACGTCGGCGGGCGGCTGGTGTCCTCCTGATTGTTCCAACTCACCGGAACCAGGCGTTCCCCCGGAACCGAACTGACATTACTGCAATGCTGATTGTGAATCGAGATACCCCGATCGCCCCGAGTCACCACCCCAATAATGCCCTCACCCGGCACCGGCTTGCAACAGCCCGCGAGATGGTACACCATCCCCTCAATCCCCGCAATGGGAAACTTACCATTGGACTTCGACTGATCCGGAATCGCCTTATTCAGCAACGATACTGTGGCTTGGTCGAAACTCGTCACCTCCGGCGGCGTTTGTTGCACCTTCACCGTATCTTGCAGACGATTCACCACCTGATTCAGCGTCACCTCACCATAGCCAACCGCCGCCAACAAATCCTCCACACTGTGATAATTACAGCGTTCAGCCACCGTCTTCATCGGTTCCGACTTCAGCAACGCCTCAAAGCCACTTTTACCCAACTCCTTCTCTAACATCTCCCGGCCCCGGGCCACATTCTCATCCCGGTGCGATCGCTTGTACCATTGACGAATCCGGTTGCGGGCGCTGGGTGTCATCACAAAGTTGAGCCAATCCAAACTGGGATGACTGTTCTTTTGCGTGATAATCTCCACAATACTGCCATTGTGCAAGCGACTATCCAACGGTACAATCCGCCCATCCACTTTCGCCCCGGCGCAGTGATTCCCCACTTCCGTATGGATGCGATAGGCAAAATCCACCGGAGTCGCCCCCTGTTTCAACGCCACCACATCGCCATC
>SMDP01000619.1 GCA_012911965.1 Geitlerinema sp. P-1104
CAGCAAAACTGGGACTACCAGGCTGATGGTCAAACACAACAGCTTCAGGTACAGCGGCAGGGGTTGACGGTTTTGATTTCCCTAGAGGAAGATGGCGAATTTGTCAAGATGGTTCTGCCGCAACTGTTGACCCTCCCCTCAGACCATCCCCACTACGAAGCCGCGTTGCAATGCTTACTGCATCTAGGATGGCAACAGGATAAACTGGTGCGTTGGCAACGAGACCCCAGGGATGGGGAAGTGCGCTTAGAAGCGGATTTGCCCCTGGAGGATGGGGAACTCAGTTCACGGCAGTTTTGGCGCACCTTGCAGGGATGTTTGCAGATTGCCCAAGAGGGACGGGAACAGGTGCAACAGGTGTTGCAGACGGGAACGGTTGCCTCTAAGACTGACGCACTGCCACTTCTGCGTATTTTACTGCAAGCCGAAGTGAGCGGCGGCGCTGAGGCGGTGTATAGGGAATTGGATCAACGGGGAGGAGGAGTTGACCCCAACTTAGCCGAGGCAGCCCAACAATTTCTTCAGCAGGCGGCGGAATCAGCCAATCAAGAGAGGCTGGATGGCTTGGTGGGGGTGATTGAAAATCTCGCCATTAGTCTGCAAAATTATCCCCGAGGTCGTCGAGAGCAGAATGTCGCCATGGCGATTCTACTCTATGAAATTGTCCTGGACGCCCGACCTTATGATCGCCTTCCCGACAAATGGGCGCAAACCCAAACTAACCTGGGGAATGCCTACTCAGACTTGCCCACGGGCGATCGCGCCGAGAACCTGCAACAAGCCATCACCTGCTATACCAACGCCCTGCGCTTCCGGACTCCCGAGACGACACCCTTAGATTGGGCAATGACCCAAAATAACCTGGGGACTGCCTACCAGAAACTGCCCACGGGCGATCGCGCCGAGAACCTGCAACAAGCCATCACCTGCTATCACAATGCCCTGCGCTTCTGGACTCCCGAGCGCGCACCCTTAGATTGGGCAATGACCCAAAACAACCTGGGGAATGCCTACTCAGACTTGCCCACGGGCGATCGCGCTGAGAACCTGCAACAAGCCATCCGCTGCTATACCAACGCCCTGGGCATCTGGACTCCGCAACTGTTCCCCCTAAACTGCCTACAAACCGCGCGCAACTGGGGCAACTTGGAATTTGGGGAAGGAAACTGGCA
>SMDP01000062.1:0-6739 GCA_012911965.1 Geitlerinema sp. P-1104
AACTGTAACGTTTCATTAAATAGGCTTGCACTTCTAAGTTAGGTTTCCTATAGTAGTAATCAGAAGCCGGAAGCAGGCTTCACGGCAGATAAGCACAGCGCAGTCCACATTAGCAAACGAGGTAAATACGCTGTTAACTCTAACATCTGTCCAACTCCAAAACACAACGACATCCGCCCAAGCGACTGAAACTTCCTCCACTTAGTTGACTGGGAGCAACGCAGCACAATCGTCTTCGAGAGATTGTTTTAGCTGTGCCTCCAGATAGTCTTAACAAATATGGGGAAATCACTCGTCCGACTGGTCTGGGTGTCGTTGTTGTTTTAATAGAGATTTCCAGAAGGTTCCAGATTAGACAACAGTTCAGACAACAGTAAATTGCCCGCTAATGGCCCCCCAAGCCACGATAATCGCTAAGACCCAGAGATAATAGGAAAAATAGCGGAATCGGGCTTTGTAGAGAAAATTGAGAACAATTTGTAAGGCGACAATTCCCACAACAGCGGCCACCAGGAATCCGATAAACAGGGGCAGAAATTCGAGGGTGAGTGAGTCCGCCTGTAAGACTTCAATCAGTTGTAACGCTGTTGCCCCGAGAATGGTGGGGAAGGCAATAAAAAAGCTATATTCAGCGGACCATTGTCGCTTTAAGCCCACAAATAAGGCAAAGGAAATGGTCATCCCACTGCGGCTGAGGCCGGGCATCAGGGCCAGTCCTTGGCCAATACCGATGACCGTAGCAACCCAGGGGGTGATTTGTCGTAAGCCTCGCGGTTGGCGTAACTTGCGATCAGTGTACCAGAGTAGGATGCCGGTGATGGTTAGGGTGACGGAAATAGCTAGGGGATGAGCGAAGATTTCCTTAAACAGCGATCGCAGGGGAAAGCCAATTAAGCCGGTGACGAACACCGACAGCAAGCCAAGAATGGCCAGACGCAGATAGAGGCGATCGCCCGACCCCCCATCAGTGGGAACCAGTAAAGACGTTAACCCCTTGATATTGCCCTGTCGCGATCGCCACTCGGACAACAATTGACGCAGATCCTGCCACACATGAGCCAGAAAACGGCTGAGACTACGGCGAAAGACGACAGCAATGGAAATCAGAGTCCCCACATGGACGATTAAATCGAACAAAATCATCTCGGAACTTTCGGGTGAGGGTAAACTGGACCCCCGCTGAATTAGCCAATGTTGGGTTAACACCAGATGACTGGTGGAACTGACTGGGAAGAACATAAAAATGCCTTGAATGATTCCCAGGAGAATGGATTCAAAGATGGTCATGGGGGGGATAGGGAACAGGGAACAGGGAATAGGGAACAGGGTAGGGGCGTATCCTTGTGGTCGCCCGGAGTAGCATCTGTACTGTTTGCATTGACTTATGAATTAACCTATTTCTTTTTTAGTAAAAGCTTTATCCCATTGTTTACTCATTTCAGTTTGTTTATTTTTGAGGATTAGATTAAAAAAACTTCCGAAATGGAGATCGATCGCACCGAAAGTCTGGTATGATAGTAAGCCGTTGCTCAAATGATGACTTACAGGCATCAACTGCGCAACATCCCCTCTGGGGGCGGTTAGCTCAGCGGTAGAGCGCCTGCCTTACAAGCAGGATGTCACTGGTTCAATCCCAGTACCGCCCATTTTAAACAGTTATAGACCTTAACGCTCGCGATTCGCCGGAATCAGGAAACTCGATCGAGGCAGTCGCTCGCCGACAAGCTGGGGAGTTCCTTGGTCGTCGAATTCTAGGGCCTCCGCTTCCACCAATCGCCGTTCGGGAGTTGGGGGTAGCTGTGGCGGTGGTGCAGGTGCTTCGGTTGCTTCAGTTGGGGCCGGCGGAACTTGTAGGTCTTCCCAAACAATGTGGTCAGTTGCCGGGGTCCAGGGGGTCTGGGGTAATCCTCGCTGGCCCGTGACGATAAAGCGGCTGTCTCCCGTGCTGCAATTGGATAACATCACTAAGGAGGTCAGGGGGTCCGGTAGAGACATCAAGGCGGCGCTGAAGTTGATATCTGGACTGTTGATGCTGACGTCGCCACTAAACTCAGGACCGAGAAGGGAACTGGCGGTGATATCACTTTGGTCTGTTGGCGATTCGCGAAATTCAATGCCGAAAATGCCTTCAGCGGTGATGCGAACTTGTCCACCGCGACCTTCGAGAGCGTTGGCACTGATATTACTGTTGTCTCGGGCCACGAGGATGTCCGTGATGAGGCTGATATTCCCCCCGTCAGCGGTTCCAGCATTGGTATTGATACTACTGCCATTGCGTAGTTGTAGGATCTGCGATCGCACTTGAATATCTCCCCCAGGTCCAGATAAAGTCTCGGCATTAAAGGCACTGTCGGTATCTAACAGAATCTCACGGGCTGTGACCTCTAAGTTCCCGGCCGCACCCTGGCCGAAACTGCGGACATTGAACATGGCCCCATCCCGGAGGACAATGCGATCGCTCCGAACGCGGATATCTCCACCAGACCCCGTTGCGTCTGGGCGAATCTCTCGACGGCCTGAGGTTGAGGTGAAGCCGCTAGGAGATCCTGTAATGGGCGATTGGCCCAATAGGTGAATCTCGTTGGCTGTGATCTCTAAGCTTCCTGCATCAGCCGGTCCAAAGGTTTCCGTGGATAAACCGCCCCCATCTTGGGTAATTATACGAGGGCTGTTGATGATCACATCACCCGAGGGAAAGCGGCCAAAGGTGGCGGTACTAATGCCACTTCCAAAGGTTCCATCCTCAGATAGTCCTGTCAGGTACAGGGATTCCTGGGCCTCAATAGTGATATTTCCTCCCAACCCGCCTTCTGTGACCACCACATTGCCTAAAAATCCGCCGCTGTTGGAGGAGATTGTGCCACCAGATAGACCCCTCAAATGAGTGGTGACGAGATTAATATCACCGGCAGTCCCAGTTCCTAAGAACGAGTTGCTGAAAATTCCGGTGGGAGTGAAGGCATCCACACGAGTATTCATCAGGTCAATCCTCTCCTTGGCCTCAATCGTGATCTGACCGCTGTTGCCCTCGCCAAAGGTCACACCAGCAATGATTCCCCCGTCACGAAGGCTTAAATTCTCAGTGTTGATGTTGATACCCCCAACTGACCCCTGACTATTGGGAAGGGTGAGGTTCAAAATACCGGACTCCTGGAAATCTAAGGTTCCGCTGATGTCAACGGTGAGGTCTCCCCCTTGGGCCGACTCAAACACCGCTTGATTGATAATAGAACCGTGCTGGAGGGTTAGATTGCCATCAGTCATCAGGCGAATGTCCCCAGCATTACCAGACACAGCCCTGGAAAAGATGCCCGTAATCACATCGTCCGGTTGCAGGCCCGCACCAGCCATGACGGCTAAATACTGACTGAACTGCTCAAAGCCGCTGCCGGTTAGGGTGATTCCCTGACTGGCTTCAAGAGTAATATCCCCTCCCCGACTGCCATCATTGACGTGACTGACCACGGTAGCGTTATCCCTGAGGCTAAACTGTTGGGTCTGAATCCGTACCTCGGGGCCATTTAGGGAGAGGATACGAGACCCACTTTCTAGGTCAACCCCCGTTTGCATCTTGATCGCGATCGCCCCAGTCCCCGGCAAGACCCCCTCAGAGACTGCCTCCGAGAACAACTGCGACCCTTCGCTCATCCATAGGCGATCGCCCAGTAGGCGAATTTCCCCTCCCCCCAGGAAGGCTCCCTGAGTCAATTCAATCGGGCCGAAAGATGTCGCCGTCACAGCCGCCACCCGTCCCTGGCCATCGAGATTGACAAAGGTTCCAGGGCCAAAACTGCCCAATTCTACGGTTTGGGGTGAACGGACCTGTCCCCCCGCCACCTGGACTGGTCCCCCCAACAGGCTCAGTTGTGCCGCCTCTAAGCCTCGCACTGCTCCCTGGTTATCCCGGGCCTGAGACCGATTGACAATCGCCCCAGGGGTGTCGCCAAACTGGAGGCCCATGGGAACCGAGAGAGTCAATAGGGGGGCATCTTGAGAAGAGGTTGTCCCCCAACTGCTGCCATCGGCAAACTGAATGTCCGAGGCTGTTGTGGCCAAAAAACTCCCCCCTAGGGATAACCGCGCCGTTTCTCCAAACTGAATCCCATTGGGGTTGATGACAATCAAATCAGCCGTTCCGTTGGCCCCGAGTTGTCCATCAATTTGAGACGGCATTGAGCCAGTGACTCGGGTCATAATCCTGGCAATGCCGGGGTCATTATTGATATGAACTTCAAGGGATTCGGGAATGGAAAACTCCCGAAAACTATGAAATAAGGTGTCATTGGCGACGGTTCCCCCGTCAATGCGGATCTGATTGCCCTGACGCAGCGATCGCGATGGCCCAGATAAGGTCTGATCCGGCTCAATCTGGGCCAGGGTTGGCCCCACCTCCAGGAGACTTAGGGCCATCAGTCCCCCGACTGTCCTAAGACTATTTCCGATTGCTATACATGGACAGTGGGAGAGGGCGAACAGCCGTTTGCCCCTACGGCCATCTGCGGCATGATTGTTCGAAAATGGTATCACCATTATTGACAGCCGGATTGTGAGGGCCAGGAGGGCGGCGTTGCGCCAATCAGCACCGGCATTCCGGCCTCATTCACCTGCCAACCCTGGGCCTCAACGAATTGGGGTCTTGAGTTGGGGGCGGGGCCGGCTGCGCTCTCTGAAGGCAATTCCGGTAGGGCACGCCAATCTTGCCATAGCCGTTGTCCTATCAGGGGTTGGCGGGGGTCTGCTGGCTGGCCACCACGTCCGGTGACCACAAAACGACTGCCCACTGCGTCACAACTTGAGGCAATCAGAGCACTGGCAATGGGATTGGGTAAGTCCAGTAAGGCGGCGGAGAGATTGACATTGGGACTATTAATCTCGACCTCACCACTAAATTCGGGACCGAGCTGGGAACTGGCTGTAATATCACTTTCCGGGGTGAGAAATTCCCGAAATTCTGTGCCAAATATGCCCTCAGCGGTGATGCTGACTCGACCGCCGCGACCTTCTAGAGCGTTGGCGGTAATGTCGCTATTTTCGAGGGCGACCAGGGTGTTGGTATCGAGGAGAATGTTGCCGCCATCGGCCGTTCCGGCATTGGTGTTGATACTACTACCATTACGCAGTTGCAGGGTCTGCGATCGCACCTCAATATTCCCCCCCAACCCGGACACCGTTGCCGCATTGAGGCGACCGCCTCGATCTAAACGAATGTCGGAACTTTCAATCTCCAAGGTTCCGGCACTCCCAGAGCCAAAACTCTGAACGTCTAAGACGGCCCCATCACGCACCAGCAAGCGATTGACATTCAGCCGTAAATCGCCGCCATCTCCCGTTGCAATGCGGCCTAAATCCTCCCGGCCCGAGGAGGCGGAGACTAAGGTGGGAAATCCGGTCAGGGGCGATCGCCCAAACATCTCCATTTCGTTGGCGATAATGGTCAAACTCCCTCCATCTCCCCCAGCGGTGGCGGCGGTGGAAATAATCCCCCCATCTCCCACTTCGAGGCGATCGGTCTGTAGGGTTAAATCCCCCGCCGGAAAGTTCGTAAAGCTCGTTGTCGACGGACCACTGGTAAAGAGGCCTCCGGGAGCAGTCCCAATCACCTGAATCAACTCGCTGGCCTCAATGGTGACATTACCACCGGGGCCGCCAAAGCCGATAAACACTGTCCCGGAATTGGAGCCAATCACCCCACCCCCTTCATTGAATAACTGACGGGTTTGCACGCGAATATCACCGGCGCTTCCAGTCCCGAAAATTGACCCAGTGAGAATCGCTGTCGCTAAGATGGCATCCCCCCGTGATTCGGTCAATTCCACTCGCTCTTGTGTGATCACCTCAATCGAGCCACCGTCACGACTGCTGGTGGTTAAGCCAACGAGAAAGCTACTTTGACTCATGAAGAGATTCTTGGCCCTGACGCTTAAATCGCCGCTGCTGGCCTGACTGTTGTTCTCTGTGATATTGAGCAAGGCTGAGCCAATCAAGCGCATATCACCGTCGATGTTGACGTTGATATTGCCTCCGACGGCGCTGTCAAAGGCGGAGGTTAGGATCAAGGCTCCTTCACTGGCTTGTACGTCTCCCGAGGTCTCAAGGCGGATATCGCCCCCCCGACCGCCGCCGGTGAGGGAAAATAGGCCGGTGGTGCGCTGGTTGGGGTTGACGCCGGTGGTGGTAATTTCGGCGACGAGACCGTTGAGAACCGCAAAACCGGGTCCTTGTAAGTCTATGGACTCGCGGACTTGCAGATCAATGTCACCGCCGTCTCCACTGCCGAGGGTGAGGGACTGAAGATAGCCCGCACCGGCGAGGCGGAAGCGGTCGGCATTGATGAGGATATTGCCCCCTTGTCCTGGACCGAGATTGTTGCTCTCGACGGTGGCGAAGGGGAGTTGACTGCCGCCAATGATGATATTTTGGGCGTTGAGGCGAATGTCACCTCCCTGGGGGATACCGGGATTGATGGAGGCGACGGTTGACCCTTCTAAAATTTCAATTTGTCCAGCTTCGAGGGTGACAGGTCCCCCGGTGAGCGATCGCACGTTGGCCCCGTTCACTAAGGAGATGCGATCGCCGCGCAAGCTGACGGCCCCGCCGGAGACTCCCCCGCCATCGAAAGCAATGGTCCCGCCGACAAAGGTTAGTTCGGGGGCGCTGAGTCCGATGATCTCCCCATTCCCATTGACCTGTTGGGCGCGATTGAGAATGGGACCGGGGTTCTCGCCAAGTTGAACGCCCA